>NZ_FOQS01000013.1:0-200906 GCF_900113815.1 Pseudomonas sp. NFPP04 | reverse complement strand
GTGTTGGGCATGAATGCGGCGATGATGGAGGATTACCTCAAGTTCATCGCTAACCGTCGTCTGTCGCAGATTGGGTTGAAGGAAGAGTACCCAGGTACCACCAACCCGTTTCCGTGGATGAGCGAGATCATGGACTTGAAGAAAGAGAAAAACTTCTTCGAGACCCGTGTGATCGAGTACCAGACTGGCGGCGCGCTGAGCTGGGACTGACTCCACATGTGGGAGGGGGCTTGCCCCCGATGACGTTCGTTCAGCTCAAGCTTCAGTGACTGATGCACCGCAATCGGGGGCAAGCCCCCTCCCACATCGGTTGCGGTGCGCGATAAATCTTTGCAAATTGCCTTCTTATGCCCAATCAAACCATCAAGACCCCCTGCATAGGCCTGTGTTCCACCGTCTACGGAGACCTGGTCTGCCGCGGCTGCAAACGCTATCACCACGAAGTGATCCAGTGGAACGGCTACAACGCCGAGGAAAAACAGGCGGTGTGGCTGCGCCTGGAGCAACTGCTGGTGCAGGTAATGGCCAGCAAGCTGCAGGTGCTCGACGCGCACCTGCTGCGCCAGCAACTGGAGAATCGCAAGATCCGCTTTGTGCCGCACCAATCGCCCTATTGCTGGGCGTACCAGCTGATTGCGCGGGGGGCTAGAGTGATTTCCAGACTGGAGGCGTATGGGTTGGGGTTGCTGCCGGAGTTTCGCGAGCGCAGCCTGGCGGATCTGCGCGATGCGATTGACCGGGAGTTTTTCCTGTTGTCCGAGGCGCATTACGAGCGGTATATCGCGCCGGGGTTTATCAGGGAGGCTTTTGGGCCTCCACTGATAGCCAGCTTTTAACTCAGCCGTTCCAGGCGGCTCCGCGCTCAGTCTGCACGTTGTAACGCTCGATAGCCTCCTGGCACACCCGCGCTTGCAGATGCCCCTGCTCCACCAACGCCGTCAACGCTGCCAGCACGAGATGATGGCGATCCACCTCAAAGAAATCGCGCAACGCCGCCCGTGTATCACTGCGCCCGAATCCGTCAGTACCGAGCACGGTGTAGCTGGAATCCAGATATGAACCGATCATCTGCGGCACAGCCCGCACGTAGTCGGACACAGCCACCACCGGCGCGCCCTTGGGCAAGCATTCAGCCAAGTGGCTGACACGTGCCTTCTGCTGCGGATGCAAGCGATTCCAGCGTTCCACCTCCCGCGCTTCCCGCGCCAGTTCGCTGAAACTGGTCACGCTGAACACCTCGCTCGCCACCTGCCAATCCTGCGCCAGCAACTGCGCCGCCGCTTGCGCCTCGCGCACCAGCGTGCCGGAACCCAACAGGCGCACCTTGGCATCGACCGTACCTTGCAAGCGATACATGCCCTTGATGATCGCCGTCTCCACGCCTTCCGGGAGGCTCGGCTGCGGGTAGTTTTCGTTCATCAGGGTCACGTAGTAGAACTCGTCCACATCGTGCTCCAGCATCTGGCGCATACCGTGGTCGAGGATCACCGCGAATTCACCGGCAAACGCCGGGTCGTAGGCGCGGCAGTTGGGCACGGTGGCCGCCGTGAGGTGGCTGCTGCCATCCTGGTGCTGCAAGCCCTCGCCACCGAGGGTGGTGCGCCCGGCCGTGGCGCCGAGCAGGAAGCCACGGGCGCGCTGGTCGGCCGCGGCCCAGATCAGGTCGCCGACGCGCTGGAAGCCGAACATCGAGTAATAGATGTAGAACGGCAACATGCGCAGGCCATGGACTGAATAACTGGTGGCCGCGGCAACCCAGGAGCTGATGGCGCTGGCTTCGCTGATGCCCTCCTCCAGGATCTGCCCATCGGTGGCTTCGCGGTAGCTGAGGATCGAGCCGATGTCTTCCGGCTCGTAGCGCTGGCCGACGCTGGAATAGATGCCGATCTGCTTAAACAGGTTGGCCATGCCGAAGGTGCGCGCTTCATCGGCGACGATGGGCACGATGCGCGGGCCCAGGGCTTTGTCCTTGAGCAGGTTGGTGAGCATGCGCACGAATGCCATGGTGGTGGACATTTCCTTGCCGTCGGCGGCCGTGGCAAAACCGGCGTAGCCCGATACCGCCGGCACGGCGACAGGCGCGGCGGCCTGGCTGCGACTGGGCACGTAGCCGCCCAATGCGTTGCGCCGCTGGTGCAGGTAGCGCAGTTCGACGCTGTCGTCTGCCGGTTTGAAAAAGCTCAGGGACTCGGTCTGCTCATCGGTCAGCGGCAACTGGAAGCGATTGCGGAAGGCGATCAGTGCATCGCGGTCGAGTTTCTTCTGCTGGTGGGTGGTCATCTTGCCCTGCCCGGCTTCGCCCATGCCGAAGCCCTTCTTGGTCTGGGCCAGGATCACCGTGGGCTTGCCCTTGACCTGCCGCGCCGCGTGGTAGGCCGCGTGAATCTTGACCATGTCGTGGCCGCCACGCTTGAGGCGGTCGATCTGTTCGTCGCTCAGGCCCTCGACCAGCCGGGCCAGGGATTCACTCTGGCCAAAGAAGTGTTCGCGGTTGTAGGCGCCGTCCTTGGCGGCAAAGGTCTGGAATTGGCCGTCAACCGTACTGGACAAGGTGTTGACCAGCGAACCGTCGGCATCCTTGGCCAACAACGCATCCCAGTCCGAGCCCCACACCAGTTTGATAACGTTCCAACCGGCGCCGGCAAACAAGGCTTCCAGTTCATCGATGATGCGCCCGTTGCCGCGCACCGGGCCGTCGAGGCGTTGCAGGTTGCAATTGACCACCCAGGTGAGGTTGTCCAGGCCTTCACGGGCGGCCAGGGTCAAGGCGGACATGCTTTCCGGCTCGTCCATCTCGCCGTCGCCAAACACGCCCCAGACGTGGCGGTCAGTGGTGTCCAGCAAGCCGCGATGCTGCAAGTAGCGCATGAAGCGCGCCTGGAAAATCGAACTGATGGGGCCGATCCCCATGGAACCAGTGGGGAACTGCCAGAAATCCGGCATCAGCCAGGGGTGGGGATAGCTGGACAGGCCGCGTGCGCCTCCCTTGGGCCCGCCGATCTCCTGGCGATAGTGGGCCAGGTCGGCTTCACTCAAGCGGCCTTCAAGGAACGCCCGCGCATAAATGCCAGGCGCGGAATGCGGCTGATAGAACACCAGGTCACCGCCAAAGCTGTCGCTGCGGGCACGGAAGAAATGGTTGAAACCTACCTCGAACAAGTCTGCCGCGCTGGCGTAACTGGCGATATGCCCGCCGAGTTCGCCATAGGCCTGGTTGGCGCGCACCACCATGGCCAGGGCGTTCCAGCGCACCAGTGAAGCCAGGCGTTCTTCGGTGGCGAGGTCGCCCGGAAACGCCGGCTGCTGCTCGACGCTGATGCTATTGATGTAGGGCGTGCCGTGGCGCGGTTTCCAGTCAATGTGCGGGGCACTGGCATCCTGGGCCAGCACATCGAGGATCTGGCGCGCCCGTGCCGGGCCGGCGTTCGCCGCCAGTGAGGCGAGGGCTTCGCGCCATTCATCCAGCTCTTGCTGGTCAATCACCGCTGTCGTGAAACCGTTCATGGGCACCTCCAGGCTTTTTTTCCAGTTTATGTCGGCACCGAAGGATTTTTTGCCTGTTCTCAAGCGCTGATTTCAGCATTTTGAGCATGAATCACTGCCAACTCACTTTTTTGCAGCACGTTGTGCTCAAGCCACCCGCAACCCTGCAACTGTGTTTAAAATGCCGCCCGCTCAATCAATGACGTTTAACGATGAACCCAGAAGCACTCGCCACCCTGCACGCTCATTTGCTCGCTGCCCTGCAGACTCCGCCGAGCGAAACCCGCCGCCTGTTCCACGGCCGTGGTCGTTGCTGGCCGGGCCTGGAGCAACTGACGGTGGACTGGTTGCAAGGCGTATTGCTGGTGTCGTTGTTCAAGGAGCCCGACGCGGCACAACTGGACGCCCTGAAACAGCTGCTGCGCAGCCAGTTCGGCCGTTATACCGTGGCCCTGCAACACCGCTACCTGCCGCAAAGCACCACCGAATGGCTGGTAGGTGAGCCCGTCGAAGAGCAGATCATCGTCGAAGGCGGCCTGCGCTACCTGATCGACCTGGGCAAGAAACAGAATAGCGGGCTGTTCCTCGACATGCGTCATGGCCGCAACTGGGTGCGCGAACAGGCCAGGGGCATGCGTGTGCTCAACCTGTTTGCCTACACCTGCGGGTTTTCCGTGGCGGCCATCGAAGGCGGCGCCGAGCATGTGGTGAACCTGGACATGGCCCGCGGCGCCTTGAGCCGTGGCCGCGACAACCATCGTCTCAACGGTCATGACCTGAGCAAGGTGAGTTTCCTGGGCCATGACCTGTTCAAGTCCTGGGCCAAGGTTACCAACAGCGGCCCCTACGACCTGGTGATCATCGACCCGCCCTCGTTCCAGAAAGGCAGCTTTCTGCTGACCAAGGACTACCAACGTGTGCTGCGCCGGCTGCCGGATTTACTCACGCCACAGGGCACGGTGCTGGCCTGCATGAACGACCCGGCCTTCGGCGAAGACTTCCTGATCGACGGCGTGACCCGCGAAGCGCCGGGCCTGAACTTTGTGGAGCGCCTGGCAAACCCGCCGGAGTTTCCGGATATCGATCCGCAAAGTGGCTTGAAGGCACTGGTGTTCCGCCAGGGTTGATGCCGAAATGTCTTACGCTTGCTACGCTAAGTGATACGCCGGGGTGGTGAACCTTCTTACCCCCTTCCCGGTCGATACCTGCATTCCCCGGCCAGACTCGACGGCGTCACGTTGTCGGCTGCCCCGTTTCACCTTTTGGAGAACCGCCCGTGATATCGACCCTGCATGTAGCCAGACTCAAAGCCTGGGGCGCCCACGGCTTCACCGCCACCGGTGTGGTATTGGCCTTCCTGGCCACCCTGGCGCTGCTGGAAAACTCGCCGAAGGCCTGCCTGCTGTGGCTTGGCCTGGCATTGGTGGTGGACGGGGTCGATGGCTCGCTCGCGCGCCGGGTGAATGTCAGCACGGTATTGCCAAGCTTTGACGGCTCGGTGCTGGACCTGGTGATCGATTACCTCACCTATGTGTTCATTCCCGCACTGTTTATCTACCGCTATATCGACCTGCCGGACTTTACCCACCTGTTCACGGTGTCGGTGATCCTGGTGTCGTCGCTGTTCTGCTTCTGCAACGTCAACATGAAGAGCAAGGACAACTACTTCGTCGGCTTCCCCGCCGCCTGGAACGTGGTGGCGCTGTGCGTGTATATCATCCAGCCGGAAGCCTGGGTCACCTTGCTCACCGTGATTGGCCTGGCGCTGCTGACCGTGACGCCGATGAAGTTCCTGCACCCGTTCCGGGTGAAGCGGTTCATGCCGATCAACATCGCGGTGACCACGATCTGGTTGCTGTGCAGCTTCTTGATGGTGGTGGATTACCCGAATACCAACCCGTGGACGTTTGGGTTGTGGTCGGTGATGTCGGCGTATTTCCTCGGGATTTGTATCTGGCGCACGGCGTTGGAGTGGATCGAAACACATCGATCGTAAGTCGACGCAGTAACAATGTGAGAGGGGGCAAGCCCCCTCCCACATTTGGATTTGCAGACTCCCCGCGAGTAAGATGGCGGCCTTTCGCATAGCGCCCTGCCAAGAATAAGCCCTGCCCATGCCCTTCGAACTCAGCGTAGACCTCACCACCCTCGCCATCCTGGCGGTGGTTGCCTTCATCGCCGGTTTTATCGACGCCATTGCCGGTGGCGGCGGCCTGCTGACCACACCCGCCCTGCTCACCGCCGGCATGCCACCGCATTTGGTATTGGGCACCAACAAGCTCAGTTCCACCTTCGGCTCGGCCACCGCCAGTTTCACCTTCTATCGCCGCAAACTGTTCCACCCGCGCCAGTGGGTGCACGCCATCGTTGGTACGCTGGTCGGCGCACTGAGTGGCGCCGTGGTCGCCCATTATTTACCGGCCGAAACCCTGAACAAAATGCTGCCAGTGATTGTGTTCGCCTGTGGCCTGTACCTGCTGTTCGGCGGCACGCCCAAGGCGCCGCTGGATGCCGACGCGCCGATCAAGAAGAAGTGGCAAGCCACCCAGGGCTTCGGCCTGGGCTTCTACGATGGCGTGGCAGGCCCGGGCACCGGGGCGTTCTGGACGGTGAGCACGATGCTGTTGCACCCCATCGACCTGGTGAAGGCCAGCGGCGTGGCGCGCAGCATGAACTTTGTCAGCAACGCAGCGGCGCTGACGGTGTTCATCGTCAATGGTTCGGTGGACTGGATCGTCGGCCTGGCCATGGGCGTTTCAGTGATGTGCGGCGCATTCTTTGGCGCACGCAGCGCGATCAGCGGCGGCGCCAAATTCATTCGCCCGGTGTTTATCACCGTGGTCCTCGGCCTGACGGTGCGTCTAGCCTGGCAACACTGGTTCAGCGTGACCTAGTCGACGGGCCAGGTACAGGTCGATCAGGTAACGCGCAATCGAGCGTGACGCCGGCAACGGCGGCAGGTCGTGGATGTTGAACCACTGCGCGTCCTCAATCTCATCGGCCTGGGGCACGATGTCGCCACCGGCGTACTCGGCATGGAAGCCCAGCATCATCGAGTGCGGGAACGGCCAGCACTGGCTGCCCATGTACTGGATGTTCTTGACCTCCAGCTGCACCTCTTCGCGGACCTCGCGGACCAGGCAGTCTTCGGCCGACTCACCCGGCTCGGCAAACCCCGCCAGGGTGCTGTAGACCCCCGTGACAAAGCGTGGCGAACGCGCCAGCAGGATCTCGTCGCCACGGGTCACCAGCACGATCATGCTCGGCGAGATCCGCGGATAGCTGCGCAGGTCGCAGGCCTGGCAGTACATCGCGCGTTCCCGTGGCACCTGGACCATGGCCTGGCCACAACTGCCACAGAACCTGTGCTCCCGTGCCCAAGTACCGATCTGCGCCGCATAGCCCAGCACTTTGTACAAAGTGTGATCGCCTTGCAGCATGAAGCCGCGCAGGCCCTGCCAACTGCAGCCCGGCACTTCAGCCGCCGAGTCGAGCTCCAGCAGGTACACCGGCTCGCCATCGAGGTGGCCGATGCCATGCTCGGCGAACACCGACAGGTCCTGGCGCTTGAGCCATTCCCTCGGGAACAGCGGGCCATTGGTGTCGTGCAAAAAGCCGTCGCGGCTGCGGGCGACGGCCCAGCCGCCAGGGGCGTCGTTGTCCAGCAGCGTTGTGGTAATCCAGCCTGGGGTCATGTCAGTCAATCCACGAATTCGGGTTTCTGCTTGCTCATATGGGCCGCGATGGCCACGCGCAGGTCGTTGGATTGCAACATAGCCGAGTTCCAGGTGGCAACGTATTCCAGGCCGTCATTGACTGTATGGTCACGCATGTAGCTGATCATGGCCTTGGTGCCGGTGACCGCAATCGGCGATTTGCCGGCGATTTCATGGGCAATCTCCATCACGCCGGCCAACAGGCTGTCCTGATCGGCGTAGACGCGATTGACCAGGCCGATGCTGCGCGCCTCCTCGGCGCCGAACTGGCGACCGGTGTAGGCCAGCTCGCGCAGCATGCCGTCGCCGATGATGCGCGGCAGACGCTGCAGGGTGCCGACGTCGGCGGCCATGCCGATGTCGATTTCCTTGATCGAGAATTGCGCACCTTCGGCGGCGTAGCGCATGTCACAAGCGCTGATCAGGTCGATGGCGCCGCCGATGCAGTAACCCTGGATCGCCGCCAGCACCGGCTTGCGGCAGTTGTCGACGGCGTTGAACGAGGCTTGCAGTTCGAGGATCTTGCGCCGCAGCAGGCGGGCGTTGCGACCGACATCCTTGCCAAAGTCATTGGCGACCGAGGCCAGCATCATCAGGTCGATGCCGGAGGAGAAATGCTTGCCGGCGCCGCTGAGTACCACGGCGCGCACGGCGTCGGTGTCTTCGACCCACTGGAAGATGTCGATGATTTCGGTCCAGAACGCGGCGTTCATCGAGTTGATCTTTTCCGGGCGGTTGATCTGCACATGGGCAACGTTGCCGGTGAGTTCGACGACGAAAGCTTGGTATTCGGACATGGCAGTGATCCCTGACTGGCGAGTGATAAGGCCCGAACTATAACAAGTGTGTGTGACGGCACATCGGCCAAAAACGGGACGGGCAAACGTAATGGAATGTTGTGGGCGCAAGGTTCAGGCAATACCGATACATTTGATCCCGGAGGCCCGGCTTATCGGCGATACAATCAGGGCCCTTGCCTGGAGCCGTCTATGCCGTCCACGTTGCGTTCGTCGCTGATTCTTGCCCTGGTGGTCGTGTTGACCGGCGTTGGCGCGGGCCTGGGCGGGATGCTCCTGGCCCTGCTGCTGCACGGTATTCAGCACCTGGCGTACGGTTACAGTCTCGACAGCCTGGTCAGCCACGAAACCTTTCTGTGGGGCGTGACCGCCGCCGCGCCGGAGCGCCGTTTGCGGGTGCTGGTGGTATGCGGCCTGGTTGCCGGGTTGGGGTGGTGGACGCTCTATCGCTACGGCCGCCCGCTGGTGAGCATCAAGCGGGCGGTGTCGGAACACATGCCGATCATGCCGCCCAAGACCACCCTCGCCCACGCGCTGTTGCAGATCATCACCGTGGCTCTCGGCTCGCCGCTGGGGCGTGAAGTGGCGCCCCGTGAGGTCGGTGCACTGGCCGCCACCTGGCTGTCCCGACACGCCCGGCTCGAACCGCCCATGCACCGCCTGATCGTGGCTTGCGGCGCGGGGGCCGGGCTGGCGGCGGTGTACAACGTGCCGTTGGGCGGCGCGGTGTTTGTACTGGAAGTGCTGGTGGGCGCATTCAGTTGGCCGGCGGCGCTGATTGCGCTGGCAACTTCGGCGATTGGTGCAGCAGTGGCGTGGATCGGGCTGGGGGCGGAGTCGCAATACGTGGTGCCGCATTTTGTGCTGAGCCCGGTGCTGATCGCCTGGGCCGTGGTGTGTGGGCCAGTGTTTGGATTGGCCGCCTATGGTTTCACCCGCCTCACCGGCGCTGCGCGGGCGAACGCCGCCAGAGGCTGGCGCCTGCCGGTATTGGCGTTGATCAACTTCAGCGTCATCGGCGGGCTGGCAATGTTGCTGCCGCAGATTCTCGGCAACGGCAAAGGCCCGGCGCAACTGGGTTTCGACAATGAGCTGAGCATCGGCCTGGCCGCACTGTTGCTGGTGGTCAAGGTGCTGATCACCACCAGCAGCCTGCGCGCCGGGGCCGAAGGCGGCCTGCTCACCCCCGGCCTGGCGAATGGCGCGTTACTGGCGATCATCCTCGGCGGCGCCTGGAGCCTGGTGTGGCCGGGTGTGCCCCTCGGAGCGTTTGCAATCATCGGCGCGGCGGCGTTCCTCGCCGCCAGCATGAACATGCCCCTGACCGCGATTGTGCTGGTGGCGGAATTCACCCGCATCGACCATGACTTCCTGGTGCCGATCATCCTCGCAGTGGTCGGCGCGGTGTGCGTGGGCAAGCTGTGCCAACGCATGGAAACTGCTGGAAAAAAGCCTGACTAAGCGCCATCCTTCGCGCTTTAGGCCGCCCCGACAGCGGCGCTCGACGTTTAAAGGATATGCCCATGCACGCCCAACCCCTCACCGCCGCCGAATTCGAGTTCATCGAAGACACTTTGCTTAAATACGGCGACGACCATTCGGTGCTGAACCTGGCCGAACTCGACGGCTACTTCACCGCGCTGGTGTCCAGCCCGGTGCAGGTGGACGTGGCCGAGTGGTTCCCGGCGATCTGGGGCGGCCAGAACCCGGAATGGGACAACATGGATGAAGCGCAGAGTTTCCTCGAACTGTGCGTACGCCATATCAACACCCTGGCCGGGCAACTGGCCACTGACGCCACGGGTTTCAAGGCGCGCTTCGACGATACCGAACACCAGGGCCACACCGTGACCCTCGCCGAGGAATGGTGCTTTGGCTACATCCGTGGCGCCGCCATCGGTAACTGGCCTGAATTGCCCGCCGAGCAGGCCGCGCAATTGGAGAAGATTTCCTGGTGCGCCGAACAGGACAACTTCGAATTACCGGCCGACCTGGATGTAGACGCCCATCAACAGCGGGTCAGCGAAATCGAACCGGCTGCGCGGGCGCTACATGATTACTGGTTGAGCAAGCGTTGACCGGACTTTATTTGAAGTCCAGGTCAAACGCCTGGTAGAACGCGTTGCCCGTGTTGGCCACGATCCACATCAGCACCACCACATGTCGGCCTTGCTTACCCTTGGGCAATGTCACCTGATGCTCGACCTTGGCTTTCAGTTCGTCGGCATGCTGGTAGTACGGCACCTGGGTGTAGAAATCCTCGAAGAACGGCTGGGTGTCCAATTGAGCACGACTGATGCGCTGTTTCGGGTCCCAGCCATCCCTGGTGATGAACCAGCGGTAACCACGGGTAACGTGGGCGGCGGTGTATTCCCACTGCACCTTGAAGACTTGTCCGGCCTCCACATTCAGCAGTGGCCAGGTAAACGGCGTGTTGAGCTTTTTGCTCATCTCCTCATCGGTGTAGTTGATGCAATCGCGCTCGTCGGTTTTGCCGCCGCTCAAGATATGCCCATCGGCCGGCGGCGTCACACTCTGGTCGTCGGTTTGATAGGGTGCGGGGAACGGCCCGGCAGTCAGCGCCGGGAAGTTCTTGCCGCCTTCCATTTCGTTGACTTGCCAGTTGCCCAGCAGCCCGCGTTCAACAGCCACCGAGCCACGGCTGGCCGGGGTCACGACGCGGCCATGTCTGAGTTGAGTCTGGGGTTTGTTCATTTCAGTCACTCCTTGATTGAAAACGCCCCGGGGATGGGACGCGCTTTGAACTTACCCTATCGCCCCGGCTTGTCCATCGAGGCGCCGCGTATGAAAATTTACACAACTCCTGCATTTCATTGACCGGACGCGCTTGTCCTGCCCCCTGTTGGGGCGCACGCCTACCCTGCCAAGGGTAATCCACCTACAGCGCGTCCCGATAATCGATAACCCTGCGGAAAATGCCGGCCGGCGGCGTTCCCTGCTCGACAAGTACTGTATCTATGCCCGATTATTCGAGTCCGCCCGTCGGCCACTCCGTGCCACCTTGCCTTGATCAGGAGCCCTGTCCCTTGAGTTCGCAGAAAACCGTGACCGTTACACCGCCCAATTTCCCCCTCAATGGCAAGGTCGCGCCCCCCGGCTCCAAATCCATTACCAACCGCGCCCTGTTGCTGGCGGCCCTGGCCAAGGGCACCAGCCGTCTCAGCGGCGCGCTCAAGAGCGACGACACCCGCCATATGTCGGTGGCCCTGCGCCAAATGGGCGTGACCATCGATGAGCCGGACGACACCACCTTCGTTGTCACCGGCAACGGCAAACTGCACCTGCCGGCACAACCGCTGTTCCTCGGCAATGCCGGTACTGCCATGCGCTTTCTCACGGCTGCGGTGGCCACGGTCGAAGGCACCGTGGTGCTGACCGGCGACGACTACATGCAAAAACGCCCGATCGGCCCGTTGCTGGCGACCCTCGGCCAGAACGGCATCCAGGTCGACAGCCCGACCGGTTGCCCGCCGGTCACCGTGCATGGCGTGGGCAAGATCAAGGCCAAGCGCTTCGAGATCGACGGCGGCCTGTCCAGCCAGTACGTGTCGGCGCTGCTGATGCTCGCGGCCTGCGGCGAAGCGCCGATTGAAGTGGCGCTGACCGGCAAGGACATCGGTGCCCGTGGCTATGTCGACCTGACCCTGGACTGCATGCGCGCCTTCGGTGCCCAGGTTGAAGCCGTTGACGACACCACCTGGTGCGTGGCCCCGACCGGCTACATCGCCCACGACTACCTGATCGAACCCGACGCCTCCGCCGCCACTTACCTGTGGGCCGCTGAAGTGTTGACCGGGGGGCGCATCGACATCGGCGTGGCCGCGCAGGATTTCACCCAACCGGACGCCAAGGCCCAGGCCGTGATCGCGCAGTTCCCGCATATGCAAGCCACGGTGGTCGGCTCGCAGATGCAGGACGCCATCCCGACCCTGGCGGTGCTCGCGGCTTTCAACAACACGCCGGTGCGTTTCACCGAGTTGGCCAACCTGCGGGTCAAGGAGTGCGACCGTGTGCAGGCACTGCATGACGGCCTCAATGCAATCCGCCCGGGCCTGGCGACCATCGAAGGCGACGACCTGCTGGTAGCCAGCGACCCCGCATTGGCCGGCACCTCGTGCACCGCGCTGATCGACACCCACGCCGACC
This sequence comes from Pseudomonas sp. NFPP04, assembly GCF_900113815.1. Classification (NCBI taxonomy): domain Bacteria; kingdom Pseudomonadati; phylum Pseudomonadota; class Gammaproteobacteria; order Pseudomonadales; family Pseudomonadaceae; genus Pseudomonas; species Pseudomonas sp. NFPP04. Next base: position 188,743 of record NZ_FOQS01000013.1, on the reverse strand, counting down.
ACCGCATCGCCATGTGCTTTGCCCTGGCCGGGCTGAAGGTTTCGGGTATTCGCATACAGGACCCGGATTGCGTGGCCAAGACCTATCCCGAGTACTGGAAGGCCCTGGGCAGTCTCGGGGTGCAGCTGAGCTATTAAGGCGTCGGCGTCGGAATGGGGAGGCTCTGCACATGATCATTCGCCAACCCTGCCCACCCGGCGCCTGCGTCTGCGACCGCGAACAACTGTTGCAGACGCCGGGTGCCGACCAGCGCATCCTCCGGCTCACGCGCCAGGAAGAGAAGAAACTGCTCGACCGGCTTGAAGACCTCAAGAGCCTGCAGGACCTGGAGCGCATGCAACAGCTGATGTACCAGCAACTGGGCATCCGCGTGCATATCGCCCCTGGACATACCGAGGTCAAGAGCATGCGCGGGATCCAGATCGTCATCGACGATTTGCCAGGGATGTGTCGCAAGACCCGCCAATCGATCCCGGCCGCGATCCGCCGAGGCATGGAAAAACGTCCGGAAATCGCCTACCGCCTGCTGGATGCCCACGACTTGTTTCGCGACGTTTGAATCAACCGGCAACCGCCTTGGTTTCAAACACTCCCCGACCAACGGCCCTGGCCTTGTCCAGATGCGCCTGCGCCCCACCGCTTTCCGACTCCAGCAACAATTCGGACGTCACCACCTGCGCGCCACAGTAATCAAAAATCCCGTAGTCGATCTGCGTGCGCATCGCCTTGGCATAGCCGTGCCGATCAAAGGCATCGTCATCCGCCGCGCCCAGGGCCAGCAGGTGGACCTGCAGGTGCCGCAGTTTTTTCACCATCAGGGTATCCGGGCCGTACTCGATGGCCCAGCCGTTGACGAATACACGGTCGATCCAGCCCTTGAGCAAGCCCGGCAGCGACCACCAATAGATCGGGAACGCCAGCACCAGCGCGTCGGCGCGGTCAAGGCGGGCCTGTTCGGCCAGTACGTCGGCCGGGGGCGTGGCGCGGCTGCGGTGTACCGCATGGTCGGCGGCGTTGTAGCGCGGGTCAAACCCTTCGGCGGCAAGGTCGGCGATCTCGAATGTGTGGCCGGATGCGCCGAGGCCGACGGCCACCTGCGCGGCGACGCTGTGGGTAAGGGATTGCGGGTCGTGATGGGCAACAACAATCAACGCATGCATGACAAAACTCCCCTTCAGGGTTAGGCTGGGCTTAAGTTACGATCAGTAAGTTACTTTTGGTATATAAGCATGTCAAGCCCCGCATCCCCTGCCCCACGCCGTCGCCTGTCCCGTGAAGATCGCCTGCGCCAACTACTTGATGTGGCCTGGCAACTGGTGCGCGATGAAGGCACAGACGCCCTGACCCTTGGCCGCCTGGCGGAACTGGCGGGCGTCACCAAGCCGGTGGTTTACGACCATTTTGTCACCCGCGCCGGGTTGCTGACCGCGCTGTATGAAGACTTCGATGCGCGCCAGAACCAGGTGTTTGTCGACGCCATCGAAGCCAGCAGCGCTACGCTTGAGGATCGTGCCTGGGTGATCGCCGCGTCCTATGTGGACTGCGTGCTGTTGCAAGGTCGGGAAATTCCGGGGGTGATCGCCGCGCTCAGCAGCTCGCCGGAGCTGGAGACGCTCAAGCGCCAGTACGAGGCAATCTTTCTCGATAAATGCCGCGATGCGCTGTCGCCCTTCGGCCGGATTTCCCAGCCGGGTCTAAGGGCAATGCTGGGGGCTGCGGAAGCGTTGTCCCAGGCAGCGGCCAGTGGTGAGATCAGCCGTGAAGAGGCGCAACAGGAGTTGCTGGCGACCATCCTGGCGATGGTCAATCGTGGGCGCGTCTAGAAAGTTTTGGGTGACGATGCAACAACCTACACGGCGGCGGCAACTGACAGCTCACATTGCCACATGGTAGTGAGCGGGCTTGCCACAAAAAAGATCCACTCAACGCCCGACAACAAACAACTGCACCTTGCGCGCCAGTTGATCGAGGTGCCGGTCACGCTGCTTCTCCGCATCCACCATGGCGCGCTTGCCATGCTTTTGCAGCAGGTACGTATGAATCTGCCGCACCTCCAGCGAGCGGTAGATCGACGCCACATCCAGCACGCCCATCAGGCCATCGGTGCCGTAGTCCCGCGTGTTCATCAACACCTGGGTGCCGCGCGCACCACGCACTTGAAAGCCCATGCCCTCAAAGGCGGGCACCTTCTCCACCGAACAGGCCAATTCAGCATGGGGATAACGGCTCAACACGTCACGCATCATTGCGCGGGCCACACCCTGGCGCCGATAGCCGACCTGCACCGCCATGAACGCAACACCGCAGGCCTCTGGATCATCCTTCACGGGCAGGTACAGGCAAAAGCCAATCAGCTTGTCCCCGTCCATCGCCACCACCAACTCGACCGCAATGCCTTTGGCACCGTTGAGCGCTTCGAGGTACAGGTGCACTTCAAAGCCGGTGGCATATTGGTAGATGTTGTACAGCAGGTTGCTCGGCGGCAGCGCTACGCTGCTGATGTCAGTGAGGTTATCCACCACCAATTGCAGGATCTGGCTGTTGATCGGCTCGGGGCACGGTGTGGTGTAGCGGGTAAGGCTGTACATGCAAATTCCTGGGGGTTCAGCGTCAAGGCAGCGCTGATTGTACCTGTTCGGCGCATACCTCACGCAAACACCCGCGCGACCAACGGTGGGTAAGGTCGGCATCTTGCCGGGGATGCCAGAGCATCGCCACGGTAAAGCCCGGCAACGTCAGTGGCAGGGCAAAGCTGTACAGGCCTGCACGTTGACGGGTGGTGTGTTGATCGTCGGCACGTCCGTACTGGGTGCAGTGTTTGCCTGGGCCAGCCCGGACGTGACCCGCGCCCTGCCCCAATCCGTGGCCTATGGCCTGCATCCAACGTTCAGCGTGGCGCTGGGTTTGATCCTGCTGGCCGGTGTGATGGCATGGCGCCGCTTCAGCGCTTGTAACAGCCTCCAGAACACCCATTGAGGCAAAAAAACAAAAAAGGCGTTGCGCCAGACCGGGTTACATCGCGCATCATGGGCACTTTCAAGCTCAAGGGTAACGTCCATGCGCGTTCTGTCATTGATGATGGGTCTCACGACGCTGGCCGCCAGTACGGTGTTCTGCGCCAGCGCGATGGCGAATGAAGAAAGTCAGTTGGTACAACAGATCAACCAATACCGCAGCCAGGTGCAACGTTGCGGCGACCAGGGTTCCCAGGAACTGCCACCGCTGGCCAGCGACACCCGGCTGGTGCTGCCGGCCACCAATGTGGGCGACTTGCAGCAAGCGCTGGCACGCGCCGCGTACCCGATGGTCAACGTGCAGGCCATCAGCCTGTCCGGGCCCAAGGATGCCCAGGCGGCCATGAAGGCCGTGCGCGAGAGCTTCTGCCGCGTGGTGCTGGACCCGCAATTCGTCGATATCGGCGTGAGCAACAGCGGCCAGGACTGGCGCATCGTGCTCGCCCGCCCGCTGCTGACCAGTGGCCTGGGCGATTGGCAGACCGAAGGCAGGCAACTGCTCAACCTGATCAACGCCGCGCGATCGCAGCCAAGGCAATGCGGCCCCCAGGCGTTTACCGCCACCACGCCCTTGTCGTGGAATGACGACCTGGCCGGCGCCGCCAACAGTCACACGCGAAACATGGCCAACGGCAATTTCTTCGACCACCTCGACCACGACGGCCGTACCCCCGGCGACCGTGCGGAACTGGCCGGGTATATCGCGAAGAACATCGGCGAAAACATCGCCGCCGGCCTGGACACGCCGCGCAAGGTGGTCGACGGCTGGCTCGCCAGCCCGGGCCATTGCGCCAACCTGATGAACCCGCAGTTCCGCGAGCTGGGCGCGGCCTATGCGATGGACCCGAAGAGTGACGCGGGGATTTATTGGACGGCGGTTTTCGGCGCGCAATAAGCCGGTTTGCAGATCGCCACGAATGCACAGTGCATCAAATTGCTATCACCGCGATAATCCCGCTGAACTGCCAGCGGGGTTTCCGGTCTGTTGCTTGTCAGGCCCTCCCTTCAAGGCGTTACGCAGATCGCGGCAAACAAGGTGTTCTTGCAATGATGAATTGGCTGCAGAGTAGCAGCGACATGGCTGAGCGGGTTCGCCAGCATGATTGGGCGAATACGCCCCTGGGTCCGCTGGAACAGTGGCCGGATGTGCTCAAAACCACGGCCGCACTGTGCTTCGCCTCAAGCTTTCCCCAGGCCATCATCTGGGGACCGCAGTTGATCACGCTCTACAACGATGCGTTTATTCCGATCCTGGGCGATAAACCTGACGCATTGGGCCGCCCTTTCAGCGAAATCTGGCACGAAGTCTGGGACCAGATCAGCCCGATCGCCGACGCGGCATTCGAGGGGCACGCGACCTACATCGAGAATTTCCCCCTGGTCATTGAGCGTGGTGCGGGGCCGGAGCAGGCCTACTTCACGTTCTGCTACAGCCCGATCCGCGACCCCGATGGCAAGATCGTCGGCATGCTCGACACGGTCACCGAAACCACCACCACCGTATTTCTCACCCAGCGCCTGGCGGCCCTGGACACCATCGGCAATGCGGTCGCCACCGCCACCGATGCCGAACACATCATGGCCACCACCACGCGCCTGCTGGCGCAGCACATGCAGGTGTCCAACTGCGCGTATGCCGACATGGATGCCGACGAAGACGGCTTTACCATTCGCGGCAACTGGGCAGCGCCCGGCTCGCCGAGCATCGTGGGTCACTACAGCCTGGCCTCGTTCGGCGCAATGGCAGTGCAGCGCCTGCGCGCCGGCGAACCGTTGGTGGTGCAGGACAATCGCATCGAGTTCGCCCCCGAGGACGCCGCCAGCTATCAGGCACTGGGCGCGTTGGCCACTGTGTGTTTCCCATTGATCAAGCACGGCCGCCTCACCGCCTTGATGGCCGTGCATGACAAAAAGGCCCGGGTCTGGTCGCCCTATGACCTGGCGCTGGTAGGAGAAGTCACCGAGCGCTCCTGGGCCCATATCGAGCGCGTACGCGCCGACGCCGCCGTACGCGAAGGCCTGGCAGCCTTCACCGAGCTGAACGCCTCGCTGGAACAACGGGTACAGGAACGCACCGCTGCCCTCACCCAGGCCGAGGCCGCACTGCGCCAGTCACAGAAACTCGAAGCCATCGGCCAATTGACCGGCGGCGTGGCCCACGACTTCAACAACCTGCTGACCATCATTCGCTCCTCGGTGGACTTCCTGCGTCAGCCGGGGTTGTCCGAAGAACGGCGCCAACGCTACATGGGCGCGGTGTCCGATACCGTAGAGCGGGCCAGCAAACTCACCAGTCAACTGCTCGCCTTCGCCCGCCGCCAACCGCTGAACCCGGAAGTCTTCGATGCGGGCCAACGGGTCAAGAACATCGGCGAGATGCTCGAAAGCGTCACCGGCGCACGCATCCACGTGCAAGTAGAACTGCCTGATGCCCCTTGCCATGTGCGCGTCGACTCCAGCCAGTTCGAAACTGCGCTGATCAATATCGCACTCAATGCCCGGGATGCCATGGACGGCCAGGGCACGCTGGTCCTGCGTGTCGCCACGGTGGATGCAATGCCGCGTATTCGCGGCGACGCAGCGGTGCACGAAGGGTTTGTGAGCGTTTCCCTGACCGACACCGGCAGCGGTATTGCGGGAGACACCTTCGAGCACATTTTCGAGCCGTTTTTCACCACCAAGGCCGTGGGCAAAGGCACTGGCCTGGGCTTGTCCCAGGTATTCGGGTTTGCCAAGCAGTCCGGCGGCAACGTCGATGTGTCCAGCCGCGTGGGCCAGGGCACGGTGTTTACCTTGTATCTGCCGGAAGTGGCCCCACCCGCGATGCCTCTCGCGCAGCGCCCAGAGGAGCTTGCACCGGTCCACACTGCGACGCCGCGCCATATCCTCATCGTAGAGGACAATCTGGAAGTGGGTCGCTTCGCCAACCAGATCCTCCAGGACCTGGGCTACCGCACCACCTGGGCCACCGATGCCGAACAGGCGCTCGCCCTGGCCGGTGCCGATGCCATGGGGTTCGATGGGGTGTTCTCGGATGTGGTGATGCCCGGCATGACCGGTGTGGCCATGGCCAAGGTGCTGCGCCAGCGACGCCCGGACTTGCCGGTGGTGCTCACCTCCGGCTACAGCGAAGAGCTGGCCGACAGTGGCTACGAAGGGTTCGAGTTCCTCGCCAAACCCTACTCCGCAGACCAGGTGGCCCGGGCATTGGCCAAGGCGATGCCCTAGGCGAGACCTGAAACCTTACTCTGCCACGGCCACTTGATTACGACCCAGGGCTTTCGCCCGGTACAGCGCCTTGTCGGCCGTATTCATCAGGCCGTGCAGGTCTTGATCCTGGGCATGGGTGGAGGCAACACCGAGGCTGGCGGTCAAGCCATGCACCGGCGCGGAAGACAGGCCGGAGATCGCCTTGATCAACTGCTCGGCGATAGCCCGTGCGGTTTCCAGCGAAGTGTTGGGCAGCAACACCGCGAACTCTTCACCCCCCAGGCGCCCGTACACATCGGCCTGGCGGAACGAAGCGCTGATCACTCCGCCAATCTGGCGCAACACCTGGTCACCGGCCTGGTGGCCGTAGGTGTCGTTGATTTCCTTGAAGTGGTCCATGTCCATCATCAGCGCACACAGCGGCTGACGATTGTGCCGGCATTGTTCATACAACACCTGGGCATGCTCGAAGAAGGCGCGGCGATTCATCAGGCCGGTGAGTTCATCGGTCTGGGCGGCGCGGGTGGAGATGTTGTGGGCACGTTCCATTTGCCGGGTCAGGCGAAAGGCCTTTTCCAGGGCATCGGACAGCTTGCGCGTGGCACTCACCACAAAGGTGGAAAACACCAATACCGCGATGGCCACGCCGATTTGCATCGGCGAAGGCTGGAACAGCAGCCAGAGGGTGCACGGGAACAAAACCAGGCCCATGGACCCCAGCGTCATATAGCGGTACGCCGAATAGCAAGACACTGCACTCACCGACATACCCACGGTAAACAGCATCACCAGGGCCTGGGACAGTCGGTCATCGGTGGGCATCACCGCCAGCGCGCCGAAGCCCCAGATGCCGGCCGACAGCATCAGCGTGATCCAGTAGCGGCGCTCCCAGCGATCCGGGGTGCGCTCGGCGTTGGGGCAGCGAAACCACTCCATGAACATCTTGAGCCGCAGTAACGTCGAGGCCGCCAATGCCAGCAGCCAAACCAGGATGACTTGATGATCAAACCGGTCCCAGCACAGCCAGGAGAGCATTATGGCGCCCAAGTAGCTGCCGAAAATGGCGGAAAATGATTGCCGGAACAACTGGTGCAAACGATCGGTCCGCACCTGCTCTTCTATAACGCAATCCTGGTCCTGCCCACGCCCAAGGCCATTCATGAGATTCGCCTGATTCGACTGCCACGACAAAGGCGCCATTGTGGCACCCTGCCAGTAGCGTGGACAACAGAATCCAGCACGGTAGAGCCTTTAAAGCGATTCCGGACGCAGAATCAGCACACCCAGGGGCGGCAAATTCAAAGACAGTGACACCGCTTGCCCATGACGGGGCTCTTCCTGGGTAAATACCTCGCCCCCGTTACCGTAATTGGAACCTGCGTACATATCGGCGTCACTGTTGATCACTTCGCTCCAGCGTCCAGCAAAAGGAACACCGACGGCATAACCCTCACGCGGCACCGGGGTGAAATTGGCCACCACCAGCACCGGCTTACCGTCCTTGCTCCAGCGCAGCCAGGCATAGACGCTGTTGATCGCGTCATCGCCGATCAGCCACTGGAAGCCCTGGGGCGCATCGTCCTGTTCATGCAACGCCGGCTCTTCGCGGTACAGACGGTTCAAGTCGCCCACCAGCTTTTGCACGCCTTTGTGTTCGGCATACTGCAGCAAGTACCAGTCCAATTGCTGATCGTGGTTCCACTCGCGCCATTGGCCGAACTCGCAGCCCATGAACAGCAGTTTCTTGCCAGGGTGCATCCACATGAACGCGAGGTAGGCACGCAGGTTGGCGAATTTCTGCCAGCGGTCGCCTGGCATCTTGTCGATCAGCGAGTGCTTGCCGTGTACCACCTCATCGTGGGAGATCGGCAGGATGAACCGCTCGGACCAGGCATACACCAGGCCGAAACTCAGCTCGTTGTGATGGTGGGCACGGTACACCGGGTCCTGCTGGATGTAATGCAGGGAGTCGTGCATCCAGCCCATGTTCCATTTGTAGTTGAAGCCCAGCCCGCCCTGTTGGGTCGGCTGGCTCACACCCGGCCAGGCGGTGGACTCCTCGGCAATCACCAGCGCACCCGGCGCTTCCTGGGCCACCACGTCGTTCAGATGGCGCAGGAAGTCGATAGCTTCAAGGTTCTCGCGGCCGCCATGGCGGTTCGGCACCCACTCGCCGGCCTTGCGCGAATAGTCGCGGTAGAGCATGGACGCCACGGCATCCACGCGCAGCCCGTCGATGTGGAAGTGTTTGAGCCAGTGCAGCGCCGAAGCCAGCATGAAGCCGTGTACCTCGGTGCGGCCCAGGTTGTAGATCAGTGTGTCCCAATCCTGGTGGAAGCCTTCCAGCGGGTTGGCATATTCGTACAGCGCAGTGCCGTCGAATTGCGCCAGGCCGTGGGTATCGGTAGGAAAATGCGCCGGCACCCAGTCAAGGATCACGCCGATATCGGCCTGGTGCAGCGCATCGACGAAGTAGGCGAAATCCTGCGGAGAGCCGAACCGCGCCGTCGGCGCAAATTGCGACAGCGCCTGGTAGCCCCAGGAGCCGCCGAACGGGTGCTCCATGATCGGCATCAGCTCGACGTGGGTGAAGCCCAATTGCTGCACGTAGGGAATCAGGCGCTCGGCCAGTTCACGCCAGTTATATTGGCGGGCCACTTCGCCTGCCTCGTCCAACTCGCACTGCCAGGAGCCGACGTGCAGCTCATAGATCGACAGGGGTGCCGTGGTCTTTTGCTTGTCGACCCGCGATTGCATCCAGGCGTGGTCCTGCCAGTCCACTTGCAACGGTTCGGCCACCTTGGAGGCTGTGTCGGGCGGCAACTGGGTGGCCAGCGCCACCGGATCGGCCTTGAGCGGCAGGATCCCATGGGCACCTAGAATCTCGTACTTGTAGGCCGCCCCCGGTTGCAGGCGAGGGATAAAGATCTCCCACACCCCGGAAGGATGGCGCAAGCGCATCGGATGGCGACGACCGTCCCAGATATTGAAGTCGCCCACCACCGACACCCGCCGCGCATTCGGTGCCCACACGGCAAAGCGCACGCCCGCCACGCCGTCGACGCTGGTCACCTGGGCGCCCAGGCAACTGCCGAGGTCGCGGTGATTGCCTTCGGCAAACAGGTAAAGGTCCATTTCACCCAGCAGCAGTTGCTGGAAGCTGTACGGGTCTTCGGTGATCTGTTCGCCACCGGCCCACTGGATTTTCAACAGGTACGGCTGACGGGTCTTGAACTGGCCGACAAACAGGCCCGGCACCTGGCTCGCGTCCAGGCTGCCCAGCTGCTCGCCGCCATCACGTGCCAGCACTTGCACACTCAAGGCCTCGGGCAGGAATGCGCGGATAAACTGGCCGCCGTGTTCATCATCGTGCGGCCCCAGCACCGAGAACGGGTCGTGGTGTTCGGCGCGGACCAGCGCTTCGACGTCCCTGGACGCCGGCAATGCAGTCAGTTTCGGTTGCAGCGGTTCTTTATGTGTAAAACTCATGACGTCTCCCCACCGCGTGCAGTGTTCGATATAGGTGCTTCCTTTATAGAAGCAATCCCGCTCAGTAAACCGTGCAACCCTTGCAGGGGCACCGGCAACCAGGTCGGGCGGTTTTCCGCTTCGTAGGCCACTTCGTACGCGGCCTTCTCCAGGCTGAACAACGTCAGCGCGGCGTCCTGGCCTCTGGCATCCTGCCAGTCATGCGCCAGTGTAGCCGTCGCCGCCTGATAAGCCCGGATAAAGGCCTGCCGTGCTTCCTTGAGGTAACGTTCCGTTACGCGTCTGCGCGCCTGGTCCGCCTCGGGCGAGTGATCCACCCCTTGAACATTCAGGGCCATCGCCGCCGCATAGTCGAATGAGCGCAATACGCCGCTCACATCTTTATAGGGGCTGTGCTTGCCACGTCGCTCATGCAATGGCCGCGCCGGCTCCCCTTCGAAGTCGATCAGGTAAGCATCGCCCTTCACCACCAGCACTTGACCCAGGTGCAAGTCACCATGCACGCGAATGCGCAACCCGCCCGCCGTGGCTTTCGCCAAAGCCTGCACATGGCTGGCGATGGCTTTTTTCTGCGCCAGCAAATCACTGACCAGCGCTTGATCCGCCGGGTTCAACTGGCTTTGATGAAGTTTGAGCAAGTGCAGCGCACGCTCCAGTTGTGCGCCGACGTCCTTGGCCCAGGCCTGGGTGTCCTTGGCCGTGGTGATTTCGGGTTTAAAGGCCTTGTCGGTGGTTTTTGCACCGAGCACCTGGTGCATTTCGCCCAGGCGCTGGCCGAGCAGCCCGGCAAAATCCGCCAGCTCGCCCAGGGCGTTGTAGTGTTGTTCCTGCTCGGAAATGGCCTCGGCCAGTTCGTCGCGGATCGCCCGCTCCAGGTTGTTCTGGGTCCAGCTCCAGGCATCGCCCTGGTTGCTCAGGTAGCCCTGGGCAATCATCAGCAGGTTGTCCTGCCCCTCGGCGTCGTGGCGCGCCATCGATCCCAGCAGTGGCGAAATATTGGGGTAGCCCGCGGCCGTCAGATAGGCACTCATCTCCAGTTCCGGGTGCACGCCGGAGGCGACTTTGCGGATCAGCTTGAGCACCAGGCTCTCACCGACCACCACCGAGCTGTTGGATTGCTCGGCCGACAAGTAACGCACCTCGGACTCATCCGTCAGTTGCAACCTGTCCAAGTGCGGTGTGGCCGCAAAGCGCAGCTCACCGTCACTGGTCTCCAGCACGGTGCCCGCCTGCAAGCCCTGGATCACCGCACGAATAAAGTGTTCAAGGCTGAAGGCATCGGTCACCAACCCGACCTGGCGCACCCGACGTACGCGGGCCAGCGCCAATTGCTGGGGCAAGGCACTGGTGAACTGGTCTTCACCGAGAAAACCGAACGGTAGCTGGTAGCGGCTGACCTGGCCTGCGGCCGTCACTTCGACCTCGCTGAGCAACACCGGATGCTGCGGGTCGCCAAAACGCGCACCGTAGGCAATGCGCACGCTGTCGATGGCCGTGTCCTTGCCAGCAAACCAGCGGCGCTTGGGCAACCACGCCGGCAGAGCGGTCTGTTCCAGGGACGCTCGGCAAGGTTCTTCAAGCAGTTCTTCCATGCGTTTTTTCAATACCAGTGTGGTGAAGTCGGGCATGCTCTGGGCCGGTTCCACATGCCAGCTGGGCATCTGGTTTTCCGGCGCCAGCACAAACCAATAGAAGCCGTAGGGCGCCAGGGTCAGCAGGAAATTCAGCTGGCCGATGGGCGGGAAGGCATTACCGCCGAGCATTTCCACCGGCACCATGCCGGCAAACGCCGACAGGTCCAGCTCTGCCGCCTGGGCACTGCGCGACACGTTGGCCACGCACAAAATGATCTCGTTGCGCCCGTCCTCCCCGGTGAATTCGCGGGTATAGGCCAGGATGCGCCGGTTGCTCGGCGAGAGCATTTTCAGGCTGCCCCGGCCAAAGGCCTTGGACTGCTTGCGCACCGCCAACATGCGCCGGGTCCAGTTCAGTAGCGAATGCGGGTCCTGGGCCTGGGTCTCCACATTGACCGACTGATAGCCATATTGCGGGTCCATGATCGGCGGCAGTACCAGGCTGGCCGGGTCGGCGCGGGAGAAACCGCCGTTGCGGTCGATGGACCACTGCATCGGCGTGCGCACCCCATCGCGGTCACCCAGGTAGATGTTATCGCCCATGCCGATTTCATCGCCGTAGTACAAGGTCGGCGTGCCCGGCATCGACAGCAACAGACTGTTGAGCAACTCGACACGGCGGCGATCGCGCTCCATCAACGGTGCCAGGCGCCGGCGAATGCCCAGGTTGATCCGCGCACGCCGGTCGGCGGCGTAGTAGTTCCACAGGTAGTCGCGCTCTTTGTCGGTGACCATTTCCAGGGTCAGCTCATCATGGTTGCGCAGGAAGATCGCCCACTGGCAATTGGCGGGAATTTCCGGAGTCTGGCGCAGGATATCGGTGATCGGGAAGCGATCTTCCTGGGCCAGGGCCATGTACATGCGCGGCATCAACGGAAAGTGGAAGGCCATGTGGCATTCGTCGCCGTCGTCGCCCTTTTTGTCACCGAAGTAGAGTTGCGTGTCTTCCGGCCACTGGTTGGCTTCGGCCAGCAGCATGCGGTCGGGGTAATGGGCGTCGATCTCGGCGCGGATCTGCTTGAGCACGTCGTGAGTCTCAGGCAGGTTTTCGTTGTTGGTCCCATCGCGTTCGATCAAATAGGGGATCGCGTCCAGGCGCAGGCCGTCGATGCCCATGTCCAGCCAGTAACGCATCACCGACAGCACGGCTTTCATGACCTGCGGGTTGTCGAAGTTGAGGTCGGGCTGGTGCGAGTAGAAACGGTGCCAGAAGTATTGGCCGGCGACCGGGTCCCAGGTCCAGTTGGATTTTTCGGTGTCGAGGAAGATGATGCGCGTGCCGTCGTATTTCTGGTCGTCATCCGACCACACGTAGAAGTCCCGCGCCGCCGAACCGGGCTTGGCGTTGCGCGCACGCTGGAACCAGGGGTGCTGGTCGGAGGTGTGGTTGATCACCAGCTCGGTGATCACCCGCAGACCGCGCTTGTGCGCCTCGGCGATAAAGCGCTTGGCGTCGGCCATGGTGCCGTAGTCACTGTGCACGCCTCGGTATTCAGCGATGTCGTAGCCATCGTCGCGGCGTGGCGACGGGTAGAACGGCAGCAGCCAGATAGTGTTGACGCCGAGGTCGGCGATGTAATCGAGCTTGGCGATCAGGCCGGGAAAGTCGCCGATACCGTCATTGTTGGAGTCGAAATAGGATTTGACATGAACCTGGTAGATCACCGCGTCCTTATACCAGAGCGGGTCTTTGATGAAGGTGGCAGCGTTGGGTTTCTTCGCCATTGGAAGCTCCTGAAATACTTGAACCACTCGGTCAATGTGGGAGAGGCGGTGCGACGATTCGACCTGCACCCGATGAAGGTGTGTCAGTTGATGAAGCGGTGGCTGACACACTGCTATCGGGGGCGAGCCCTCTCCCACATTTGTCTCGCGCAGGGTTTAAGAGGTGGTGATACGCCAGATCCCGAACGGCATCTGCGGCTCCAGCCGTGTCCACTGGTGCTTGCCATACCAGGTCCAGCGATGGCCATTCATCAAGTCTTCGCCCTGGGTCTGGGCATCGTCCGGCAACCCCAACTCCCACAGCGGCAACTCGAAATTGGCTTCCTGGGCGTTGTAAGGGTCGAGGTTGACCGCCACCAGAATGAAGTTGCTGCCATCCTCGCTGCGCTTGCCGAAATACAGGATGTTGTCGTTCCAGGCGTTGTAGAGCTTCAGCCCCAAATGCGTTTGCAGTGCCGGGTTCTGCCGACGAATGCGGTTGAGCTGGGCGATCTCGGCGATGATGTTGCCGGGGGCGGTGAAATCCCGAGGGCGGATTTCGTATTTCTCCGAATCCAGGTATTCCTCTTTGCCGGGCACCGGGGCCGCTTCACACAGCTCGAAACCCGAATACATGCCCCACAGGCCCGAGCCCATGGTTGCCAGCGCGGCGCGGATCAAAAAGCCCGGGCGTCCTGACTCATGCAGGAAGCCAGGGTTGATGTCCGGCGTGTTGACGAAGAAATTCGGCCGATAGCACTCACGCCATGGCGATTCATTCAACTGCGTCAGGTATTCGCTCAATTCGGCCTTGGTATTGCGCCAGGTGAAGTAGGTGTAGCTCTGGGAGTAGCCGACCTTGCCCAGGCGCGCCATCATCGCCGGCGTGGTGAACGCCTCGGCGAGGAAGATCACCTCCGGGTACCTGGACCGTACGTCGCTGATCAACCATTGCCAGAACGGCAGCGGCTTGGTGTGGGGGTTGTCGACGCGAAAAGTCTTCACACCCTCTTCCACCCAGCCCACCACGATATCGCGCAGCTCGGTCCACAGGCCTGGGATGGCATCCGCCGCATAGAAGTCGACGTTGACGATGTCCTGATACTTTTTCGGCGGGTTTTCCGCGTACTTGATCGTGCCGTCCGGGCGCCAGTTGAACCAGCCCGGATGCTCTTTGAGCCATGGGTGGTCCTGGGAACACTGGATGGCGAAGTCCAGGGCGATTTCCAGGCCGTGTTCGGCGGCGGCCTGGACCAGGCGGCGGAAGTCGTCGCGGCTGCCCAGTTGCGGGTGGATGGCTTCGTGGCCGCCCTCTTCGCTGCCGATTGCATACGGGCTGCCCGGATCATCGGGACCGGCGGTCAGCGAGTTGTTCTTGCCTTTGCGGTGGCTGCGCCCGATGGGGTGGATAGGCGGGAAATACAGCACGTCGAAGCCCATGTCATGGATCATCGACAGGCGCGAATGCACGTCATTGAACGTGCCGTGCCGTGCGGGATCGTCAGTGATCGAGCGCGGGAACAGCTCGTACCAACTGGCGAACAGTGCCGCCTCACGTTCCACATCGATCGGGTAAACCGTGCTGATGCTCAGGTAGGCACGGTGATCAGCCTGTGTCATCAAATGTGCACTGTCTTCGTGCAGGAACTGCGCAACCTGCTCGGTTTCCAGCAGGCCAGAGAGTTCATGATGCAGCAGCATCAGGCGGTCGCGAAGTTCATTGTCACTGCGTTCGGCGGCCTGCAGCACCAGGCTGCGGCCTTCCTGCAACTCCAGGCTGACCGGCACGCCGGCCTCGTGCTTCTTGCGCAGCTCGTAACAGAAGCTGGCGAAGGTATCGATCCAGGCTTCGATGCAGTATTCGTGGGGGCCTTGCTGGGTCACGGTAAAGGCGCCTTCCCAGCCGTTGTTGCCCACGTCGGTCATGACCACGCTGTGCCAGCTTTCGTCCTGCAGCGGGCGCCAGCGGATCAGCACGGCGAGCTTGTCATGGCCGTCGGCAAACACTTTGCTGGTGACGTTGACCCGCTGGCCGACCACGGCTTTGACGGCAAATTCGCCGCCGTCGATCACGGGGGTGGTGCTTTCGATCGCGATCCGGGGCAGCAACAGCGCCTGGGACAGCGGCAATATGGAGGTGTCTGGAACCTGTGTTTCAGCAGTCATCGAGCATCTTCCCCTTACGCCCTGTGGACGCTCTTTGCTTGATCCGAAATTGCGATACGGCTGAGCTCTCCCTGAGCAGCGCCGTATAGGTCCGAGCCTGCACGCTGGTTAAAAGTTCAGGTGGATGTGCTGCCATTGGGCGGGGAATCAATTCGCCCTGGCAGCTGTCCACCGATAGAGCAAAGCACAAAGGAGGCCACACCGATGAATATCCCGATCCCGGCTGAAACCCCGGACCCGAATATCGACAACCCCACCCTGCCACCCACCGAACCGGAACCGATTCCGGAAAAGGAACCGCCGGAGCATCAGCCACCGCCCGTCGAGGAACCCCCCACGACAATGCCACCGGTGATCGTGTAATCAAGCATGTGCAGTGCGCAAATGCACTGCACAGCCACATCGCCCTACAGAAATGTCGGTAAACATCTCTCACGACTTTCGGAAAGTGCTTAGTACGCAGCCTATTCAACGCGAGCAAACTCTGGGCTCACGATTTTGAATAGGAACCCCCATGCCGATCAGCGCCATTTCCCCCCACGGTAGTGCCACCTACCAACAGGTCGACGACTTCAAGCACCGCGATGACCGCGGTGGGCATATTGAAAAAAATGGCCTGAAGTCAAAAACCTCGCAGGAAGCTATCCCGCGCTTGATAAGTCCGCATTTAGGTTGGCGTGACAAGAACGGTGATGGTGTCACGGTTGTCACCTACTCGTTCATACCCGGCTCCGATAAACCTAAAAAAGAGTACGGCCGCTACCAGGGCGTGAATGATGTGTCCGAAGCAAATAAGGCTAAAACCCGCGACGCACTCAACCAGTGGGCAGATGTGACGAACGTCAAGTTTGTCGAAGGACCAAGAAATGAGCAAAGCGAAGGCCATATCGAGTTCGGAAACTTTAAGACCATGCGCAACCCGAGAGGTGAACACGCGCCCTTCAACCCCCACGCCATTCAGCCGAAAAAAGAAAAGCAAAGCGCACAGGTCTGGACCACAGAAAAGGAAAGTTCAGGCCCGGGCGGCGTGACGACGTTGGTGCATGAAGCCGGCCACACGCTTGGCTTGACCCACCCGGGACGCAACTACGGAAAAAAATATGAACAGAACAAACTTGGCTATTTGGAGGACTCCCGTAAACACACCATCATGAGCAAATATCAACATGGAAGCCCTACACCTATGCCCTTGATGGATGACATCACCGCGATTCAAAGCCGATACGGCGCTAACCATCAAACGCGCAAGGGAGACACTGTCTACGGCTTCAACTCGAACGCCGACCGTGACGTCCTGAAGCTCAAGTCCGACAAGGATGAACTCAGGGGTACCATCTGGGATGGCGGCGGCAACGACACGCTGGATCTTTCCGGTTACAAAAAGGACCAGAAGATCAGCCTGATGCCGGGCACCTTCACCAATGCCAATGGCCGTGACAGGAACCTTTCTATCGCCAATGGCGTCATCATCGAAAACGCCAAAGGCGGCAAGGGCGACGATTTGATCGTGGGTAACGACGCCAATAACATCCTGGAAGGCGGTGACGGTAACGACGTTATTCATGGCGGCAGAGGCTGGGACAAGCTGTGGGGCGGGAAAGGCGCGGATACATTTGTCTACGGCAGTCCGACTGATTCGAGCATGTTCAACGGCGTCGATACCATCATGGATTTCGAAAGCGGCAAGGACAAGATTGATGTGTCGGGTATACGCACAGTAACCGGCGGCAAGCCGGTACGCTTGAACGAGTCCGTCCTCGAGCAGGGGATGGGACACGGGCTGATAGCTGGCGAAGGCGCCATTTACTATGACCCAAAAGAAAACGTCAGCACGCTGATGATAAATTACGGGGCAGGACACGCGACCTTTGAAGTGGAAGTACGAGGCCAACTACAACCAAGCGATGTGGTGCTATGAGGCTGGCCGCCCAGCATAGGCCTACTTCTCCAACATACGCACAAGCCTGGGCATCACGCTGAACACCGCCAAGGCCAGCAATGTACTGAGTACCGCTGTCGATTCCCGGCCCAACCCGGCCGAGACCCCAATCGCAGCGGTCATCCACAGGCCGGCGGCGGTGGTCAGGCCTTTGACATGCCCTTCTTCATCGTCCTTGCCTTTGATGATGGTGCCCGCGCCCAGGAAACCGATCCCGGCAATTACCCCCTGGACCACCCGGCTCATTGCATCCGCCTGATTGCCGGACATCTGCGGCACCATTACAAATAACGCGGCCCCCATTGCTACCAGCATGTGGGTGCGCACCCCGGCGGCCTTGCCCTTGCTCTCGCGCTCAAAGCCGAGGATGCCGCCCAGGACCGCCGCGATCAGCAGGCGCACGGTGATCTGGGTGAGTTGCCTGGCGTCGCCGATATCAGCGAATTCAGCCTGCAGGGTTTGCCACACTTCATGCCACCAGGCGTCCATGGATGCCGTCCTTTATCGTTGTTGGTAAAGGATGGACAGCGGCGACCGCCAGTCAGTTGCCTGGAACCCCTGCACATTGCCTACCCCTAACCTTGCATAGCCCATGAGAAAGGAGATCGGCATGCCCATTCGTATCGACAACCAACTGTGCTACTTCATGCTCGACGACAACCGCCAGGAACAGAGCGTGCCAGCGACGCGGGTCACTGTCCTGACCGACACCGAAAAATCCATGTCCTACGTGGAATTGGCCGCCGAGCGGATCTATATCACTGAAGCCGAGGCCGACGCGCTGACGGTCGCCGGAGCCCACGATGGACGCCAGCATGTGAAGGCCGAAGAGCCTGGTTCGCTGATTTGATTGATCTGTATCAATACACCCGTCATAGCGCTGCACCCTAGGCGATACGGGGTGCAGCGCATTGTCGCAGCACACCTCGCGCAGCCTATCTGATCCGCTTTTTATCACGCTACCTGAGTCTGTTATGCAAACAGCCCCCCGCGCATAGTTCATTGGCCTGATGGAGGCTGATGAGCGAACGACATGAGCGAAAGAATCCCCACCGTGGAAACCTTTGAGCCCATACACCCGAAGAAGGTGAAGGCCAAATCCAGCGACAATCTGATTCATACCCGCAGTTTCACCGGCCTGTTCCGCACCTTGCGCGTAGGCGGTGCAGGCTTTCTGTTCCTGGCGTTTTTCGGCACCGTGTGGCTGAACTGGGGTGGCCGGCAAGCGGTGCTGTGGGACTTGGCTGAAAGCAAATTCCACATCTTCGGGGCGACCTTCTGGCCCCAGGATTTCATCCTGCTGTCGGCCTTGCTGATCATCTGCGCCTTCGGCCTGTTTGCGATCACCGTGTTCGCTGGCCGTGTGTGGTGCGGCTACACCTGCCCGCAGAGTTCATTCACCTGGCTGTTCATGTGGTGTGAAAAGGTCACCGAAGGTGAACGCAACCAGCGCATCAAGCTGCATGCCGGGCCCTGGAGCCTGGACAAACTGGCGCGGCGCTCGGCCAAGCACGCCTTGTGGCTGGGCATCAGTGTGCTGACCGGGCTGACCTTTGTCGGCTATTTCACGCCGATCCGCCCCCTGGCCAGCGAACTGCTGACCTGGCAGATGGGCGGCGTCAGCCTGTTCTGGGTGCTGTTCTTTACCGGTGCCACCTACATCAACGCCGGCTGGTTGCGCGAAGCAGTGTGCATGCACATGTGCCCGTATGCGCGGTTCCAGAGCGTGATGTTCGACAAGGACACCCTGACCATTTCCTACGACGTGGCTCGCGGCGAACGCCGTGGCCCGCGCAAACGTGAAGTGAAACCCGCCGACGTCGGCCTGGGCGATTGCATCGACTGCCAACTGTGCGTGCAGGTTTGCCCTACCGGTATCGACATCCGCGATGGTCTGCAAATGGAGTGCATCGGTTGTGCAGCGTGCATCGACGCCTGCGATTCGATCATGGACAAGATGGGCTACGCGCGCGGCCTGGTGAGCTATACCAGCGAACATCAACTGCAAGGCGGCAAGACCCATCTGCTACGGCCGCGCCTGATCGGCTACAGTGCGGTGCTGCTGGTGATGATCGCAGCCCTGGTGGTGGCCTTGGTGGAACGACCCATGGTCTCGCTGGACGTGACCAAGGACCGTGGCATGTTTCGCGAGAACGCCCAGGGCCAGATTGAAAACATCTACAGCCTCAAGGTGATCAACAAGACCCAGCAGCGCCAGGATTACCGCCTGGAATTGGTGGACGCCGACGGCTTCCAATTGCAGGGCAAGACCGAGATCAGCCTGGCACCGGGGGAAATCATCGATGTGCCGGTGTCGGTGGCATTGCTGGCGGACAAACCGACGAGCAGCTCGCAGACCTTGCGCTTCAAAGTCTCGGATGTGGATGAGCCGTGGATCCATAGCGCTGCCGACAGCCGCTTTGTGGCGCCGCTGAACCGCTGAAAAATACCTGTAAAAAGCTAATTGAGCCCCCATGAAACGCTACGAAAAATTCGCCGACGACATCGCAGAACTGATCCGCTCCGGCGTGCTCGGCCCCGGCCAGCGGGTACCTTCGGTACGCTACGCCAGCCAGACGTACGGCGTCAGCCCGTCGACAGTGTTCCAGGCCTACTACCTGCTGGAACGCCGTGGCCTGATCCGGGCACGGCCGCGTTCCGGCTACTTCGTCAACACCCACGCACCCAGCCCGTTTTCCGAGCCGGTGGTGAGCGAGCAGGTGCATGAGTCCACCGAAGTGGATGTGAGCGAACTGGTGTTCTCGGTGCTCGACTCGATCAAGGACCCCAACACCGTGCCCTTCGGCTCGGCGTTCCCCAGCCCGATGCTGTTCCCGTTGCCGCGCCTGGCCCGGTCCCTGGCCAGCGCCAGCCGCGAAATGGACCCGCGCCTGGTGGTCACCGACATGTCGCCGGGCAACCCGCAACTGCGTCGGCAAATCGCCCTGCGCTACATGGTCGGTGGCCTGATGCTGCCCATGGAGGAACTGCTGATCACCAATGGCGCCTTGGAAGCCCTCAACCTGTGCCTGCAAGCCGTCACCGAACCGGGTGACCTGGTGGCCATCGAAGCGCCGGCGTTCTATGCGTGCCTGCAAGTGTTGGAGCGTTTGAAACTCAAGGCCGTGGAAATCCCCGTGCACCCGCGCGACGGCATCGACCTCAACGCCCTGGCGCAATCCCTGCAGCGCTACCCGATCAAGGCTTGCTGGACCATGACCAGCTTCCAGAACCCCATGGGCGCGACGCTGCCGGAAGCCAAGAAGCAGGCCCTGGTGGAACTGCTGCGCGAGCATCAGGTGCCACTGATCGAAGATGACGTGTACGCCGAGCTGTATTACGGGCAACAGGCACCCAAACCGGCCAAGGCCTTCGACACTGAGGGCCTGGTGATGCATTGCGGCTCCTTCGCCAAAAGCCTGGCCCCCGGCTATCGCGTGGGCTGGGTCGCGGCCGGGCGTTTTGCGCAGAAGGTCGAACGTTTGAAACTGATGACGTCGCTATGCCCCTCAATGCCGGCCCAGGCCGCAATTGCCGATTACCTGCAACATGGCGGCTACGACCGGCACCTGCGCAAATTGCGCTATGCCCTGGAAGAACAGCAAAGCGCCATGCTGGCCGCCATCGCGCGCTACTTTCCGGCACAGACGCGGGTCAGCCAACCGGCCGGCGGGTACTTCCTGTGGTTGGAACTGCCGGAGCAGACGGACTCGCTGAAGCTGTTCCAGATGGCCCTGGCGCAGGGCATCAGCATTGCGCCGGGGCCGATCTTCTCGGCGACCCAGCGCTTTCGCAATTGCATTCGCCTGAACTATGGCAGCCCGTGGACCGAGGCGTTGGAAAAGGCGATGGAGACGTTGGGGCGGATTGTGCGGTCGTTTTGAACGGGAACCCGATAAAACAAGGAACCACATAAAGAAGCGCAAGTTTCTCACAAGGGAGAATGCGTTTACCCCATTTTGACCCGGAACTTTCCCATGAGCATGTCCGTCAAGCCACTGCCGATCCCCCCCATTACATGCGTGCAGCAGAACAGCAACAAATACGCGAGATGACAGGCCCGACGGGGCGCCCTGCCGGCGATCACCGTTCTGCAGACAGGATTATCGAACAGAGCCCTGTACTTAAGAATTTTTTGGACAATCGCGACAATTACCACTTGATTGATGACCTGAAACGCCAGGTGGGTGACTTCACCGAAGCCAACCCGCACCCGGAAGCCAGGGCCAATGCGCTCTACTATCTGGACCAAGTGTTGCGGTTTCTCGATAACCTGGACGATCGCTATCTAAACGGTAGCCATAGCCGCAATGGACAGATCGATGGTTTCAACAGCGATGGCTACAGCACCGTTTACAATTCGGAAGCCAGCCTGCTCCAGGCGTTTTCATTAAAGGGCTATGACGCACTGCGCCATTTGCGGACCCGATAGCACCGCCGTCTAACGGCCACCGCCCAAATCAAGGAACGTCCCGGTGGCATACGAAGCCTTATCCGACAGCAGCCAGATAATCGCTTCCGCCACCTCATCCGGGCGCCCGCCACGGGCCATGGGGATACCGGATTCGAGTTTGCTGACCCGGTCCGGGTCGCCGCTCAGGGCATGGAAGTCGGTGTAGATATAGCCAGGACGCACCGCGTTGACGCGAATGCCCTCACCCGCCACTTCCTTTGACAGACCAATGGTGAAGGAGTCGAGCGCGCCCTTTGACGCAGCGTAGTCGACATACTCGCCGGGCGACCCCAGGCGCGCCGCCACCGACGACACGTTGACAATGCTGCCGCCCTGCCCGCCATGCTTGGGCGACATGCGCAGCACCGCGTGCTTGGCACACAGGATCGGCCCCAGCACATTGGTCTTCATGATTTTCAGGATACGGAACTCGGACATCTCATCCACACGGGATTTGTGCCCCACGGTGCCGGCGTTGTTGACCAGTGCGGTGACGCGGCCCAGTTCGGTGTCGACGCGATGAAACAGTGCAATCACTTCATCTTCAATGCTCACGTCGGCGCGCACGGTAATCGCCTGGGCGCCCAGGGCGCGGACTTGTTCGAGCACACGGTGGGCAGCCTCTTCGTCAGACTGATAGTTGATGCAGATGCGATAACCCTGGCGAGCGGCCAGCAACGCCGTCTCGGCGCCGATCCCACGGCTGCCCCCGGTGATGATGACGACTTTGTCCATGCGTGCGGTCTCCTGATTCAACCTGATGTTTAGGGCTGGATCCAAGAATACCCGTCATGCACGGCTTTTGTCAGGCGCCAAGGTGTCTTCGGCACGCTGGATGTCGACCATGAACCCTTCCGCCGGCAACGGATGGCCCAGCAGGTAACCTTGCAGGGAGTTACACCCCAGGCGCGTGAGAAAGTTCTGTTGCACATCGGTTTCCACCCCTTCGGCAACAATACGCAGGCCCAGGGCCTGGCCGAGGGCGACAATGGCCGAGACGATGGCGGCATCATCGCTGTCGTGCTCCAGGTCGCGTACAAACCCACGGTCGATCTTCAACTCGTTGGCCGGCAGGCGCTTGAGGTACATCAGGCTGGAATAACCCGTGCCGAAGTCATCTATGGAAAGATCGACGCCCATGTCCGACAACTGCTGCAACACCGTCATGCTCGCATCGGCGTCGCTCATGGCGGTGGTCTCGGTGATTTCCAGGGTCAGGCTGTTGGCTGGCAAGCGATGACGCTCAAGGGCTTGAGCCACGCTCTTGACCAGCCCGGCGTGGCAGAACTGCAGCGCCGACAGGTTCACGGCGATACGCCAATCTTCGTAGCCCTGGGCGTACCACAGGCTCATTTGGCGACAGGCTTCATCGAGTACCCATTCGCCGATGGGGATGATCAACCCGGTCTTTTCCGCCAATTCGATAAACGTCGCCGGCAACAACAGGCCCTGTTGTGGATGCTCCCAGCGCAACAGCGCTTCGGCCCCCACCGCAATGCCACTGGCCGCATCGTACTTGGGCTGGTAGTACAAGCGAAATTGTTGCTGTTCCACCGCATTGCGCAGGTCCTGCAACAACTGCAATTGCTTGCGCGCGTTGGTGTTCATCGACGCATCAAAGAAGCTGTAGCCGTTCTTGCCCATGCCCTTGGCGTGGTACATCGCGGCGTCGGCGTTCATCAGCAATTCCTGGGGGTTATTGCCGTTGCCCGGGAACACGGCGATGCCCACGCTGGCGGAGATCTTCAACTCATGTTCGGCCACCTGGAAGGCGCGGTTGATCAGCACCACCTGGCGCTCGGCCAGGCCGAGGGCATCGTCCGGCTGGGTCAGTTGCACCAGCAATACGAACTCATCGCCGCCGATGCGCGCCAGGGTGTCGTGACTGCGCAACTCTTCACGCAGGCGCTGGCCGACTTCGCGCAGCAACTGGTCGCCCATATGGTGGCCAAAAGCATCGTTGACCGGCTTGAAGCCGTCCAGGTCGATAAACATCAGCGCAAAACAGCCGCCCTGCTCTTTCACCGCCTGCATGGCTTGCTGGATGCGGTCGGCGAGCAAGGTGCGGTTGGGCAGGCCGGTGAGCATGTCGTGCAGGGCCAGGTGGGTCAGTTCCTGGTTGGCCTGGCTCAGGGAGTCGGCGAGAACCGCTGTGCGCGCTTCCAGGCGTGCGTCGAGCAACGACGTCAGCAAAGCGATGGCCAGCACCGCCAGGGTGGTAACCAGCACCAGGTTATCCAGGCCCTTGCCGCTCAAACCGTTCAGTGCCGCGCCGCAGAAGCTCTCATCGGCAAAGCGTGCGGCTGCCATGCCGGTGTAATGCATACCGACGATGGCAAAACCCATCACCACCGCCGCCCCACCCCGGGCCAGGCGCACATACGGCGTATTGCGGCGCAGATTATGGGCGATCCACAACGCTGCACCGGAGGCCACCACCGCGATCAATAACGAAGCGCCAAACAGCGTCGGGTCGTAATCGATGCCCGGCGTCATGCGCATCGCCGCCATGCCGGTGTAGTGCATGCTGGCAATGCCGGTGCCCATGATCAGCGCCCCCAACCCCAGCTGCCAGGCCGGCAGGCGCGGTTGGCTGACCAGCCACAAGGCAAAGCCGCTGGACAGCACCGCAATCAGCAACGACAGCGCGGTAATCCCCAGGTCGAAGCCCAGGGTAAACGGCAAGCGCAAAGCCAGCATGCCGATGAAGTGCATGGACCACACCCCCACCCCCATCGCCATGGATCCGCCAGTGATCCATAAGTAAACGGCGCGCCCCTTGGCGGTGGCGATGCGGCCAGAAAGGTCCAGCGCGGTGTAAGAAGCGAGGATCGCAACGAACAGTGAGATCACGACCAGCGAGGGCGAGTAACTACCGATGAGCATGGGACTTCTCGTGCACAGCGAGCCCGAAAGGCCCGTGCGAAATGGCAAAGCGGGCGATTGTAGCGAGAATAATTCTTGAGTACTTGATTAATTATCAGAGCGCCATTAGTGGCATTTTGACGCCAATCGGATGACTCAAAACGAGGATTTGTTGAGGCCAAATATGGCAGTGGGACTTGGTGAGCGGGCTTATTGCGGTGAGCGGGCCCGCCAACCTCAACACGCCTGTTCATCACAGCAAGCCCACCCATTGGATCGAGTTGATCTTCAGTTTTTGTCGGCGATCGGTGTCTGTCCATCCCAGCCACCGCCCAACGCGGCGATCAATTGCACACTGGCCACCAGGCGCGTCTGCAGCAAGGTCAGCACCGTGCGCTCGTTGCTCAGGGCCGTGGCCTGCACAGTGACCACATCCAGGTAGGCAATCAGCCCGGCCTTGTACTGGTTCTGGGTCAGGCGCAGCGACTCACGCGCTGCCGCCAGCGCTTCGTTGCTGACCACCGCCTCGTCCTCCAGCACCTTGAGCTGCACCATGTAGTTTTCCACTTCGCGGAAACCATCCAGCACGGTCTGGCGGTACTTGGCCACCGTCTCGTCATAGGAGGCTACGGTACGGTCGACTTCCGCCGAGCGCTGGCCACCATCGAACAGCGTCATGGCCAGCTTGGGCCCTACCGACCAGAAGCGGTTCGGCAGGCTGATCCAGTCGGCGTACGTGCTGCTGGAGTAACCACCGGCCAGGCTCAGGGTCAGGTCCGGGTAGTAGGCGGCCTTGGCCACGCCGATATTGGCGTTGGCGGCGATCACCGAGCGTTCGGCCGAGGCGATGTCCGGGCGACGCTCAAGCAGTTGCGACGGCAGGCTCACCGGGATCTGCGGCAGCGCCGGAATGTCCTTGCTCACCGCCAGGTTGAAGTTGGCCGGCGCCTCGCCAATCAGTACCGCAATCGCGTTTTCCAGCTGGGCGCGCTGCCAGATCAGGTCGATCAGGCTGGCCTGGGTGGTCTTGAGCTGGGTCTGCGCCTGGGCCACCGCGTCCTTGCCGGAAACACCGGCGCGGTACTGGTTTTCGGTCATTTGCAGGGAGCGCTGATAAGTCTCCAGGGTCGCTTGCAGCAGGCGCGTCTGTTCATCCATGACGCGCAGTTGCAGGTAGCTTTGCACCAGTTCCGACTGCTGGCTCAGGCGCATCGCCGCCAGGTCCGCCGAGCTGGCTTCGGCACTGGCCTCATTGGCTTCCAGGCCCCGGCGCAGCTTGCCCCAGATGTCCGCTTCCCAGCTCACGCCCAACTGCGCATTGAGGGTGTCGCGGATACCGCTGCTGGAACTGCTCAGGCTGGCGCTGCTGCTGCCGGTGCCCTGGCTGGCCCGAGTTTTCCCGGCGCTCAGGTCGACGGTGGGGTAAAACGCCCCACGGGAACTGCGCACCAGTGCCTGGGCCTGGCGAAAGCGCGCTTCGGCCTGGGCCACGGTCTGGTTGGAACTGTTCAGGCGCAGCACCAGCTCATTGAGCTGGCGGTCGCCGTACAACTCCCACCAGGCACCACGGGCCAGGGAATCACTGGGGGTGGCCTGGCGCCAACCCTTGGCTTCCTTGAATTGCGCCGGCTCGACCACTTCCGGGCGTTTGTAGTCGGGGCCGACGGCGCAGGCGCTGAGCAACACGCCGCAGAGCACCAGGCTCGCCACGCGGGAACCCCGGAACAGGGCCAATCGGGCAAAGGTTGAATCGGTCATAGCGCAGTGTCCAGGGCAGCATCGGTCCGCACGCCGCGCCAGGCGTTGAAGCGGTGGCGCGCGCGGTCGAGATAAAGGTAAACCACCGGGGTGGTGTAAAGGGTCAGGACCTGGCTGAACACCAGGCCACCGATAATGGTCAGGCCCAGGGGACGGCGCATTTCCGCGCCATCGCCCGCACCCAGCAGCAACGGCAAGGCGCCGAGGATTGCTGCCAGGGTGGTCATCAGGATCGGGCGCAAGCGCAGCAGGCAGGCACTGCGAATCGATTCGAGCGGCCCCATGCGGTCATTGCGTTCCAGCTGCAGCGCCAGGTCGATCATCAGGATCGCGTTTTTCTTCACCACCCCAATCAACAGGAACAGGCCCAGCAGGGAGATCAGGCTGAACTCGCCTCCCGTCAGGTAAATGGCGAGCATGGCGCCGACACCCGCCGAGGGCAAGGTCGAGAGAATGGTCAGCGGGTGAATGTAGCTTTCGTACAGAATGCCCAACACCAGGTACACCGCCACCAGCGCGCCGAGGATCATGAACGGCTGGCCCTTCTGCGTGGCCGCGAAGGCATCGGCGGTACCGGCCATCTTGGCAATCACGTCTTCCGGCAAGCCGACCTTGGCAATCGCCCGTTCGATGGCGGCCGTACCCTGCTCCACCGTCACGCCGGGCGCCATGTCGAAGGCGATGTCTTCCGAGGCGAACTGGCCTTCGTGGCTGACGCGGTCGTCGGCCAGGCTGTTCTCATAATGGGCGATGGTCGACAACGGCACCCGTGCGCCCGTGGACGTGATCACCTGCATCTGGTTGAGGGTGATCGGGTCCTGGGCATATTTCGGGTTGACCTCCATCACCACCTGATACTGGTTGAGGCTGTCGTAGATGGTCGAAATCTGCCGCTGGCTGTAGGCGTTGTTCAGTACGGCCGTGACCATGTTCATGTCGATCCCCAGGCGCTTGGCCTGGTCGCGGTCGACAATCAACGTGACCTGCGCCGCGCCCCGACCTTCACGGGCGTCGATGGCGGTGAGTTCCGGCAACTCGCGCAGGGCCGCGACCACTTTCGGGTACCACAGGCGCAATGCCGCCAGGTCGCCGCTTTGCAGGATGTAGGAATACTGCGCACTGGTCTGGTCGCGGCTACCGCCGAATTGCAGGTCCTGGTCGGCCATCAGGAACAGACGCCCGCCCGGCACCAGCGGCACATCCTTGCGCAGACGCTCGATCACCGCCTGGGCGGAGACCTTGCGCTCGCTGATGGGCTTGAGGCGGACCAGCATCACCGCGTTGTTGGTGCCGTTGTTGCCGCCGATGAAGCCGGCCACGCTGAGCACCGCCGGGTCCTTGAGCACCGCCTTGCGGAAGGTCTCCATTTTCGGCTGCATCACGCTGAACGACAGGCCGTCGTCACCGCGCACAAAACCGATCAATTGGCCGGTGTCCTGCTGGGGCATGAAGGTTTTCGGCACCACCACGTACAGCGCCACGTTCATGCCGATGGTCAGCAACAGGCTGAGCAGGGTCAGGCGCCGATGGCGCAGCACCCAGTCCAGGCTGGTGGCGTAGCCGGCGACCATGCGGTCGTTGATCTTCTGGCTCCAGCGTTGCAAACCGGTCATCTGCGTTTTGACGTGGGGTTTCAGCCAGCGCGCGCAGAGCATCGGGGTCAGGGTCAGCGAGACAATCAACGACACAATGATCGCCGCCGACAGGGTGATGGAAAACTCGCGGAACAGGTTGGTGACAATCCCGCCCATGAACAGGATGGACAGGAACACCGCCACCAGCGACACGTTCATCGACAGCAAGGTAAAGCCGACTTCCTGTGCGCCCAGATACGCCGCCTTCATCGGCGGCACGCCTTCGTCGATGTGCCGGGAGATGTTCTCCAGCACTACGATGGCATCGTCCACCACCAGGCCGGTGGCCAGGATCAACGCCATCAGCGAGAAGTTGTTCAACGAGAACCCGTACAGGTACATCACCGCAAAGGTGCCCACCAGCGACACCGGCACCGCCAGGGTCGGGATCAGCGAGGCGCGGAAATTCCCCAGGAACAGGTACACCACCAGGATCACCAGCCCCACGGCAATCAGCAAGGTCATCTCGGCTTCATGCAAGGTGGCGGTGATCACCGGCGAGCGGTCCATGGCCAGGCTCAGCTTGACGCTGGACGGTAGCACCGCCTGCAACGCCGGCAACTGCGCCTTGATCTGCCGCACCGTCTCGATGATGTTGGCACCGGACTGGCGGTTGATCACCAGCAGTACCGCCGAGTCGTTATTGAAGAAGCCGCTGTTATAGCGGTCTTCCACACCGTCGCTGATCTTGGCCACATCCCCAAGGCGCAGGGCAGCCCCGTTCTGGTAGCGAATCAGCAGCGGCTCGTAGTCCTTGGCCTTTTCCAACTGGTCGTTGGCCTGGATCTGCCAGTTACGCTCATTGTCTTCCAGCGAGCCCTTGGGCCGGCGCTGGTTGGCGTTGGCGATGGTGTTGCGCACATCATCGAGGGCCACGCCGTACTGGTCGAGAGCCTTGGGCTCCAGCTCGATGCGCACGGCCGGCAGGGAGCTGCCGCCGATCTGCACTTCGCCCACACCCGGAACCTGCGAGAGGCTCTGGGAAAGAATGGTCGAGGCCAGGTCGTACAACTGGCCCTTCTGCAACACGTCCGAGGTCAGCGACAGCACCATGATCGGCGCCTGGGACGGGTTGATCTTCTTGTAGGTGGGCATGCTGCGCATACCGCTGGGCAGCAGGTTGCGCGAGGCGTTGATCGCCGCCTGCACTTCCCGCGCCGCGCCGTTGATGTCGCGGTCGGAATCGAACGCGAGGATCACCCGGGTGGAGCCCTGGCTCGACGAACTGCTCATGGTGGTGATGCCGGCAATCGCGCCGAACGAACGCTCCAGCGGCGTGGCCACGGTAGACGCCATCACTTCGGGGCTGGCGCCGGGCAAGCTGGCCGATACCACGATCACCGGAAAATCGATCTGCGGCAGTGGCGATACCGGCAGCAGGTTGAAGCTGACACCGCCGAGCAACAGGATCGCCAGGCTCAGCAGCATGGTCGCGACCGGCCGGCGGATGAAAGGTCCGGACAGGTTCATGACTCAACCGGCTCCAGGCTTTGCGGCTCTTTGCGCCAGCGGCGGCCAAGGCGATCGAAGTACAGGTAGATCACCGGGGTGGTGAACAGCGTCAACACCTGGCTCACCAGCAGACCGCCGACCATCACCAGGCCCAGCGGTTGGCGCAATTCCGCGCCGGAACCGGTGGCCAGCATCAACGGCACCGCGCCGAACAACGCCGCCAGGGTGGTCATCAGGATCGGCCGGAAGCGCAGCAGGGCCGCCTGGTAAATGGCGGTCTGCGGGTCGAGGCCCTGGTTGCGTTCAGCGTCGAGGGCGAAGTCGATCATCATGATCGCGTTCTTCTTGACGATACCGATCAACAGAATGATGCCGATGATCGCGATCATGCCCAGGTCATTGCCGCTGAGCAGCAAGGCCAGCAAGGCTCCCACCGCCGCCGATGGCAAGGTCGAGAGAATGGTGATCGGGTGGATATAGCTCTCGTAGAGCACACCGAGCACGATGTACATGGTGACCACCGCCGCCAGGATCAGCAGCAAGGTGCTCGACAGCGACGCTTCGAACGCCTGGGCTGCGCCCTGGAACTGAGTCTGCACGCCCACCGGCATGCCGATATCTTTCTGGGTCTGGTTGATCAGCTCCACGCCTTTGCCCAGCGCGACGCCGGGGGCCAGGTTGAACGACATCATCACCGCCGGGAACTGGCCGATATGGGCAATCGCCAACTGCGCCTGACGCTGTTCCACATGGGCCAGGCTGGACAAGCGCACCTGGCCGCCATCGGTGGTTTTCACGTGGATCTGGTTCAGCGCGTCCGGCCCGAGTGTCTCGCCGGACTGGGCCTGCAACACCACGCGGTACTGGCTGGCCTGGGTGTAGATGGTGGAAATCTGCCGCTGGCCGAAGGCGTCGTACAGGGCGTCGGTGATGGTCGATACGCTCACGCCCAGCCGCGAGGCCGCATCGCGGTCGATCACCAGGTACACCTGCAGGCCTTTGTCCTGCAGATCGCTGGCCACATCAGTGAGTTCCGGCAACTGGCTGAGCGCATGCACCAGCTTGTCGCTCCACAGCGCCAGCAGCTCGGCGTCCGGCGAGGACATGCTGAACTGGTACTGGGTACGGCTCACACGGTCTTCGATGGTCAGGTCCTGCACCGGCTGCATGAACAGGCGGATGCCCACCAGCTTGTCGATCTGCGGCTGCAAACGGGTGATCACCTGGGCTGCGCTCAAGTCACGCTGGCCGTGGGCCTTGAGGTTGATCAACAGGCGCCCGCTGTTGAGGGTAGCGTTATCGCCGTCCACACCAATATACGACGACAGGCTTTCCACCGCCGGATCGGCCAGGATGATCTTGGCCAGCTCCTGCTGGCGCTGGCTCATGGCGGCAAAGGAAATCGACTGCGGTGCTTCGGAAATGCCCTGGATTACGCCGGTATCCTGCACCGGGAAGAACCCCTTGGGCACCACCAGATACAGGAATACAGTGAGTCCCAGGGTGGCGATGGCCACCAGCAGGGTCAGTGGCTGGTGCTTGAGCACCCACTGCAACATGCTCCCGTAACGCGCAATCAACCAATCGATCCAGGCACCGCTGGCCTTGTAGAAACGCCCCTGCTCTTCCTCTTTTGGCTCACGCTTGAGCAAGCGTGCGCACATCATCGGCGTGAGGGTCAGGGACACCACCAGGGAAATCAGGATCGCCACCGCCAGGGTAATGGCGAACTCACGGAACAGGCGCCCGACCACGTCGGCCATGAACAGCAGCGGGATCAACACTGCAATCAGCGACAGCGTCAGGGAAATCAGGGTGAAACCGATCTGCTTGGCGCCCTTGAGGGCGGCGGCCAATGGTGTTTCGCCTTCCTCGATATAGCGGGAAATGTTCTCCAGCATCACGATCGCGTCATCCACCACGAACCCGGTGGCGATGGTCAGCGCCATCAGCGTCAGGTTGTTGATGGAGAATCCGGCCAGGTACATCACGCCAAAGGTGCCCACCAGCGACAGCGGCACGGCGATGGACGGGATGATCGTGGCACTGACCCGGCGCAGGAACAGGAACGTCACCATGACCACCAGGGCGATGGCGATGAGCAATTCGTGTTGCACATCCTTGACCGAGGCGCGGATGGTCTGGGTACGGTCGGTGAGCACCGTCACATCGAGGCCGGCCGGCAGGTTGTCGGTGATGCTGGGCAGCAATGCCTTGATGCGGTCCACCACCTCGATCACGTTGGCACCCGGCTGGCGTTGGATGTTCAGCAGCACCGCCTGGTTTTCATTGGCCCAGGCGGCAAGGCGTTCATTTTCAGCGCCGTCGACGATCTGCGCCACGTCCTTGAGGCGCAATGGCGCGCCGTTGTTGTAGGCCAGGATCAGTTCGGCATATTGCGCGGGCGAGACCAACTGGTCGTTGGCATCGAGCATCGACACACGGGTCGGCCCGTCGAAGTTGCCCTTGGGCTGGTTGACGTTGGACGCGGCGATCAGCGTGCGCACATCGGACAGGTTCAAGCCGTTGGCCGCCAGGGCCTCGGGGTTGACCTTGATGCGCACCGCCTGGCGCTGGCCGCCGGCGATGCTGACCATGCCGACGCCGCTGATCTGCGCGATTTTCTGCGCCATCCGCGTATCCACCAGATCATTGAGCTTGGGCAGCAGCATGGTCTTGGAGGTGATCGCCAGGGTCAGCACCGGGGTGTCCGCCGGGTTGACCTTGTTGTACACCGGCGGCGCCGGCAGGTCCTTGGGCAGCAGGTTGGTGGCCGCGTTGATCGCGGCCTGCACCTGCTGCTCGGCGACATCCATATTGATGTCGAGGTTGAAACGCAGGGTCAGCACCGACGCTCCGCCGGAACTGGTGGAGGCCATCTGTGTGAGGCCGGGCATTTGCCCGAACTGGCGCTCCAGCGGTGCGGTGACCGCACTGGTCATCACGTCCGGGCTGGCCCCGGGGTACAGGGTCATCACCCGGATCGTCGGGTAATCCACCTGGGGCAAGGCCGACACCGGCAACAAGCGGTACGCGATGATGCCGGCCAGGACAATGGCCAGCATGCTCAGCGTAGTGGCGACCGGGCGAAGGATAAACAGCCGCGACAGGTTCATGAACCGACCTTTTGCGCCTTGCCGGCGGTGGCACCGGTCTCCCCTTTAGCCGCAGGCTTGCCTTGCAGGTGTTCGGTCGGGGTGGTCGGCACTTCGCTGCTGTCGTTGACCACTTCGATCTCGCTGCCGTCCTTCAAGCGGTCGGTGCCTTCCAACACCACGCGGTCGCCAGCCTTGAGGCCCTCTTTGATCACCGTGTTGTCGCCATCGGAATCACCGACCACCAGGGGCTGCATCTTGACCTTCTTGTCACCGTCCAGCACGTAGACGAAGGTTCCGGTGTTGCCAAACTGGATCGCCGCCGACGGCGCCAGCACCACGTTATGCAGGGTATCGGCCAGCAAGTGCACATTGACGAACTGGTTGGGGAACAGCGCCTGGTCCTTGTTATCGAAACGCGCCTTGAACTTCAGGGTGCCGGTGGTGACGTCTATCTGGTTGTCCAGGCTTTGCAGCACGCCGGTGGCCTGCTTCTTCACGTCGCCACGGTCCCAGGCCTCTACAGGCAGCTTGTTGCCGGCGTGGTAGCGGGTGAGCACGGTTTCCAGGGTGTTTTCCGGCAGGGTGAAGGCCACGCTGATCGGTTGTGTCTGGGTGATCACCGCGAGTGAGGTGGTGTCGTTGGCCGCCACCAGGTTGCCTACGTCGACCTGGCGCAGGCCCACGCGGCCGCTGATCGGTGCGCGGATCTTGGTGAATTCGAGGTTGAGCTTGGCGTCATCCACCGCGCCCTGGTTGGTCTTGACCGTGCCCTGGTATTGCAGGACCAGCGCTTCGGCGGTGTCCAGGGTCTGCTTGGCGATGCTGTCCTGGGCGTACAGGTCGCGGTAACGCTGCACATCGACCTGGGCGTTCTTCAACTGAGCCTGGTTCTGCATCAGCGTGCCCTGGGCCTGGAGCAAGGCGTTCTGGTAGCTGCGCGGGTCGATCTCGGCGAGCAGGTCGCCGGCCTTGACCATCTGGCCTTCCTCAAAGGCAATCTTCACCAGCTCGCCGCCTACCCGGCTGCGCACATTGATGGTGTTGAGCGCGGTCACCGTGCCCAGCGCCTTGTAGTACACCGGGAACTCCCCCAGCACGGCGGGCGCCACGCGCACCGGTACCGGGCCGACGGAGCCGCCGAACCCCGGGCGCATCATCCCCGTCTTGCCGGCATGGCCCGCGGGCTTTTCGGCGCCATCCTTATGGCTGCCGGGCCAGAACTTCCAGCACAGGCCGGCGATAACCAGCAGCACAAGCAGGCCGAACAGCCAGCGGCGGGACTTACGGGGGGAGGATTGCATGGAGTGATCAACCATTGGGCGCGAGAGCTTCTTCTTTGGGAGGCTGAAAGATAAGCACTGGGGCGCATTTAGAAAAGCGCCTTTACCGGCTATTTACCTTGGGCTTACAACTTTTAACTTCTGATCTTAGTCTGCCCGCTATTTCGCTAAGCAGTTGAGACACAAATAAAAACGGCCTGGACTAGGCCAGGCCGCAATCATGCATCACGCGTGTTACTGCAAAACGACAGTAACGTACCGAAACAGTTACTTCAAAACAGCCAGGGCTGCTTCGTAGTTCGGCTCCTGGCCGATTTCCGCAACCAGCTCGCTGTGCAGCACAGTGTTGTTCTCGTCCAGTACCACCACGGCGCGGGCGGTCAGGCCCTGCAGTGGGCCGTCGGCGAGGGAAACGCCGTAGTCGACAGCGAAGTCGGCGTTGCGGAAGTCCGACAGGCTCAGCACATTGTCCAGGCCTTCGGTGCCGCAGAAACGCTTCTGGGCAAACGGCAGATCAGAGGAAATGCACAGCACGACCGTGTTGCTCAGGTCGTTGGCCTGGGCGTTGAACTTGCGTACCGAGGTCGCGCAGGTCGGGGTATCAACGCTTGGGAAGATGTTCAGAACCTTGCGCTTGCCGGCGAAGGTTTCCAGGGTCGCTTGCGACAGGTCGACAGCAACCAGGCTGAATTCAGGAGCGGTGGAGCCGGTTTTCGGCAGTTCGCCTTCAACCTGGACAGGATTACCACGAAGGGTGACTTGAGCCATGAACAGAATCCTTATGCTGGGTTTGATGAAACGAATTCGAGAGGCGGAAGTTAACCACAAAGTGCGATGGCTACCTACCGCCAGACATAAATTCTCATGCCGCCGGTTATGGTTTAATTGCGCGCCGATCGCCCTGCCCTTCAAGGAACCTGTTGTTGATGAATCAGCCTGCCACCAAAGTCCTGGTCATTGGTTATGTCTGGCCGGAGCCGCGTTCCTCGGCCGCAGGCGGGCATATGATGCAGATTCTTGAGAGCTTTCTGACACAAGGTTGGGACATAACCTTCAGCAGCCCCGCAACCATCGGCGAGCACAAGGCCGATTTGCCCGCGCTGGGCATCGCCGAATGCCTAATCGAACTCAATAACAGCAGTTTCGATGATTTTATCCGCGAACTCGCCCCGGATATCGTGCTGTTCGACCGCTTCATGATGGAAGAGCAGTTTGGCTGGCGTGTCGAGAAACAATGCCCCGATGCCCTTCGCGTCCTGGAAACCAGCGACCTGCAAAGCCTGCGCGATGTCCGGCACCAGCACCTCAAGGACCACCTGAGGACGCATCCAGACAGTAACGACTTCAGCGCCCTGTTCAATTTGGCCCTGGACGAAGAATTCCGGCTAATGGCCGACACTGACATTGCCAAGCGCGAAATCGCCGCGATTTATCGCTGTGACATCAGCCTGATGATCTCCGACGCAGAGGCACGCCTGCTCACCGAGCAGTTCAAGGTGCCCGCCGCCCTGCTCCACTGGTGCCCGCTGATGCTGGAACCGCCGACCGAGCCCTTCGCGCCATTTGAAGACCGCGCCCATTTCCTCAGCATCGGCAACTTCCGCCACGCCCCCAACTGGGATGCGGTGCTGTGGATGAAGAACAGCCTGTGGCCGCTGATCCGCCAGCAACTCCCGGGAGCGCAACTGCACATTTATGGCGCCTACACCCCGCCCAAAGCCACGGCCCTGCACAACCCGGCGCAGGGCTTTCATGTAATGAACTGGGCCGAAGACGCCCTGCAAGTGATGTCCGCGGCGCGCATCTGCCTGGCACCCTTGCGATTCGGCGCCGGGATCAAGGGCAAGCTGGCGGATGCGATGCTGTGCGGCACGCCAAACGTCACCACGCCGATCGGTGCCGAGGCCATGGGGGATGAACAGCCGTGGCCTGGTGCCGTGGAACAAAGCGCCCCGGCCCTCGCGGCAGCCGCGGTGGCCCTGTATCAAGACTGTGAACGCTGGAACCAGGCCCAGGAGGACGGTCGCCGACTGCTGGCCAGACGGTATGACCAGAACATCCATGGCCCGGCGCTGGTGGCCTGCCTGGAGCAGTGCCGCGGGCGCCTTTCGGCCCATCGCCGCGATAACTTCACCGGCAGCATGCTGCGCCACCATGCCCACAAAAGTACGCAATACATGTCCCAGTGGATCGAGGCAAAAAACCGCAACGTATAAACATCGACGCTGGCGAGGTCGTGCGCAAGGGGGCATTATCCTACGCAGCAACCACAATAAAGCGACGGCAGCATGACCCGAGCAACGCGCATCACCGACCCTTCCTACGAACTGATGGACGACCACAACGGCCTGTCCATTATTTATCGCCAACACGGTTTCCCTTGCCCGCTGGTGCGCTGGCACTTCCACAAGGAATACGAGCTGCACCTGATCGTCGCCAGCTCCGGCAAGGTGTTTATCGGTGACTACATCGGCAACTTCTACCCGGAAAGCCTGTTCCTCACCGGCCCCAACCTGCCCCATAACTGGATCAGCCAGGTGGAGGAAGACGAGGTGGTGCCCAAGCGCGACATGCTGGTGAACTTCACCGATGAGCTGTTCGAGCACGGCAGCCACATCTTCGCCGAACTCAAAAGCCTGGCGCCGCTGCTGGAGCGGGCACAGTCCGGCATCGAGTTTCGCTGCAAAAAGACCATCGCCCAGGCCATGACCTTGATGCAACGCATCGAGGACGCCCAAGGCATGGCGCGCCTGGGGCACTTCTTTATCCTGCTGGACGTGTTGAGCGCCTGTGAGGACTACCAACTGCTTTCCGGTGTGACCACGCCGCAACTGGCCGATGAACACAGCATCGACCGCACCAACCGCGCCGTAGACTACATTTTCGCCCACTACGCGCGGGAGTTGCCGCTCGAAGAAGTGGCGGAATACTTGGGCATGAAGCCCACTTACTTCTCTCGCGTGTTCAAACAGGCCACCGGGCGCACATTCATCGAGTTCGTCAACCGGTTGCGTATCAGCAAATCCTGCGAGTTGTTGGCCGATGGGGATAAAGCCGTGACGGATGTGTGTTTCGAGTCGGGCTTCAACAATATCTCCAACTTCAACCGGCGCTTCCAGCAACTCAAGGGCATGACCCCTTCCCACTACCGTCGCCTGGCGGTGCAGCGACTGACTGAGCAGAACCTCGCCTGAAACTGCGACGCCTCCCTAGATAGATCTATAGGGGAATTCAAAAGGAACCTAACAGCGCTGGTTGCCACGTAAGAAAAGTGTCTTCCATTTTCCATTGCGCGGAATTTCCTGCCTATATCCGCTGCTGTTGAGGACTTCTTATGATCGGGCTTCCAGTCTCAAACCACCGCACAACCACTGCGCAGCGTGATAACCCGAAACCACCGGCTGGCCCGCTCCGCGTCTCGGTCACCTCCATCGTCATCGGACTTTTCGCTAACCCCATCGACCAACGCCAGACACCTTTCACCTCGCCGGTTGATCTGCCGGATCACACGCGTCAGCGCATTGAATCCTTGCTCAGATTCAGAGCGACAAAAGAACAATCAAGCCTGTTCGAGCAGATCAGGCAACACGTGATGAGTTCGCCTGATCCGCTGGCAGCTCCCGCAGTACGGGCAGAGGTCGAGAAACTTCTTGGTCAGCCAAGTGCGCTCGATCCGCAAAAAAACACCGACCAGTTGATTCAAGAAATCATTGATAGTCCCGTGCCCAGCGCGCCAAAAATTCGTCCTGTTTCTTCGCGCTTACGTCGAGATCTGCAGAACGCGCCCCCCAGCCAGGACACAGGCAACGCCTCGCTGCGCAAGTTCGCCGACACGTTGGTTGACAAGGCTGATGCGGAGTTGGCGATCAATACAGCCTACACCCTGATCAACGCGTTGCTTAACGATAAAGAGCTGGCTCTAAAAGGCACCCAATACACGGTTCACGTCGAGCCCGACTCCACTTTTGGCCTGGCCCTTGCCGAGCTGGATGATGCGCTTCGCTCGGAACCCTTCAAATCGTTTGCCCAAACCCATGACATCGATATTGAATCGTTGGTGATCGACCCCGCCGGGCGCCTCCTCCTGCAGCAGGAGGACCACGACATTGATATCAGCCAGTACGGCAAAGACAGTTTTTCAAAGGCAACATCGGCGGTTTTCAAAGCGGTCACAAAAGTGGCGGGCTCCAGTCGTGAACCTTTCAGATTTTTCGGGCGAGACCGGGCGTTTCCTGAGCTGATTACCAACTTCTATGGCATGCCACTGCCCCATGATTACTCCCGAAACTACAATGAGGATACGTTATTCAACATTGGGCAGTTGATTCGTGAGGGAACATTTCCTTCGCTACGTCATTCCGACCCGCTTTACGAGCAACAGTATGCCCCCGTCAAGCAACGTCAACAGCAAGCCAAGCAACAAATCGTCGATCTGCCAGCGGAGCAACTGGATCAACGCCTCGCTCGCTATGCGCCGTTGACCGCAGCCCAAAGGGTTCAGGAGGCCGACGAGGCGCTGGCATGGCAGTGCAGCGAGACGCTTCTGAAACAATTGCCAGCGCTGAATGGTGGAAATGACAATACGCCACCTATGCTCAATGAAGTGCCCGAGTACTCAACCTTCAACCAAGTTCGCCAGCAGCTTCTGAATGCGTTCACAAGCACCACTTTTACCGACTTTGCGCAGAAACAAGGCCTTGATCCCAAGACGGCCCGCATCAACCCCGACACAGGCACCCTGACCGCCAACGTGAAAGGCGTGGAAATCACGTTCACCCTGAACGATGTGTCAGAAAAGTCAGAAGAGTGGAGTAATGTCTGGCTCAAGATAAAGCAGGCGGTGCAGCAGATGGCCGCAGGCTCTCATGCCAATGTGCACTACCCTGCTCCGCCCACCGCAACACTGAACGAGGTGATGCGTTTCTACAATGAGCAAATGCCCCCTCAGCCAGACACCCGACAACCCGACTGGAAAGAACACCAACTGAACACCTTGCTAAATCGTGGCTTAGCATTGGTTCAAAATCAAACCTTCAGCGCACTGGTCGACACCTCGTTGAACGATCCCCAGTCTGTCGCCGTACGGCAAAACCAGCAGGCCGTGACGCAAATGCTGGCCTCTACGCCGCTCTCCCCCTCGCCACTTGAAAAACTGGCCGCCGCCATCAAAGCCAGCCGGGCGGCGCTTGTGGAAGCTGAGGACACCCCCGAAGACCTTTTGGCGCGCGCCGAAGGTGAGCTTGCCACCACTGTTCATCGTGCAATGCTTGAACTGAAACTCGCCCCCGAACAAGCCGCATCGAAAATCATCCAACTGATACCGCCCAACAGCCTGTTCGGTCAATGGCGGGCCTACCTGCACAAAGCCCTCAATAGCCAGGGTTTCAAGGCGTGGGCGCATGAGCAGAAGGTTGACCTGGCTTCCTTGCGTTATGACCCCACGGACAACGCGCTGGTTAGCAAGGTTGGGGCGCAAGAACAGCGTTTCACTGCCACCGCGTTCGCGCAAAAGTACCCCAATTACTTTGACGCGCTGGCGCCCGTGCTAACCGCAGCGCAGGCATTCGCGAATCAAACACAACCCATTGCACTGCTTCACGCCGAATCCAACGGTGCTCCCTACCAATGGGTGGCCAACTTTTATAGCCTCAGCGACACCCCCGGCAGCACGAGATTTGACCAACAGGCTGCCTTGATGGGCCGCACCCAACAATTTCCCAATCCACCTGATAACCCAGAAAACATAGTGGGCTGGCTGGCCCGGCAAAACACCGCAGTGGGTGACAGCAACGACCGTTACAGACTGATCCAAGCCTTGGAAAACTGGACACCGGACAGCGGCTCCAGGCGCCTTGTGGTCGATCCAGACTCTTCCCATCAACCCAAGGGCGTGACAACGGTTGCCGAATTTATCTCGCACAACAACTGGTACCCAGTGTCATCAAAAGCAGACAACGACAATTTGCTGAAGGCCTTGCAGACGCGGGCTCCCCACTCTCCTCCGCTGGGCAATCGCTGGGGGTTCCTGTCGACGCCACTGCCGCTGAATGCCGCGCAACGCGATGAGCTGGTCGAAGAGGCGAAAAAAAGGATCGGCACCAATAACACGCTCCTCAATTACCTCAGCAGTAGGGTTACCAACCTCAGTACCGATCCTGAACAGGCACTGGAGCAACTGCTTACCTGCAGTGATGCGCTTGAACTCGCCACCGATCTGCAAACCCGCATTAAGGTGGCTGTAACCTCAACCAGCTTGAGGAAGTTGCTTTTGACGTACCTGATACTGGAAGTTGATCCAACGGCCGGCACTCAACACAAGACCATTGCCGGAGCCGATTTGACCGACAACGATAACGTTGGCCGCAGCACTCACCTCAGGCGCGAACGCTTCACGCAACACCTGATTGAGAACAAAGGCATCCCTCGTCACCTTGCACCGGCAGTTGCGCACTTGCTTCTACAAGGGGCGGCACCGCAATTACTGGTGAAGGATGTACCGAAACAAGTAACGCTCGGCTCGCCGGAGGATGTCGAGTTTACGACTGCGGTCAACCGGATCGAATGGACAGCGCCTGGCGCGACCGCAAACATGACGTACCCGGAAATCATGAGTCTTCATAACATCCGGCCTATCTCAGCACTGGAAGCGCAGATATACAGCTACGCGCAAATGAATCCGTTATTGGATTGGGCGGCCATCCATAACAACGTTGATAAGAACAACTACACCCTGGAGCAATTGAAAGACAGCCAGCAGAAACTCCAGGCAGCCACCCAGGCCACCGCCGAAGCCGTCCAGTGGCTGAGAACAGTTGAAGCGCCCAATAGAAGGGACATGGCACTGAAAGTACTAAGAGAACAGTTCGGCAGCCATATCGACTATGAAAAACGCTTTATGATTGAAAACGAACTCGCTGGTTTGATCAGCGGGAGACACTATAGCCTGGCAGAAATCTATGAAGCAGGCAGGCTGGATGAAAGCTGGGGGCAGGAAGGCAATCATGTGGATTTCGACAGCCTGCGTAAAAAGGCCGGGGAACCTGGCTTTCCAGTGATCAACGATGAATTCGACAAGGCTATAAAGGCGGATTTCAATCTTCGCAGGCGGCATACCACGACACTGTTCGAGAACATGCTCAACAAGCTGCCTGTCGAAGAGCGCAAGAGCCTGCTTTATGGCGACGTAGAGTTTTTGAACGTTGAAGGCGCCGGCAGCGGCATGGTGATCACGTCGATCTACAACGGGGCCAGAAGAGATTTTGCGGTTTACCCGACGTGGGGCCAGATTGTAAGAATTGCCGACATTGATCCGGATACCCCCCTAGGCCAAAAAGTCAGCCTGGAAATCGATGCCGAGGCTTTCAAGACCGGCACTGAACCTAAATCGGGGGTTAAATCAGAAGTCGTTTTGAGAGCCACCGATCAACGCCTCCTGGATGACAATAACGAACCCTGGCCGTTACCGGTGTCCTTCCCTGCCCACCAGGAAAATGACGCGTTCTCCCCCCATTATGTGGCTGGAAGACTATCGAAATTGGCCAAAGTGATGGTCGACTCCACATACCTGTACAAATCCGACTTTGTCGACCTTCACCGTAATTGGTCCAGCAATACACTTGAAACGGCCACGCAACCCCGTGACTTCTTCAAGGCCATATGGCACTCCTTGCCCGGCACCAGCAGCTTGGAAGACCTTTATCACGGCCAATTCCTGAAAGCAGGCGTAGACCTTGGCATTGATGTCGCGATCCTTGTTGCCACAGAGGGCGCCAGCAATTTGTGGAGCTTGGCCAAATCTGCTGCATCTTGGGCGGCTGCCAAGGTATCCGCGGGGTTTATCGAGAAGTTTGGCGTTAAAGAGGTTGAAGCAATTGAGCTCAAGGACTTCACGGCTGCCACTACCACGCAATCAACCCGCTCTTTGAGCCGGCTTCAGGATGGCCAGCTAACTGAGCAGACAGCTGACATGGCCAATGGCAGCGTGTGGCTTTCCGGGGCTCAGGACCGGGCCAACATCACCGCCATACGCCAGGGCAATGAGTGGTATGCCTACGACGCAAAGACCATGGCCGCTTATGGTCCTGCGCTTGAGGGTTTTGTGTCTGACACATCCTCGGTCCTGAAACAAGAAACCTTTTCCGACGGCACCAAAGCCCTGGTCACCGAAAAGCCTTTGGCCGCAGATGCCTATACCGTCACGCGCACCCATGGCTTCGACTTGATCAACGAGGGCAAGGTTTACCGCTACGACTCTCGCCAACCAGGCTTGCTACGAGACCTGGAGTCAGCCGACCACTACACGCCGCTGGAAAGCTTTGAAGCCTGGTGCCCAGCCCCCAGTATCGGCGGCCGCGTCAAGCGCGGTGCCAACGACGTCTGTTTTACCAAGTTCATCGAGGAGGTATCCGGCGAATTGAAGCAGGAACTTCAGGCGCTTGAGCACGTGCGCCTGTTTCCCTCAGCGCCGAAGTTCCTGCGCAAGGGCCAGTTTGTGATTTTCGAACGCCGCCGCTGGAAAATGGTCGACGGCGAAAGGGGGCCAAAATTGCATCCGGTGCCTGGGACCAAGCCCATCGTCTACAAATCAAAAATCACCGGCACACTCAAAAATGAACCCGAATTCGGCTTTTTCAGCGCACAACACAGTGAGGGGCTGGAGCGAGAAACACGCGTGGTCAAGCTCAACCGCATCACTGATGCTGTCGACGATAAACGTGAACTGCGTGGGGTGATCGTTAACGACAAGGCACACGGCAGTACCGCCAAATACCTGGTGATCGAGGCGGATACCGCCGAGTTCTACTACGCACGATTGGAGGAGACACCCGGCAGCCAGCTGACGTTCAATAAATGCACGCGTAGGGAGCTGCCGATGGTGAGGGCTTACCGGAATAAATTCAGCATCCGTCAAGGTGCTGCCAACTTACCGTTTGATGCCAATTTCATTGCGCTGCCAAAATTGAAATTTGCCTTTGAAGATCTGGAGCGCACGGGCTACTTGAAAGAGGACATCGATGAGTTAAAAGCAATGTGCAAGAATCTGACGGATGAACAGCAACGCGAGGTTGTCTATCAGCTACAGCGGGCCAAAGCGATTGATAAAGCGGATATTGCCTTGCAACCCAACCAGGTTACCGCGCTGGACCATCCCGCCAACTTCACATCGTGGACCGCTGAACAGCAAAACAAATTCTACGCACAACAAGCGCAAGACAGCGTGAACCGTTCCATGAAAGCCACCGGCCTGGGGCCTGCTAACCAAATGCACTCAAAAGCGGACCTGGCCCGCACTGAGGCCGCAGATATGACGATTAACTGGTTGCGCAACACCGTACCGCCTGGGGCGTTGAACCATCCAAACCTGATTGTGAAGTCCGGGGCTGGAAACTGTGGGGAAATGGCTTTGCTATCCGAAAACATCATCGAAAAAAGCGGAGGAAAGGCCCAAACATGGTATGTGGAAGGAGGCGACCACGTATTCACAGTTGTCGGCGGACCGGCCTCGGGAGGTAAAGCCACCATTGATTTTTCACAATCCGAATGGAAAGACGCCTGGATCGTCGACCCCTGGGCCGAAATTTCATGCAGGGCATCCGAGTACACCGAGTCAGTGAAGAAGAAGATGGCCGAGTGGGACGCAAAAGGCCTGAAAATTCACACCCGTGGCCAATGGCGCAAGCCTGTGGACCCACAGTGGATCAAAGAGCTGACCACGCATGAAAAAAGAGCCTATTAAGTCGTAGCATCGTAACCTGCGAAGACCTGGCCCCACCGCGCTATTCAGGGCGCCAGGTTTTCGGATGCCCGCCGGCGTCAAGCCCCCACCTGAACTCAAGTGCAAAAAAGTATCAGTCCTAGTGCTCCCAAGGATTTGTCACATCGCCGTTTCAAGGCTGTAATCGACGCACACTCTTCCTGACTCCTTGTAGGAAGACACAACAACAATAACTGTCCTTCCGTAGCCCCCTGGGCATGGAAATGGAGTGCGCGATGAAGTTCACAGCAAAAGCACTGCTCGTCTCTACCTGCATGACCACCTGCATGACCCTCAGCGCCGTCAGCTTTGGCGCGCAGACCCTGACCATTGCCACCGTCAACAACAGCGACATGATCCGCATGCAAAAGCTCTCGAAAACCTTCGAGGCCGAGCATCCGGAGATCAAGCTGAACTGGGTGGTGCTCGAAGAAAACGTACTGCGCCAGCGCCTGACCACCGACATCGCCACCCAGGGTGGGCAGTTCGATGTATTGACCATCGGCATGTACGAAGCTGCACTGTGGGGCGCCAAGGGTTGGCTGGAGCCGATGAAGGATCTGCCGGCGTCCTACGACCTCGACGATGTCTTCCCTTCAGTACGTGACGGTTTGTCCGTCAAAGGCTCGCTGTACGCCCTGCCGTTCTACGCCGAAAGCTCGATCACCTATTACCGCACCGATCTGTTCAAGGACGCCGGGCTGACCATGCCCGAGCACCCGACCTGGACCCAGATCGGCGAATTCGCCAGCAAACTCACCGACAAGAGCAAAGAGCAATACGGCCTGTGCCTGCGCGGCAAAGCCGGTTGGGGCGAGAACATGGCGCTGATCACCACCCTGGCCAACGGCTACGGGGCGCGCTGGTTCGATGAGAAATGGCAGCCGGAATTCAACGGCCCTGAATGGAAGGACGCACTGAACTTCTACGTCGACAACATGAAGAAATCCGGCCCGCCGGGCGCTTCCAGCAACGGTTTCAACGAAAACCTGGCGCTGTTCAACAGCGGCAAGTGCGCGATCTGGGTGGATGCCAGCGTGGCCGGCTCGTTCGTCACCGACAAGACCCAGAGCAAAGTGGCTGACCATGTCGGCTTCACCTTTGCCCCTCATGAAAAGACCGACAAAGGTACGTCGTGGCTGTACTCCTGGAGCCTGGCGATCCC
This sequence comes from Pseudomonas sp. NFPP04, assembly GCF_900113815.1. Taxonomy (NCBI): domain Bacteria; kingdom Pseudomonadati; phylum Pseudomonadota; class Gammaproteobacteria; order Pseudomonadales; family Pseudomonadaceae; genus Pseudomonas; species Pseudomonas sp. NFPP04. Next base: position 144,128 of record NZ_FOQS01000013.1, on the reverse strand, counting down.
GACCAGTTCCAAGGCGAAGGACGCCGCCAAGGTGTTCACCAGCTGGGCCACCTCCAAGGAATATGGTGCCTTGGTCGCCAAGACCGACGGCGTCGCCAACGTACCGCCAGGCACGCGCAAGTCGACCTACAGCGACGAGTACATGAAAGCCGCACCGTTTGCCAAGGTGACGCTGGAATCGTTGAAAGTCGCGGACCCGACCAAACCGACGCTCAAGCCGGTGCCGTATATCGGTATCCAGTTGGTGACCATTCCTGAGTTCCAGGCGATTGGCACCCAGGTCGGCAAGTTCTTCTCGGGCGCGCTGACCGGTCAGCAGACAGTGGATCAAGCCTTGACCGCCGCGCAGACCACCACCGAGCGTGAGATGAAGCGGGCGGGTTACCCCAAATAACCCAGCCCCACCCACAGTCAAATGTGGGAGGGGGCAAGCCCCCACCCACATTGACCGCGCTCCGATTCGTATCTGACTGGTCTTGACCCTAATGAATACACCCGCCAAAAACCGCCTGGCCAACCCCGGCTGGTTCCTCGTCAGCCCCTCGGTGGCCTTGCTGCTGCTGTGGATGATCGTGCCGCTGGGCATGACCCTGTACTTTTCGCTGATCCGCTACAACCTGCTCTACCCCGGTGAAAACGAGTTCGTGGGGTTGGAAAATTTCGCTTACTTCGTGACCGACTCGGGCTTCCTGCCCGGAGCCACCAATACCCTGTTGCTGGTGGGCAGCGTGCTGCTGATCAGTGTGGTGTTCGGTGTGTTGATCAGTGCCCTGCTCGAAGCCAGTGAGTTTTTCGGTCGTGGCCTGGTGCGGGTGCTGCTGATCTCGCCGTTCTTCATCATGCCTACCGTCGGCGCGCTGATCTGGAAGAACCTGATTTTCCACCCGGTGTCGGGGATTCTCGCTGCCGTGTGGAAGCTGTTCGGTGCCGAGCCGGTGGACTGGCTGGCGCACTACCCGTTGCTGTCGATCATCATCATCGTGTCGTGGCAATGGCTGCCCTTTGCGATCCTGCTGCTGATGACCGCCATGCAGTCCCTCGACCAGGAACAAAAGGAAGCTGCGCGCCTGGACGGTGCCGGCGCCATCGCGATCTTCTGGCACCTGACCCTGCCCCACCTGGCCCGGCCGATTGCCGTGGTGGTGATGATCGAAACGATCTTCCTGCTCTCGGTGTTCGCCGAAATCTTCACCACCACCAACGGCGGCCCCGGTTACGCCTCGACCAACCTCGCGTACCTGATCTACAACCAGGCGCTGGTGCAGTTCGACGTGGGCATGGCCTCGGCCGGCGGCTTGATTGCCGTGGTCATCGCCAATATCGCGGCGATCATCCTGGTGCGGATGATCGGCAAAAACCTGACTGACAAGCCTTGAGGGCCGCGCCATGACGCTTCAACAATCCCGCCGCCTGCAAAGCCTGTTGCTCGGCACCCTGGCCTGGGCCATCGCGATCCTGATTTTCTTCCCGATCTTCTGGATGGTGCTGACCAGCTTCAAGACCGAGATCGATGCGTTCGCCACGCCGCCGCAGTTCATCTTCACGCCGACGCTGGAGAACTACCTGCACATCAACGAGCGCAGCAACTACTTCAGTTATGCGTGGAACTCGGTGCTGATCTCCTTCAGCGCCACCGCCCTGTGCCTGCTGATCTCGGTGCCGGCCGCCTACTCCATGGCGTTCTACGAAACCCAGCGCACCAAAGGCACGCTGCTGTGGATGCTGTCGACCAAGATGCTGCCGCCGGTGGGCGTGCTGATGCCGATCTACCTGCTGGCCAAGAGCTTCGGCCTGCTGGATACACGCATCGCGCTGATCATCATCTACACCCTGATCAACCTGCCGATCGTGGTCTGGATGGTTTACACCTACTTCAAGGATATCCCCAAGGACATCCTCGAAGCCGCCCGCCTGGATGGCGCCACCCTATGGCAGGAAATGGTCCGTGTACTGCTGCCGATTGCCAAGGGTGGCCTGGCGTCAACCGTGTTGCTGTCGCTGATCCTGTGCTGGAACGAGGCGTTCTGGTCGCTGAACCTGACCTCGTCCGCCGCCGCGCCGCTGACCGCGCTGATCGCCTCCTACTCCAGCCCCGAAGGGCTGTTCTGGGCCAAATTGTCCGCCGTGTCGACCCTGGCCTGCGCGCCGATCCTGATCTTTGGCTGGATCAGCCAGAAACAGCTGGTGCGCGGTCTGTCCTTCGGCGCCGTTAAATAATAATTCCTAGCGGAGGCCCCTCATGGCCAACCTGAAAATCAAGAATCTGCAAAAAGGCTTCGAAGGCTTTTCCATCATCAAGGGCATCGACCTGGAAGTGAACGACAAGGAATTCGTGGTGTTCGTCGGCCCCTCGGGCTGCGGTAAATCCACGCTGCTGCGCCTGATCGCCGGCCTGGAGGAAGTCAGCGAAGGCACCATCGAACTGGACGGGCGCGACATCACCGAAGTGACCCCGGCCAAGCGCGACCTGGCCATGGTGTTCCAGACCTATGCGCTGTACCCGCACATGAGCGTGCGCAAGAACATGTCGTTTGCCCTCGACCTGGCCGGTGTCGACAAGAAACTGGTGGAAAGCAAAGTCAGCGAAGCGGCGCGCATCCTGGAACTTGGGCCGTTGCTGGAGCGCAAGCCCAAGCAACTGTCTGGCGGCCAGCGCCAGCGTGTGGCCATTGGCCGGGCGATTGTGCGTAACCCGAAGATCTTCCTGTTCGACGAACCGCTGTCCAACCTCGACGCCGCCCTGCGCGTGCAGATGCGCCTGGAACTGGCGCGCCTGCATAAAGAACTGCAAGCGACCATGATCTATGTGACCCACGACCAGGTCGAAGCCATGACCCTGGCCGACAAAGTGGTGGTACTCAACAGTGGCCGTATCGAGCAGGTCGGCTCGCCGCTGGAGCTGTACCACCAGCCGGCCAACCTGTTCGTGGCGGGTTTCCTCGGCACGCCGAAGATGGGCTTCCTCAAAGGCAAGGTCACCCACGTCGAAGGCCAGGGCTGTGAAGTGCAACTGGATGCCGGCACCACCATCAGCCTGCCGTTGAGCAGCGCCACCCTGAGCGTCGGCAGCGCGGTGACCCTGGGCATTCGCCCGGAGCACCTGGAAATCGCCACGCCCGGCCAAACCACCCTGACCGTCACCGCCGACGTCGGCGAGCGCCTGGGCAGCGACACCTTCTGCCACGTGATCACCGCCAATGGCGAACCGCTGACCATGCGTATCCGTGGCGACATGGCCAGCCAGTACGGCGAGACGCTGCACCTGCACCTGGACCCGGCGCACTGCCATCTGTTCGACACCGATGGCGTGGCCGTGGCCCGCCCACTGCGCGCTGCCGCCTGATTTCGCGAGATTGAGCTGATGAAACTGAATAAACACAACCTCACCCAGCTGGCACCGCAAGTGAAGCTGCCCACCTATGCCATCGCCAGCACCACCCAGGGCATCGCCCATATCGGCGTCGGCGGTTTTCACCGTGCGCACCAGGCGTATTACACCGATGCGCTGATGAACACTGGCGAAGGGTTGGACTGGAGCATCTGCGGCGTCGGCCTGCGTGCCGAGGACCGCAAGGCCCGCGACGACCTGGCGGGCCAGGACTACCTGTTCACCCTGTACGAACTGGGCGACACCGACGACACCGAGGTGCGGGTGATCGGCTCGATCAGCGACATGCTGCTGGCCGAAGACGGCGCCCAGGCGCTGATCGACAAACTGGCCGACCCGGCCATTCGCATCGTCTCGCTGACCATCACCGAAGGCGGCTACTGCATCGACGACAGCAACGGCGAGTTCATGGCCCACCTGCCGCAGATCCAGCACGACCTGGCGCACCCGAGCGCACCGAAAACCGTGTTCGGCTTTATCTGCGCCGCGTTGACCCAGCGCCGCGCCGCCGGCACCCCGGCGTTTACCGTGATGTCCTGCGATAACCTGCCGCACAACGGCGCCGTGACCCGCAAGGCCCTGCTGGCGTTCGCGGCGCTGCACAATGCCGAGTTGCACGACTGGATCAAGGCCAATGTGAGCTTCCCGAATGCCATGGTCGACCGCATCACACCGATGACCAGCACCGCCCACCGCCTGCAATTGCATGACGAGCACGGTATCGACGACGCCTGGCCGGTGGTGTGCGAACCCTTTGTGCAGTGGGTGCTGGAAGACAAATTCGTCAACGGTCGCCCGGCCTGGGAAAAGGTCGGCGTGCAGTTTACCGATGACGTTACGCCCTATGAAGAGATGAAGATCGGCCTGCTCAACGGCAGCCACCTGGCGTTGACCTACCTGGGTTTTCTCAAGGGTTATCGGTTTGTGCACGAGACCATGAATGACCCGCTGTTCGTGGCCTACATGCGCGCCTATATGGACCTGGACGTCACGCCGAACCTGGCGCCGGTGCCGGGCATCGACCTGACGGAGTACAAGCAGACGTTGGTAGACCGCTTCTCCAACCAGGCGATTGCCGATCAACTGGAGCGCGTGTGTTCCGATGGCTCGTCGAAGTTTCCCAAGTTCACCGTGCCGACCATCAACCGGTTGATTGCCGATGGGCGCGAGACGGAGCGTGCGGCGCTGGTGGTGGCCGCTTGGGCGCTGTACCTCAAGGGCGTGGATGAGAACGGCGTCAGCTACAAGATCCCCGACCCCCGTGCCGAGTTCTGCCAAGGGCTGGTGAGTGAGGATGCATTGATCAGCAAGCGCCTGCTGGGGGTGGAGGAGATTTTTGGCACGGCTATTCCCAAGTCGGCTGAGTTTGTGGCAGCGTTCGAGCGGTGTTATGCAAGCTTGCGTGATAACGGCGTGACCAAAACACTGCAGCATCTCCTGAAGCAACGGACTTAAACATGTGGGAGGGGGCTTGCCCCCGATGAGGGAGTGTCAGTTGATGCATCCTTAGCTGACCCTGCGCTATCGGGGGCAAGCCCTCCTCCCACATTGGAATGCATTGCCAACTCGAACAATAAACTGCTGAGCACACCCTCATGACCCAGCAAAACCTGTTTCTCGGCATCGACTGCGGCACCCAAGGCACCAAGGCCATCGTCCTCGACGCCACCAGCGGCAAGGTACTCGGCCTCGGCGCTGCGGCGCACACCCTGATCAGCGGCGCCAACGGCCGCCGCGAACAGCACGCTCAGGAATGGCTGGACGCCTTCACCGAGGCCACCCACCGCGCCCTGCAACAGGCCGGTGTGGACGGCCAGGACATCCTCGGCATCGGCGTGTCCGGCCAGCAACACGGCCTGGTGCTGCTGGATGAACAAGGCCAGGTCCTGCGCCCGGCCAAGCTGTGGTGCGACACCGAAACCACACCTGAAAACGAGCGCCTGCTGGCCGATCTGGGCGGTGAGAACGGCTCCCTGGAACGCCTCGGCGTGGCGATTGCGCCGGGCTATACCGTATCGAAACTGCTGTGGACCCGCGAACAGCACCCGGAGCTGTTTGCGCGCATTGCGCATATCCTGCTGCCCCACGACTACCTCAACTACTGGCTCACCGGCCGTGCCGTCGCGGAATACGGCGATGCGTCGGGCACCGGCTACTTCAATGTGCGCAGCCGTGAATGGGATGTGGATCTGCTCAAGCACATCGATCCCAGCGGCCGCCTTGAAGCGGCGCTGCCGGCGTTGATCGATGCGAATCAAGGCGTCGGCACGATCCTGCCGGCCATCGCCGAACGCCTGGGCATCAACCCCAACGCCATCGTGTCCAGCGGCGGCGGCGATAACATGATGGGCGCCATTGGCACCGGTAATATCGCGACCGGCGTGATCACCATGAGCCTGGGTTCATCGGGCACCGTGTATGCATTTGCCGACCAACCCAACGTCAGCCCCCAGGCTTCGGTCGCGACGTTTTGCTCATCCAGCGGCGGCTGGTTGCCATTGATCTGCACCATGAACCTGACCAACGCCACCGGGGTCATGCGCGAGCTGTTCGACCTCGACCTGGCCGCGTTCAACACCCTGGTCGATCAGGCGCCCATCGGCGCCGACGGCCTGAGCATGCTGCCATTCCTCAACGGTGAGCGTGTACCCGCCCTGCCCCACGCCACCGGCAGCCTGCACGGCCTGACCATGACCAACCTGACCCGCGCGAACCTGTGCCGCGCCGTGGTCGAAGGCACCACCTTCGGCCTGCGCTACGGCCTAGACCTGCTGCGCGAGACCGGCCTGCAAAGCCAGAGCATCCGCCTGATCGGCGGCGGCTCGAAGAGCCCGGTGTGGCGGCAGATGGTGGCCGACATCATGAACACCGAGGTGGTCTGCACCGAACAAAGCGAAGCCGCGGCCCTGGGCGCAGCGATCCAGGCGGCGTGGTGCCAGTCCGGCGAAGCGCTGGCCAGCCTGTGCGACAAATGCGTAAGCGTCGACCCCGCCAGCCGGACCCTGCCGGTGGCGGCCAGCGTAGGCGCCTACCAGCAGGCTTACGAGCGCTATCAACAACTCGTGGCAACCCTTTAAGAGCGAACGACTATGTATCTGGTGTGTGGTGAAGCGCTGTTCGATTTCTTCAGCGAGGAAGATGCCAGCGGGCAGGCTTCCAAGGTCAACTACAAGGCGATTGCCGGCGGTTCGCCGTTCAACGTGGCGGTAGGCCTGCGCCGCCTGGGTATCGAGGCCGGGTTGTTCGGCGGCTTGTCCACCGACTTCCTTGGCCGCCGCTTATTGCAGGTGCTCAAGGATGAAGGCGTGAGCGAGCAGTTCCTGGTGGAGTTCGCCGCACCGACCACCCTGTCGATGGTCGCCGTGGGTGCCGATGGCTCACCGCAGTACAACTTCCGAGGCGAAGGCTGCGCCGACCGGCTGCTGGAAATCGCCCATCTGCCCAGCCTGAGCGATGATATTCGCGGCCTGCACGTCGGCTCGTTCTCCCTGGTGGTGCAACCGATTGGTGACACGCTGCTGAACCTGGTCAAGCGTGAAAGCGGCAAGCGCCTGATCAGCCTCGACCCCAACGTGCGCCTCAACCCGCAGCCGGACATCCAGCTGTGGCGCGACCGCGTGGCGGAGCTGGTCAAGCATGCCGACCTGATCAAGGTCAGCGACGAAGACCTGCACCTGCTCTACCCGGACCAGTCGCCGGAAAGCGTGCTGCAGGGCTGGCTGCAACACCGTTGCCAATTGGTGTTCCTCACCCGTGGCGGCGACGGTGCCAGTGTGTTCAGCCGCCAGCACGGCAACTGGTCGCAACCGGCAGTCAAGGTGGTGATGGCCGACACGGTGGGGGCCGGCGACACCTTCCAGGCGGCGTTGATTGCCTGGCTGACCGAGCAGCAGCTTGACTCGGTAGAGGGCCTGCAACAGCTCACGCGGGCACAGATCGACGTCATGCTGGGCTTTGCCATTCGCGCCGCGGCGATGACCTGCGGCAAGACCGGGCCGGACCTGCCCTATCGTCATCAGCTTGGATGAAGCTTTTGTCAGCCAGGCAAACTTTAATCGATGGTTAATCCCGCAAGCCGAGAGTGAAGTTGTACCCACTTGTTGCGGAGAACCACCATGAAACTGCGCACGTTGATGCTCGGTGCCACCCTTGCACTGGCGGCTGCGTCTGGCCTGGCCCAGGCCGACGATCAAACAGCCGCCGTCAAACCCGTGCCTTACCACTACGGCCTGCCGATGAATATCGACAAGGTGCTGGCCATGAACGAAACCCCGACCGATGAGTGCAAGGTCATCAAGGCGGATATCAAGTTCCTGGATAAAGCAGGCAAGGTGGAAGACGTGAGCTATCGGAAGATGTCCGAAGCCTGCGACTTCCAGAACTGAGGCGTTGAAACAATAGAGCCAGGCCCGCACTAATAGGCGTACGCTTGCGGGCTTGTCATAAGGCTGAAAGGATTCGCCATGCGCTTGAACTTCCGTACCCTCGCCACCTTCACCGCCCTGCTGTGCTTCGCCCTCGCACTGGTCTGGGGCCTGCGTCCCGACCTGCTGCTGTGGTTGTGGAGCGTGGAGTATTCCAACGCCACCGGGATGGTGTCGCGCCGCAACGCCGCGCTCTTCCTGGGCATCGGCATCATGTTCTACCGCGCCCGTCACGCGCCTCCTTCAGACACGCGCCGCGCCCTGACCACAGGGTTTATCACCGGGTGCCTGGTGCTGGCGCTATTGGGGTTTGGTGAGTGGATCAAGGGCAATGCGGGGCCAGGCATCCTGCTGGCGGTGGCAACAGAAACCGTATTGGGCCTGGCGTTTATCCAGGCCCACAGGTCTTCGGTCCCTCATACTCAAGCGTCAAGCTAATAGAAGCTGCGCCCTCCCGCGCGTTGCAGGGCGGGTGCATGGGTGTGCTTGAGGTCTTCGCGCAACCCGGCAATCAGGTTGCAAATCGCTCGACTGCTGTCGAGTTTGTCGGCGTTGATACCTTTGACTTCCAAATCCACCCGGTCACGGTCACGGTCGTCATAGATCTTGATCGTCAGCGAGGCATCTTCGGCTTTGGTGCATTCGCACCGTTTAGGCAGGAAACTTCCTTCAATGATGCTGCGAAGCTCTAGTTCCGAAAGCATGGTCAACCTCTCCTTTTCTGAGACTGCCAACAGATTGTCATGAACCTGGCAGGCGCGTGCCCGCCACGTCTTGCCGACCCTGGCAGACGCTTGTAACTCCCAAGCCTACTCGGCAAAAACGGCCCTCGTTGTAACCTTTCCTCATAAGCACTGTGCGTTCTTATAGAGGTTGAACAGTGTCGACGGAATCGTCGTCGAACCGCTGCGATTAATCGTTTAACCCTGGGCTTCAAGTTAAACGGCGCCCTGTGCAGCCACCCTTTCAGCAACATGTCGCAAACTATCGAAGTTGATGTTCGCCCCGGAGTTGATCGCCACCAGGGTCTGTCCGCGGAATTGATGACGGGCCACGTAGTGGCGGATGCCCGCTACCGCCAACGCACCGGAAGGCTCGGTGATGGACCGCGTGTCGTCGTAGATCAACTTGATGGCGCTGCACAGTTCGTCGTTGCTGACAGTGATGACTTCATCCACCCAGTCGCGGCAGATCTCAAAGCCATACGCGCCGACCTGCGCCACTGCCGTGCCGTCGGCAAACCCGTCGACGCTGGGTAGTATCACCCGTTCACCGGCCCGCAGTGCCGCCAACAGGCAGCTGGAACCTTCGGGCTCGACGCCAATGATGCGCACCTCGGGCCGCAGGTATTTGACGTAGGCGGCGACGCCGGCGATCAGGCCACCACCGCCCACCGGCACGAAGATCGCGTCCAGTGGCCCTTGCTGCTGGCGCAGGATCTCCATGGCGACGGTGCCTTGGCCGGCGATCACGTCCGGGTCATCGAAGGGCGAAACAAAGGTGCACCCGGAACACTCGGCCAACTGCAGCGCGTGGGCCAGGGCAAACGGGAAGCTTGCGCCGTGCAGCACCGCTTCGGCGCCGCGTGAACGCACGCCCAGCACCTTGAGTTCCGGGGTGCTGGCGGGCATTACAATGCGTGCCTCGATCCCCAGTTCCCGTGCCGCCAGGGCCACACCCTGGGCGTGGTTACCCGCCGACGCGGTCACCACGCCACGGGCTTTTTGCTCAGGCGTAAGCTGCACCAGCTTGTTGTAGGCGCCGCGAATCTTGAAAGAAAAGGTCGGTTGCAGGTCTTCGCGTTTGAGCAACACCTGGTTACCCAGCAGCGCCGACAGGGCCGGGGCCGCCTGCAACGGCGTGCGCACCGCCAGGTCGTATACCGGGGCGGCAAGAATCTTCTTCACGTAATGCTCAAGCAGTCCCGGGTCGGCGGTGTGAGGCGCGGTGCAGGTGCTCATGGGTGTCTCCTGGCTTTTTGTCAGAAACCCTGGAGACGGAAAAACAAAACCCGCCTCTAGGGCGGGTTTGGGTACAGCCGTGTGCTATCCCGCCAAATGAGGAATGGCGGTAATAATGCTTGGCTGGCTACGAAAGGCTTGAAATGTCATGTGACGAAACTAACCGGCGGCCTGCGGGCAAGTCAATGGTCAAGCGCCATTTGGCGGCCAGGGGTTTACTATCGATATACGAAACATATACGCTTTGTATATTGCTACCACACAGTGAACACCATGGGCATCGTCAAGATCACCGACCAACTGCACGAACAACTGCGCCTGGCCAGCGCCGCGATGGACCGCTCCATCAACGCCCAGGCCGAATTCTGGATCAAGATCGGGCTGCTTGCCGAACTCAATCCTCACCTGCCCTATAACGAGCTGATCAACAAACTGTTGTTGGACAAGCCCGACCTGATCCGGGGGCGCAGTTGATGATCAAGACTGCCGCACAACTGGCGGTGATGCGTGAATCCGGCCGCCTGCTGGCCCAGGTGTTCAGCATGCTCGATGGGTACGTCGCGGCCGGCCGCTCCACCCTGGAGCTGGACGCCGCCGTCGAAGCCTTCATCCGCAATGACCTCAAGGCCCGCCCGGCGAGCCTGGGTCAGTACGACTACCCCTTCTGCATCAACACCTCGATCAATGAGGTGGTGTGCCATGGCATGCCCAGCGCCAAGGAGATCCTCAAGGACGGCGACATCATCAACATCGACATCACCCTGGAAAAAGGCGGCTACATCGCCGACTCCAGCAAGATGTACATGATCGGTACCGTCGCACCCAAGGCCCGGCGCCTGGTGGAACAGACTTTTGAAGCCATGTGGGCCGGCATCCGCCAGGTCAAGCCCGGCGCACGCCTGGGGGATATCGGCCACGCGATCCAGAGCCACGCGCAGGCCAACGGCTACAGCGTGGTGCGTGAGTATTGCGGCCACGGGATTGGGCGCGAGATGCACGAAGAACCGCAGGTCCTGCACTTTGGCCGTCCCGGCACCGGGTTGGAACTGCGTGAAGGCATGGTGTTTACCGTGGAGCCGATGCTCAACCAGGGCAGCTCGAAAGTACGCAGCCTCAAGGATGGCTGGACGGTGGTCACCAAGGACAACAGCCTGTCGGCGCAGTGGGAACATACCGTGGCGGTGACGGCGGATGGGTTCGAGGTCTTGACCTTGCAACCCGGCGCCTGAACGACACACACCCTGTAGGAGCCGGTGTTCATACCACATTGGCGCCGCCCGCTATCCGCTTCAGCCCCAACACCATCAACCCCGCCCCAAGCCCCATCACCAGCAGGAACAACGGATACGACACCCACCACGGCGTCCCCGCCGTCATCATGCTGAACTCCGACATGCCACCAATGCTCGCAATCAGGTTCAGCGGCAGGAACACCACGTTGATCAGCGTGAGCTTGCGCAACAGGTTGTTCATGCTGTTGTTCATCAGGTTGCCACGCGCATCGATCAGGCCGGAGAACACGTTGGAATAGATCTCCGCCTGCTTGTAGCACTGGTGGTTCTCGATGATCAGGTCATCGATCAGCCCGATGATCTCGGCGCTGAAATGTTCCTTTTCCGCGTGGTTGCGCAACCGCGACAACACCGCCCCGTTGCTGTGCAACGCGTTGATGTAATAGATCAGGCTCTCGCTGAGGTTGAACATCTGCATCAGGTGGTGGTTGCTCATGGACGCATTGAACTGCTGCTGCAACTCGCGGGCGACCAGCTTGATCACCTTCAGGTGGCCGAGGTAATGGTGGATGTTGTTGAGCAACAGATCGAGCAGCACATCCAGCGGCGTGTGCAGCGGACGGCGCTTGCCCAGGCCGTTGAGCGGGGTTTCGTCGGTGGCGATCACCAGCAGGCGGCTGGGGGAAAACAGCAGGCCGCAGGACGACACTTCGAACACCAGGTTGCCGCCGCCGGAGTAGTTCTCCGGCCGCTTCCAGATCAGGAACAGATTGTCGGGGTGAAATTCGATACGCGAGACTTCGTCCGGGTCCAGGGCCGAGGCCAGGGCGTGTTCGTCCAGCTTGTGGTGGTCGCGCAGCCACTCACGTTCGGCCAGGTCAGGGTTGTTAAACAACATGACCGGGGCTGCGTCACTCTCCCCGCCCTGCAGCTTGCCATCGGTCAGGTCGAAACGCTGGATCATCGCCGGGTCACCAGACCTGGCCCTGGCGCTTCAACTCCAGGCGCCGCACGAATTCCTCCAGCACCAGGCCATACAAGTCGTCCTGCAAGTACGCATCCTCGATGCCCGCATCCAGGTTGGGGTTGTCGTTGACCTCGATCACCACCACCTTGTCACCGGACTGCTTGAGGTCGACGCCGTAGAGGCCATCGCCGATCAGGTTGGCGGTCTTCACCGCCAGCTCCACCACTGCCCTGGGCGCTTCATGGACCGCCAGGGTGCGGCATTCACCGTTGATGTCCTGGCCGATGGCCTTGTGGTTGTAGATCTGCCAATGGCCCTTGGACATGAAGTACTGGCAGGCAAAGATCGGCTTGCGGTTGAGCACGCCGATGCGCCAGTCGTACTCGGTGTAGAAGAATTCCTGGGCCAGCAACAGCACCGAATGCTCGAACAACTCGGCGGTCGCCTTGAGCAAAGCCTCCTGGCTTTCAACCTTGATCACGCCTCGGGAAAAGCATCCGTCAGGGATCTTCAGCACCAGCGGGAAGCCCAGGCGCTCGCCGACCCGTTCGAAGTCTTCCGGTCGTTCCTTGTACAGAATCTCGGTGGCGGGCATGCCCAGTTGGTGGCTGTTGAGCAAGTCGGTGAGGTAGACCTTGTTGGTACAGCGCAGGATCGACGCCGGATCGTCCATCACCACCAGGCCTTCGCTTTCGGCTTTCTTGGCAAAACGGTAGGTGTGGTTGTCGACACTGGTGGTTTCGCGGATCAGCAAGGCGTCGTACTCGGCCAGGCGCGAATAGTCCTTGCGCTCGATCAACTCCACATCGATGCCCAGGCCCTTGCCCACGCGGATGAAATTATCCAATGCCTTGGCGTTGGACGGCGGCAACTGTTCCTGGGGATCGTGCAGGATGGCCAGGTCATAACGGGCCAGGCGACGTGAGCGCGGCTGGCGCCAGATCTTGCGGCTGAAGTTGTCCAGCGCATGGGCGAATTGATCTTCCTGGTCATCGCGCAACTTGTGCAATACACCGGACTTGATCCCTTCGATATGCCAGCCGTTATTCCTTTTGAAATCAACTAACAGGATGGGACACGGGAACGCTTCAAATAACTGACGGGCCAGGTCCTGCAACGGTTCTATATTGGTCCGACCGAAGTAAAGTGTCAGGGTAAAGCCTTCGGTATTGCTGTAAAGATGATGACTCAAGGCTTTATCGAGGGTTTTATCCAGGTCGTCCAGGGCCAGCCCGTACAGCGACTTCTTCGTCAGTTCGCTGATGGTGCGCACCGACGGAATCACCTTGTGCCCGCGGGCTTCGGCCAGCAGCGAGCAGTAATAACCGTGCCCCAGGTACTTATAGCCGCGGCACAGGTTGATCACCTGCACACGCTTGCCTGTCTCGGTTTCCCGGGTCTGTTCCAGGTACTCCTGGGCGGTGACGATATCTTCGCTGGGGAAGTAGGAGGCCCAATCTTCCTTGCGCTCGACAATGATCACGACTTGACGGGTTCCTTTGATAGGGGCGAGAAAATAACCCTTGTCAGTTATTGTCGTCGCGACTGTTTGCTCCGATACTTCACGCCAATGACCTTGTACCGCCGACATAATAGTTGATCCGCTTTAGAGAACTCGACCTTTTCTATTAAGCACGATCATTTAGAGAAGTCCCGTTTCGTTACGCAACTTTTACGGCGGTCATATGGCTCTTTGCTTTCGCGTTGCAACCTCCAACGATGTGTCTGAACTGGTGGCACTGGAACAGCGCTGTTTCAGCAGCGACCGGCTGTCATCGCGCAGTTTCCAGTGGATGGTCAGCCGCGCCCACGGCCAGTTGCTGGTGGCGGAAAATGACCGGCAGTTACTCGGCTATGCGCTGGTGTTGTTTCGTCGGGGCGCCTCCTCGGCGCGCCTGTATTCGATTGCCATTGCCGAGCATGCACGCGGCATTGGCTTGGGCAAGCAGTTGCTGAACGGCGTGGAAGCTATCGCCGTGGCACAGGGCTACACCTGCATACGTCTGGAAGTACGCACCGACAACCCCGGCGCCCTCAACCTCTATGAGCGCAACGGTTATCGGCGCTTTGCCCTGATCAACGATTACTACGAAGACCACACGCCCGCCCTGCGCCTGGAAAAACACCTGTAGCAAGCCCGCTCACTACTTGCACGGATCAAGCTCGCACGGATCAAGCCACCTGTTTGATTGCCGCCTTGGCTTCAAGCTCTCGCACCAGCGGCAACACGCGCTTGCCGAAGTATTCGACTTCTTCCTGGAAGTGCAGGAACCCGGCGAGTACCAGGTCCACCCCCACCGCCTTGAGCGCAACGATGCGCTCGGCGATCTGCTGCGGCGTGCCGATCAGGTTGGTCTTGAAGCCATCGTTGTACTGCACCAGGTCCTCGAAGCTGGATTTGGCCCAGTTGCCCTCTCCCTCCGGCGACGCCTTGCCGGCCTGTTTCGCCGCATCGCCGAAGGCATTCACCGCTTCCGGGTCGGCCTTGTCGATGATCTCCGCCAGCACGGCGCGCGCTTCTTCCTCGGTGTCGCGGGCGATCACAAAGGCGTTGACGCCGACTTTGACCGAGTGGTTATTGGCTGCTGCCTTGGCACGGATGTCGTCGACCTGGGCCTTGATACCTTCCGGGGTGTTGCCGTTGGTGAAGTACCAGTCCGACACCCGCGCCGCCATGTCCCGTGCCGCCCGCGAGCTGCCGCCCTGGAACACTTCCGGCTGGCCCAGTGGCTTGGGCTTGAGGGTGTAATTGTTGAACCGGTAGAAGTCGCCCTTGAAGGTGAAGTCATCCTGGGTCCAGATGCCTTTGAGGGCGCGGATGAACTCTTCGGAGCGGCGATAACGTTCGTCATGCTCCAGCCAGTGTTCGCCAATGGCCTGGAACTCACCCTTGAACCAACCGCTGACGATATTCACCGCGATACGGCCATTGGTGAGTTGGTCGATGGTTGCCAATTGCTTGGCCGCCAGCGCCGGCTGCCACGGGCCGGGCAGGATCGCGGCGATCACCTTGAGCTTGGTGGTTGCAGCCAGCAACGCATGGCTGAATGCCACGGACTCATGCTGGTTCTCGGCGCCGTAGCCGGCGGTGAAACGGATCTGGGTCAGGCCGTACTCGAAGCCGGCAGCCTCAGCCAATTGCGCCAGCTTGCGGTTGTAATCGATGCCCCAGTGGGTGCGTTGCTCGATTTTGCTGACCACCAGCCCACCGCTGACGTTGGGCACCCAGTAGGCAAATTTCACGGCGTGTTGAGTCATCGGACGGTACCTCGCAAAAAGGGATGTACCAGGGCTTGAGCAGCAAGCGTGCCAGGCCGGCGAAACGCCCAGGCCAGGCGGTTTGGATCAACGACTCTATGGCGTCGCCAGTGTTTTGGATTGCGCCGGTTTGTCGATCCGCTGTTGCCAGGGCAACAGTGACTCGACGTTTGTCCCCGTAAATACGCGCCCCGGCACCCGGCACGGACTGTGCAATCGCCTCTGCATCGATCACTGCCCAGGAACCTCGCCATGACCGAACATCACGTCATCAACCCGCTGTCCACCGGCGTCGACTACCCCACGCTGGCGGCACGCTTTCGCCCGATCTTCCAGCGCATCGCCGAAGGCGCCGTAGCACGCGAACACAGCCGCACCCTGCCCCATGAGCCGATCCAATGGCTCAAGGAGGCGGGTTTTGGCGCGGTGCGCGTACCGGTGGAATACGGCGGTGGCGGCGCGTCACTGCCGCAATTGTTCGAATTGCTGATTGAACTGGCCGAAGCCGACTCCAACGTGCCCCAGGCCCTGCGCGGGCACTTCGCCTTTGCCGAAGACCGCCTGAATGCACCGCCCGGCGCCGGCCGCGATGTGTGGTTCAAGCGTTTCGTGGACGGCGATATCGTCGGCTGTGCCTGGACCGAGATCGGCAACGTGGCCATTGGCGACGTGGTCACCCAGGTCAGCCCCGACGGCGACCACTGGAAGCTCAACGGAGAAAAGTTCTATAGCACCGGCAGCATCTTCGCCGACTGGATCGATGTGTACGCCCAACGCAGCGACACCGGTGGCGACGTGATCGCCGCGACCCGCGCCCGTCAGCCTGGCGTGGAGCACAGTGACGACTGGGATGGCTTTGGCCAACGCACCACCGGCAGCGGCACGTCGCGCTTTACCGATGCGGTGGTGGAGGCAGACAACGTGATCGACTTTGCCACGCGCTTCAAATACCAGACCGCGTTCTACCAACTGGTGCTGCTGGCCACCTTGGCGGGCATCGGCCGTGCGGCACTGCGCGATGTGGCGCATCAGGTGCGCAGCCGCAAGCGCATCTACAGCCATGGCAATGCGGCGCATGTCAGCCAGGATGCGCAGATTCAACAGGTGGTGGGTGAAGTGGCGGCGCTGGTGTATGCCGCCGAAGCGAGCGCGCTGAAGGCGACACTGCCCGCGCAACGGGCGTATGTGGCGCGATTCGGGGGCGACGATGCGGTAGAGCGCGAAGCCAATGTGGCGGCCGAGATTGAGTCGGCTACCGCACAGGTGGTGGTGTCGTCGTTGATTCAGCGGGCGACCAGCGAGTTGTTTAATGCGCTGGGGGCTTCGGATGTGCGCCAGGGTAAGGCGCTGGATCGGCATTGGCGGAATGCGCGGACGGTGTCGTCGCATAATCCGCTGATTTACAAGGCGCGGATTGTGGGGGATTGGGTGGTCAATGGGGCTGAGCCGCCGTTTGTCTGGCAG
The DNA here is from genome assembly GCF_900113815.1 of Pseudomonas sp. NFPP04. Classification (NCBI taxonomy): domain Bacteria; kingdom Pseudomonadati; phylum Pseudomonadota; class Gammaproteobacteria; order Pseudomonadales; family Pseudomonadaceae; genus Pseudomonas; species Pseudomonas sp. NFPP04. Next base: position 127,434 of record NZ_FOQS01000013.1, on the reverse strand, counting down.
ATTGGGAATGGGCCTGGCGTAGTGGGTTGAGGTTTTTGACTGTGTGTATATCCGTTATTTAGGTGATGGCGGAACCCTAAATGGCCGTTACCTGAACAACGGATATGCGCCCAATCAGAAAGCCAGTTTATAGCCAATAGCCATGAGCATAACCGCCAAACACGGCCGCAGCACCCCATCCGGCAACTTCCCCGTCATATGACTACCGATATAGATCCCCGGCAACGACCCCATCAACAAAAACCCGAGCAGATGCCAATCCATATTCCCCATGCTGGCATGCCCCAACCCGGCTACCAGGGTCAACGGCACGGCATGCGCAATCTCAGTCCCCACCAGCCGCCGCGTGGCCAGAAACGGATAAAGAATAAACAACGCCACCGTCCCCAGCGCACCCGCGCCAATGGAGGTCAGCGCCACCATGGTGCCGAGGATCGCCCCTGTCACCACCGTCAGCGCATTCAAGTTGCGCGGGCTCATGTGATAGCTGTCGCCCGCATGCCGCTGGGCAAACGCCAACAGGCTTTTCTTGAACAGAATCGCCAACGCCGTCAGCAGCAGCACCACACCGAGCGCCTGCTTGATCACTGCATTCATGGCGCTGGGGTCAGTATGCAGGCTGGCCAGAAACCACAGCGTCAGCAACACCGCCGGCACACTGCCCAGGGTCAGCCAGCCGGTGATGGTCCAGTCGATATTCTTGTTCTTGCTGTGTACCAGCACCCCACCCGACTTGGTGATGGCGGCGTACAACAGATCGGTACCCACGGCAGTGGCGGGGTTGATGCCGAACCACAACAGGATCGGCGTCATCAACGAACCGCCGCCCACACCGGTCATGCCCACGATAAAACCCACGATCAGACCGGCAACCACAAAACCAAAATTACCCACATCCATTACAGCTACCTGCGGCCTTATAAATTTCTGGCCGCAGGATAGCGATTTTTCTTATAACGACTTATACCAATATGATCTGACTTTATGCCTTTTAGGCCAGTCGATGACAGACATAAGCCTGGGTCTTATACGGAAAGGCCACGGTGTCCTTCCCCTTCAACGCCGGATGGGTGTCGATCAGCGCCTGCAATTGCGCGGTAACGCGGGCCTTGGGCTCATCGTCCAGCGCGGCAATAAAGCTCACCGAGAGAAAGCGATCCATGATCACCTCTTGAGGACTGCCGACATGGCTATAGGGGAAACAGGTGACTTCGGGCTGGGAAAAATACTTGCCGCTGAACGCGTCACGCCAACGCCCGGTATGAAAGCGCGGGGTATCGCCCTCGTACGGGGTGATGATGTCGGTGATCGCGGCGACCCAATCCACCGATTCGTCTCGCACATTCCACACCAGGCCAAGGCGGCCGTCAGGCTTGAGCACGCGATGGATTTCCGCCAGGGCCGCCTCGGTGGAAAACCAGTGGAAGGCCTGGGCGCACACCACTGCATCGGCGCTGGCGGCTGGCAATGGGATGGATTCAGCGGTGCCATTGAGCAGACGCACATCCGGCATCAGTCGGGTCAACTGCGCGCCCATCGCCGCCACCGGCTCGACCGCGATCAGGGTCGGTGCCAGGGCGCTGAGCAAGCGGGTGAACTTGCCAGTGCCGGCGCCCAGGTCAATCACGCTGGACTGCGCGCTGATGCGCAACGTGTCGGCCAGCCAGCCGGTGAGTTGCCGCGGATAATCCGGTCGCCCCTGGGCGTAGGTAACAGCCTGGGCAGAAAAACCTTGTTGAGCAGACGTGTGCACACCAGTCATTGCCAATCTCTCCTCGGGTAAAACGGGGGGACACAGTGTGCGCCCTCTCAGGTTTATTTTCTAATCGCTGCATCCAATCGTGCCGGCCATGGGTAGTCCTCTCAGTTACCCCGCTGTTTCACTGAAATGGAGAAGTACCCATGAACGCTAAAGCACTGCTCTGCCTCACCGCCCTGCTCGCCGCCGCGCCTGCCGCCTTTGCCCAGGCCGACCTGCCCGACAGCATCAAGGTGCCGGACGGCCACAAAGTGGCACTGGAGACCACCGGCGTTGGCGAAATCACCTACGAGTGTCGCGACAAAGCCAACGCCGCCGGCCAGACCGAGTGGACTTTTGTCGGGCCCAAGGCAGTGTTGAACGACCGCAGCGGTAAACCAGTCGGCACCTACTTCGGCCCACCGGCCACCTGGCAGGCCGAGGACGGCTCGAAAATCACCGGCACGCAGTTGGCCGTGGCACCGGCGGGGGCGGGCAACCTGCCGTATCAACTGGTCAAGGCCAACCCGGCCGAAGGCAAGGGTGCAATGAGCGGCGTGAGCTACATCCAGCGCGTGGCGCTCAAGGGTGGCGTGGCGCCGAGCAGCGCGTGCACCACGGCCAGCAAAGGCAAGCAGGAAGTGGTGAAATACCAGGCGGATTACATCTTCTGGGCGGCCAACTGAGCAAAGTCGGCTACGCTGCCCCCCATACTGATCGTTGGGGGGGAGCACCACGTGTTTGATTACGAAGCTTGCCTGCGGGCCTGCGCCCGCGGCGAGCAACGCGCCTTGCGCCAGCTCTACGAGCAGGACAGCAGTCGCTTGCTCGGCGTGGCTTTGCGCATCGTGCGCGAAAAAGCGCTGGCCGAAGACATCGTGCACGACGCGTTCATCAATATCTGGCGTGGTGCCGGCAGTTTCGACCCCAGCCGCGGTTCGGCCCGTGGCTGGGTGTTCAGCGTGACCCGGCACCTGGCGCTCAATGTGGTTCGCAACCACTACCGTGAAGTGCCGCTGGCCGATGAATACGAGCAGGTCGCAGCCACCGACACTGTTGAATTCAGCACACGCTCCGGGCAAGTCCACACCTGCCTGGAGCAGCTCGACCCGACCCGTCGCACGTGCATCCTGCATGCCTATGTCGACGGTTTTTCCCACAGCGAAATCGCCCGGAAACTGGACGCCCCGCTGGGGACCGTCAAAGCCTGGATCAAACGTAGCCTCGCCGCGCTGCGGGAGTGCATGGCATGAGCAACCCTCTGGACGAACTGGCCGGCGAATACGTGCTGGGCACTCTGCCCGGCGAACAGCGCGCCGAGGTGGAACAACGTCTCCAGCACGACGCCGAACTGCGTGCCGCAGTGGACGCCTGGGAGCAGCGTCTGTTGCCGCTGACCGCCTTGGCGGAGCCCGTGCCCCCCTCCGCTGAATTATGGCGACGCATCGAGCGCCACACGGCAAGTGCCCGCACCCCCTGGTGGAACCTGCTCGCCGTATGGCGCAGCCTGGCCGGTGCCGGGATGGTCACCACGCTGGTCCTCGCCGCGCTGCTGCTGACGCGTCCGCCCGTCCTTGAACCCAGCTTTGTGGTCGTGTTGGTCGCCCCGCAAAGCCAGGCGCCGGGCTGGGTGATCCAGGCCAGCAATGACCAGCAGATCCAATTGATTCCATTGGGCGTGATGGACGTGCCGGGCGACAAGGCCCTGCAGTTCTGGACCAAAGGTGATGGCTGGCAGGGGCCGGTGTCCCTGGGGCTGGTCAAGCCGGGCCAGACACTGTCAGTGCCGCTGGACCAACTGCCGCCGCTGACACAGAACCAGCTGTTCGAACTGACCCTGGAAGACTCACAGGGCTCGCCGACCGGCAAGCCCACCGGGCCGATCCAGGCGATCGGCCGTGCGGTCAAGGTGCTCTGATCAGCCGGCGCTGGGCAACCACAACCGGAACCGCGCACCACCCAATGGCGACGCCAACGCCGTCAAGGTGCCGCCCTGGGCTTCCAGGGCGCGCCGGCTGATGGCCAGGCCCAGGCCGAAACCGCCGGTGGCGCGATCACGGCTGCGGTCCAGGCGGTAGAACGGTTCGAAGATGCGTTCACGCTGGTCAAGCGGGATGCCGATGCCATCATCGTCCACCCAGATTTCACACCCCTTGGCGCAGACCTTTACGCCGACCTGAATGCGCTTGTCGCAGTAACGTGTGGCGTTGCGCAGCAGGTTTTGCAAAGCGCGGGCGGTGAGGCGCGGGTCGAGGCTGAAGCGCTCCACGGCGCAGTCGAGCGCGACATCGATGACGATCTCGGGATTTTCCAGTTCGTCGTCGACGCTGCCCAGCACGCTGTCGATAAACTCATCGAGCACCACCTCGACCCGCTCCGGCAGTTGCGCCGGGTTTTGCAGGCGGCTGTAGGACAGTAGCTCCAACACCAGTTCATCCAGCTCGCGGATATGTGCCACCAGGCCGTGCAGGCGTTCGCGGCTGGCCTCGGGCAAATCTTCGGACAACGCCAGGGCCAGGCCGAAATCCAGGCGCGTGAGCGGTGTGCGCAGTTCATGGGAAACGGCGTTGAGCAGATCGCGTTGCTGGTTGAGCAGGTGCTCGATGTCGTCGGCCATGGCGTCGAACACCGACGCCAGGCTGCCGATGCTGGAGCTGGCCGGAAGACCGGTGCGTTCGGCCAGGTTACCCTGGCCCAGTTGCCCGGCGGTGCTTTTCAGGCGTTCCAGGTCGCGCCAGTGCGGACGCAGCCATATGAGCAGGCAGGCCAGCAGCGCGGCGACAATCAGCACGTTGATCGCCCAATACAGCACGTTCATGTCCATCGGGTCGGGCGGAATGGTCAGCTTGACCACGAATTGCTCATTGATCGGCGAGCTGATCTGCTCCATCCAGCCCCATTCGCCCAGGCGCACCACCGACTTGCCCTGCTCCAGCAGCTGTTCTTCCGCCGGGGTGTAGCTGGCGTCCTGGCGCAACAGCAATTGCACTTTCAGCGGCGCAAAATCGCGGCCCAATTGCTCGGTCACCTGTGACCAACGCTCTACCGGCGCCCGCTGATATTGCTTGACGATCAGCTTTTGCTGGCCGCGGGTCTGCTCGATGTTGTAGTTCATGTAGCGGTGTTCGAACAGCTGGATCACCAACGAAGGGATCAAATAGATCGCCAGGCTGTAGGTGACGATGGTGATCAGGTAGAGGCGCAGCAATACACGAAACATGGCTCAGCATTCCCACTCGGAACGGCTGAACAGGTAGCCCTTGCCCCACACCGTCTTGATCTTGCGCGCCTCGCCGGCGTTGTCGTCGAACTTGCGACGCAGCTTGGAGATGGCCACGTCCACCGAGCGGTCGGTGCCGTTGAACTCGATGCCGCGCAGGCGTTGCAGGATCTGGTCGCGGCTGAGCACTTCACCGGCATGCCGCGCCAGCACCACCAGCAGGTTGTATTCGCCGCTGGACAACTCCACCGCCAGATCGCGCCAGGTCACGGTGCGCTCCGACAGGTCGATGCACAGGTTGCCCATGATGATCTGGTCGTTGGCCACCTGGGGCTCGGACAGGCTGCTGCGACGCAGCAAGGTGCGGACGCGGGCGAGCAGTACACGTGGCTCGCAGGGCTTGGTCACGTAGTCGTCGGCGCCCATTTCCAGGCCCAGCACCTGGTCGTGGCTGTCATCGCGGGCGGTGAGCATCAGGATCGGCAGGCCCGCCGAGTCGGCACGCAGCAGGCGGCACACCTGCAGGCCGTCGAGGCCGGGCAGCATCAGGTCGAGGATCACCAGGTCCGGCGGGTTCAGGCGTGCGCGCTCACGGACATGGTCGCCACGGCTGAGCACATTGACGTGGTAGCCATTGCGTTCCAGGTAGCTGGCAATCAGCTCGGAGAGTGCGGCGTCGTCTTCCACCAGAAGGATGTTGGGCATAAAGGTGTTTCCAGAAAATACAGTTGTTGGTCGTACACAAATCCCATGTGGGAGGGGGCTTGCCCTCGATAGCGGTGGCTCAGTGAAGCGTATTTCGACTGATACACCCCTATCGGGGGCAAGCCCCCTCCCACATGGCATCTCCATGTTTGCAGGATTGTGCAAGGATATACGCCCCCGGCGCCCCGCGCGCCGCACCTTACATTTCTTCACAGACCCGCTACACAGCTTCACAGCACCACGGCGCAGGTGACTTTAGGATGCGCCAGTCAATATTGGGATAAGAGCATGTCGAAGAATCTGTTTGCGCCATTTTGCCTGCTGGCCCTCACCCTGGCCCTGAGCGCGTGTGGCGACTCCGCCGCCGAAGCGCCGCAAATGCCCCTGGCCAAAGTGCGCATCGAAACCCTGGAAGCCAAGCCCCTGTCGATCAGCAGCGAACTGAGCGGGCGCATTGCCGCGCCGCGCATCGCCGAAGTGCGCGCAAGGGTTGCTGGCGTGGTGATGCAACGGGTGTTCAAGGAAGGCCATGACGTGAAACAGGGTGACGTGCTGTTTCGCATCGACCCCGCGCCCTTCAAGGCCGACCTCGACAGCGCCCAGGCCAACCTGAGCAAGGCCGAGGCGGATGCGTTCAAGGCGCGCCTGCAGGAGCAGCGCTACAGCCAATTGGTGGAAGGCAACGCCATCAGCGGCCAGGACTACGACAACGCCCGCGCCGCCGTACGCCAGACCAACGCCGAAGTCGCCGCCAACAAGGCAGCCGTGGAACGCGCCCGCTTGAACCTGGGTTACGCCACTGTGACCGCGCCGATTTCCGGGCGCATCGGCCGGGCGCTGGTGACGGAAGGCGCGCTGGTCGGGCAGAACGAGGCCACGCCGCTGGCGATCATCCAGCAACTGGACCCGATCCATGCCGACCTGACCCAGTCCAACCGCGAGCTGAACGACCTGCGCCGCGCCTTCCGTGCCGGCAGCCTGAAGCAAGTCGGCCAGGACCAGGCCAAGGCCACCCTGATCGAGGACGACGGCAGCCTGTACCCACTGCCGGGCAAGTTGCTGTTCGCCGAGATCAGCGTCGACCCGGGTACCGGGCAGATCATCCTGCGCAGCGAGTTCCCCAACCCGGACCTCGACCTGCTGCCCGGCAGCTTTGTACGGGTGCGCCTGGAGCAAGCCGTCGACAAGCAAGGCATCAGCGTGCCGCAACGCGCCATCACCCGTGACAGCGCCGGTATCCCGATGGTCTTGCTGCTGGACGCCGAGCAGACCGTGAGCCAGCAGCCGGTGGAGTTGGGCGCGGTGGTCAACGATCGCTGGATCGTCAGCAGCGGTCTCAAAGCCGGTGACCGCATCATCGTCGAAGGCCTGCAGCACGCGCGCCCCGGTGAAAAAGTTGAAGTGGACGACAGCCCGCTCGTAAAGGAATAACCCGCCATGCCGCAGTTCTTTATTGACCGCCCGATCTTCGCCTGGGTGGTCGCCCTGTTTATCCTGCTGGCCGGCTTGCTGGCCATCCCGCAGTTGCCGGTGGCGCAGTACCCCAACGTCGCGCCGCCGAAAGTAGAGATCTACGCGGTGTACCCCGGTGCGTCGGCGCAGACCCTGGACGAAAGCGTGGTGAGCCTGATCGAGCAGGAGCTCAACGGCGCCGATCACCTGTTGTATTTCGAATCCCAGAGCAGCCTGGGTTCGGCCACCATCACCGCCACCTTCCAACCGGGCACCAACCCGGAAATGGCCCAGGTCGATGTGCAAAACCGCCTCAAAGCGGTCGAGCCGCGCCTGCCGCAAGCCGTTACCCAGCAAGGCTTGCAGGTGGAGAAAGTCTCCGCCGGCTTCCTGCTGCTGGTGACCCTCACGTCCAACGACGGCAAGCTCGATGACGTGGCGCTCAGCGACTACCTGGCGCGTAACGTGATGAACGAGCTCAAGCGCCTGGACGGTGTGGGCAAGGCCCAGCTGTACGGCGCCGAGCGTGCCATGCGGATCTGGATCGACCCGCAGAAGCTGATCGGTTTCAACCTCACGCCGGCCGATGTGAACGCGGCGATCAGCGCGCAGAACGCCCAGGTCTCGGCGGGCAGCATCGGTGACTTGCCGGGTACCAATACCCAGGAAATCACCGCGGCGATCCTGGTCAAGGGCCAGTTGTCGACGCCGACCGAGTTCGCCGACATCGTGCTCAAGGCCAACCCGGACGGCTCCACCGTGCGCATCGGCGATGTGGCGCGGGTGGAAGTCGGCAGCCAGGAATACCAGTTCTCCACGCGCCTCAACGGCAAGCCCTCCACCGCCGTCAGCGTACAGCTGTCGCCCGGCGCCAACGCGTTGAGCACCGCCACCCTGGTGCGAGCCAAGATGGACGAGCTGTCGCGCTATTTCCCGGCCAATGTGGAATACAAGATCCCGTACGACACCTCGCCGTTCGTCAAGGTTTCGATCACCAAGGTGGTCTACACCCTGCTTGAGGCAATGGCGCTGGTGTTCGCGGTGATGTTCCTGTTCCTGCAAAACGTGCGCTATACGCTGATCCCGACGCTGGTGGTGCCGATTGCGCTGATGGGCACTTTTGCCACCATGTTGCTGCTGGGCTTTTCGATCAACGTGCTGACCATGTTCGGCATGGTGCTGGCTATCGGCATTCTGGTGGACGACGCGATTGTGGTGGTGGAAAACGTCGAGCGCATCATGGCCACCGAGGGCCTGTCGCCCAAGGAAGCGACGAAAAAAGCCATGGGCCAGATCACCGGCGCCATCATCGGCATCACCCTGGTGCTGGTGGCGGTGTTCCTGCCGATGGCGTTCATGGCCGGTTCGGTGGGGGTGATCTACCAGCAATTCTCGCTGTCGATGGCCACCTCGATCCTGTTCTCGGCGTTTCTCGCCCTGACCTTGACCCCGGCCCTGTGCGCCACCTTGCTCAAGCCGATCCCCAAGGGCGAGCACCATGCCAAGGGCGGTTTCTTCGGCTGGTTCAACCAGCGTTTTGAAAGCCTCACCGACCGCTATGAAGGCTGGGTGGCCTATGCCCTCAAGCGCAGTGGCCGTTACCTGCTGATCTACCTGGTATTGCTGGTGGGCCTGGGCTGGATGTTCAGCCGCCTGCCCTCCTCGTTCCTGCCGGTGGAAGACCAGGGCTACACCATCACCGACATCCAGTTGCCGCCGGGTGCGAGCAAGAACCGCACGGTGCAGGTGGCCGAGCAGATCGAAGCGCACAACGCCGAAGAGCCTGGGGTGGGTGATACCACCATGATCATGGGTTTCAGCTTCTCCGGTTCGGGGCAGAACGCAGCGTTGGCGTTTACCACGCTCAAGGATTGGTCGCAGCGCAGCAGCGATGACTCCGCATCGTCGATTGCCGACCGCGCCAACATGGCCTTCAGCGAACTGAAAGATGCGGTCGCCTACGCCATCCTGCCGCCGCCAGTGGACGGCCTGGGCACCTCCAGCGGCTTCGAGTTCCGCCTGCAGGACCGCGGTGGCGTGGGCCATGCCGCGTTGATGGCCGCGCGTACCGAGTTGCTGGCCGCCGCCGCGAAAAGCCCGATCCTGGCCAACGTGCGCGAAAGCGCCCTGGCCGAAGCACCGCAAGTGCAGCTTGAAGTGGACCGCAAACAGGCCAATGCGTTGGGCGTGTCGTTTGCCGACGTCGGCAATGTGCTGTCCTCGGCCGTCGGTTCGGCCTATATCAACGACTTCCCCAACCAGGGCCGCATGCAGCGGGTGGTGGTGCAGGCCGAAGGTGACCAACGCAGCCAGGTGGCGGACTTGATGAAAATCAACGTGCGCAACAACGCCGGCAAGATGGTGCCACTGTCCGCCTTTGTCGAAGCCAGATGGACCCAGGGCCCGACCCAGTTGACCCGCTACAACGGCTACCCGGCCATCGCGATTTCCGGCGAAGCCGCTCCGGGACACAGTACCGGTGAGGCCATGGACGAGATCCAGCGCCTGGTCAGCCAATTGCCCGCCGGCCTGGGCCAGGAATGGACCGGGTTGTCGTTGCAGGAACGTCTGTCCGGCTCCCAGGCCCCGATACTGCTGGGCTTGTCGCTGCTGATCGTATTCCTGTGCCTGGCAGCGCTGTATGAAAGCTGGTCGATCCCCACCTCGGTGTTGCTGGTGGTGCCGCTCGGCGTGCTCGGCGCGGTACTGGCCGTGGCGTTGCGGGGGATGCCCAACGATGTGTTCTTCAAAGTGGGCCTGATCACCATCATCGGCCTGTCGGCGAAGAACGCGATCCTGATCATCGAATTCGCCAAGGACCTGTACGACCAGGGTGAAGACCTGATGAGCGCCACCCTGAAGGCTGCGCGCTTGCGCTTGCGACCGATCATCATGACCTCGCTGGCGTTCATCCTCGGCGTGGTGCCGTTGGCGATTGCCACCGGCGCCAGTTCCGCCAGCCAGCAAGCGATTGGTACCGGCGTGATTGGCGGCATGATCACGGCGACGCTGGCGGTGGTGTTTGTGCCGGTGTTTTTTGTGGTGGTGATGAAGTTGGTTAAAAAGCGCCGCGACTGATTGACGTCAACCGACGCAAGCCCACTGAAAAGAGCCCTTACAAACTGTCAATGTTGACAGTTTCGCAGGGTTCTTTTTCGTTTTAGTGTGCCTTTGTTCAATCCGAACGATCAGTAAAGAGAAGCTTCCCATGAGCGAACACTCAGGCTTACTGCTTTCCAACGGGTACCTGGCGGTAGGCATTGGAAACAGTTTTTTTGTCAGCGAAGACTTAACAGTAATCCATACGAGCCAATTGCTGCGTATTGAGGCACCGGGCACTGGAAACTCAGCCGGAGAATTCATCATCACGGTCAATAACCCTGGGAATGGTGGAACAGCCATACCGGTTGGTCCTGGCAACCCTTCGCAGCTCACCTACGAACGGTACGGCTATCCTACCCGCCATGCCGGTAGCGGAAGCATAACCTTCGTGTGGGACCCTACACGTAAAATGCTTGATGCGACGTTTGAAGCCATCTTGGTTCCTGTCGCGCACTACCCCGCAGTCAAACTCAGGGACGGCGCCATCCGTCACGTTGAATAAGCACGGCTGTAACCGCCATGTTTGATGGCCAGGACGTGCAACTGACAAAAAGGAGTGTTCGACGCAGTCAGTCAGGGACTAAAGAATGCGCTATGGTGCTCGCAGAGACATTTCATTGTGAGCCGCCATGCCGTTCCTCGCCCGCACCCACCCTCGCCTCTCCGCCGCCGCCGTGCTGGGTATTGCCGTGGGCATCCTGGCGCCGGCAGACACCGTCGTCAGCAAAATCCTCATCGGCTGGAATGCCGGGGTCTGGACCTACCTGGTACTGATGCTATGGCTGACCCGGCGGGCCAAGGCCGAGGATGTGAAGCGCATCGCCGAAATCGAAGATGAAAATGCCGGGCTGGTGCTGTTCACGGTGTGCATCGCCGCTCTCGCCAGCCTGGCAACCATCACCTTCGAACTGGTGGGCAGCAAAGACCTGGCCACCTCGGAACGCCTGCTGCACTACGGTTTCACCGGGCTGACAGTGATCGGTTCGTGGTTGCTGATCGGGGTGATCTTCAGCGTGCATTACGCGCGCCTTTATTACACCTGGGACGGCAAGGAGCCGGCGCTGCGCTTTGCCGAAGGTTTGCAGACCCCCAACTATTGGGACTTCCTGTACTTTTCCTTCACCATCGGCGTGGCGGTGCAGACCTCTGATGTCGGGGTTGCCACCCGAGGCATGCGCAAGGTAGTGCTGGGTCAATCATTGATCGGGTTTCTGTTCAACACGGCGATCCTGGGGTTCTCGATCAATATCGCCGCTGGCTTATTCGGTTGAGGCTGCACAAACCTTCTAGACGCTTATGCCCAGCTGGGCGCTAATTACCTCACCTATTCCGCCTCGGTGTTTTATGGCCGCGCACAATTGGATCGACCTGTCCCAGGACGCCGACACCGGCATCGAGACCCTGCGCGCGCATTTCGAAGGCCACGCCTACGATCCGCATTGGCACGACAGCTACCTGATCGGCGTGACCGAGCAAGGCGTGCAGCAATTCAACTGTCGCCGTACCCGCCACAACAGCGTGCCCGGCCAGGTGTTCCTGGTGGAGCCCGGCGAACTGCATGACGGCGACGCACCCACCGCAGACGGCTTTACCTACCACATGCTCTACCTCGACCCACAGTGGTTGGCGCGGGAGGTGAGCGCGGTGTTTGAAGAGGCACCACTCGATAGCCAACTGAGTTTCGCCAATACCTTGACCAGCGACCCGCGCCTGGCCATCGCCACCACTCAAGCTTTCCAGACCCTGCACGCCGGCGAACTGCGCATCGTGCGCCAGCGCGCCATGGACCATCTGTTGGAGCGCCTCACCGGCCAACTCTACTGGCGCATCCGCTACCGCGAAGACCCGCGATTGCCACTGGTTGCGCACAAGGCGCGGGAATACCTGCACGCTCATCTGCACGTCGATGTGGGCATGGACGAACTGGCCCTGGCCTGCGGCGTCGACCGTTTCCGCCTGACCCGTGCGTTCAAGAGCGCATTTGGTTTGCCACCCCACGCGTATCTGGTGCAACTGCGCCTGGCCCACGCCCGGCACTTGCTGGCCAAGGGCGAGCAACCCGCCGATGTCGCGATTGCCCTGGGCTTTGCCGACCAGAGCCACTTGGGCCGCTGGTTCATGCGTGCCTACGGTCTGACGCCCGCCGCCTACCGCAAACGCTGCTCAAATCTTCCAGACAGATGACATACCGGCCCGGGAAGATCGACGCCATCTTTCGGTTTGTCGGAGTCACCTGCCATGTTGCCGTTCATGTTGTTTGCCTTTGTCGCCTCGATCACACCAGGCCCTACCAATATCCTGGTGCTGAGTAACAGCGCGCAGTATGGCTTGAGAGCCGCGTTGCCCATTATTTTCGGCGCCTGCGCCGGGGCTGCCGGCCTTGTATTGCTAGTGGGAACCGGCATGGGCCAATCCCTGGTGCATTTGCCCAAGGTGCAAACGGCCATGCAATTGACCGGCGTCGCCTGGCTGAGCTACTTGGCCTGGCAGATCTTCAGAGCACCCGCTCAAGCCATCGAAGTGAATACCCGCGAAAAGCCCCTCGGCCTGATTGGCGCAGCCAGCCTGCAATTGATCAACCCGAAAACCTGGATGATGGCGCTCGCGGTGGTGAGTATATTTGCCGGTCAGGGTGCCGAGCGCCAAAGCCAGGTGGTGCAGTTGTCCCTGGTGTTTTTCCTGATATCGATACCTTGCCTGGGCACTTGGGCGCTGATAGGGGCCGGCGCCTCACGGGTGTTTCGTTCGGCCACGGCCATGCAACGTTTCAACCAGTGTATGGCCCTGCTGCTATTGGCCGCGACCTGGTTGGGTGTGCTGGTCTGAACGTACCGATCATCTGGCCTTGCCCTGCATCTTCTTGACGACTTTGCTGGTTTAGTGTTTTCTTGAAACCGGTTTCAGTCATTCCAATAAGAAAAGAAGGTCGATGACCGTGAACAACTTTTCCGCCGCCCAGCGCAGCCGCGTGACCATGCTCGACGTGGCCCAACACGCCGGCGTCTCCAAAGCCAGCGTCTCGCGCTTTATCGGCGACGACCGTGCCCTGCTCTCCGATGCCATCGCCCTGCGCATCGAACAGGCCATTGACGAACTCGGCTACCACCCCAACCAGATGGCCCGCGGCTTGAAACGCGGGCGCACGCGCCTGATCGGCATGCTGGTGGCCGATATCCGCAACCCCTATTCCATTGCCGTGATGCACGGTGTCGAAACCGCTTGCCGTCAACACGGCTACAGCCTGGTGGTATGCAACACCGACCGTGACGACGAGCAAGAACGCCAGCACTTGGCAGCGTTGCGTTCGTACAACATCGAAGGGCTGATCGTGAACACCCTCGGCCATCACTTGGACCAGTTGCTGGAACTGCAACGGGAAATGCCGCTGGTGCTGGTGGACCGCAAGGTCGAGCCGCTGCGCAGCGACCTGGTTGGCCTGGACAACCCGGCGGCGGTGCGTATGGCTGTAGAACATCTGGAGCGACAGGGTTACCGCGATGTGCTGATGGTCAGTGAAGCCACCGATGGCACCAGTTCGCGCCTGGAGCGCCTGGACAGTTTCAAGGCTGAAATCGCCAGCCGCCCGGCATTGACCGGCGCTGTGCTGGCGTTGGATGAAACACTGCAACAACACCTGCACACCTTTCTTGCCAAACCTGGCCCCAAGGCACTGTTCTGTGCCAACGGCGTCGCGGCGCTGGCCTGCACCCGTGCATTGAAGAACCTGGGTTGCAACCTGTTCGACGACATCGGCCTGATCGCCCTGGATGACCTGGACTGGTACCCGCTGGTAGGCACGGGTATTACCGCCCTCGCCCAGCCGACCGCATCCATCGGTGCAACGGCATTCGATTGCCTGCTTAAGCGCTTGCGCGGCGATACCGAGCCAACACGTACCCTGGATTTCCTGCCCGAGCTGATCGTCCGTGGCTCGACCCGGCACCTCTAAAAAATTTTGAACAAAAATGAAACCGGTTTCAGAGGTAAACAACAATGCATAAATACCCCGTCTCCATCAGCCTTTCCAGCTACGGCGCCGAGCTGGTACGTCAGCAGGGCCAGCTTAGTTTCGTCGAAGTCCTCGCCGCCGCCGGCGCCCAGTGCATCGAGTGGCGCGAAGAGCTTTTAACGGACGAACAGCCCACCGAACTGGCCCAGGCAGCAGCGCAACAGGATTTGAAGTCGGTGTTCTCATCGCCTTTGGAACTGTGGGTCGCCGGCCGCGCCCAAGCGAATGCCGAACTCGCGGCCACCCTGGATCGGGCGCAGGCGTTTGGCTCACGCTGGCTGAAAGTCTCCCTCGGCTACTTCACCGACACCAACGACCTGGACAGCCTGCACGCCCTGCTCAACCGCCACCCGGTGACATTGCTGGTGGAAAACGACCAGACCCTGCACGGCGGTCGCATCGAGCCGATGCAACGTTTCTTCAGCGAAGTGGAGCGCCTGGGCCTGCCGGTGAAGATGACCTTCGATATCGGCAACTGGCAATGGCAAGACCAATCCGCCCTCACCGCCGCACGCCTGCTGGGCCGGCATGTGGATTACCTGCACTGCAAGGCCGTGGCCCGGCGCCCTGACGGCAAGCTGGTCGCTGTGCCGCCGGGCGCCACCGACCTGCATCTGTGGGAACAACTGCTCAAGCATATGACTCAAGGGATTACCCGGGCGGTGGAATTCCCGCTGCAAGGCGATGACCTGGTCGAGGTCACCACCCGGCACATTGCCGCCCTCGCCATCCTTGGCCAACCGCGTGTGGAGAATGCCCATGTCTGAGATCGATATCCTGTCGTTTGGTGAGACCATGGCGATGTTCGTCGCCGAACAGACCGGCGACCTGGCGCAAGTGGCGCAGTTTCACAAGCGCATTGCCGGGGCGGACAGCAACGTCGCCATTGGCCTGTCACGCCTGGGCTTCAACGTGGCCTGGCTGAGCCGGGTCGGCAATGACTCCCTTGGGCGCTTTGTGGTCGATACCTTGAACAAAGAAGGCCTGGACTGCCGGCATGTGGCGGTCGACCCGTTGCACCCCACCGGCTTTCAGCTCAAGTCCCGTGAAGAAACGGGTGATGACCCTCAGGTCGAGTATTTCCGCAAAGGCTCGGCAGCCAGCCACTTGTCCGTCGCAGCCATCAGCCCTGCCCTGCTGCAAGCCCGCCATCTGCATGCCACCGGCATTCCGCCAGCGTTGTCCGCCGCCACCCGCGAGTTGTCCGCCGAGCTGATGACCCAGATGCGCAAGGCCGGGCGCAGCGTGTCGTTCGATCCCAACCTGCGCCCATCGCTGTGGGCCAACCAACAGACGATGATCCGTGAAATCAACGCCCTCGCTGGCCTGGCCGATTGGGTCCTGCCGGGTCTGGGCGAAGGTCGCCTGCTGACCGGCTTCGATGACCCGGCCGATATCGCCGCGTTCTACCTCGACCAAGGCGCCGAAGCCGTGGCGATCAAGCTTGGCCCGGACGGCGCCTATTACCGCACCCAGATGGACCAGGGCTTCGTCGCCGCCGTGCGGGTGGACAAGGTGGTCGACACCGTTGGCGCCGGCGACGGTTTTGCCGTGGGCATGATCAGCGCCCTGCTGGAAAACCTCAGCTTTCCCGAGGCGGTGCAGCGCGGCAACTGGATCGGCAGCCGCGCCGTGCAGAGCCGTGGCGATATGGAAGGCTTGCCCACCCGTTCAGAGTTACCGATTCGATCCGTTGCCTGACCCATTCCCTGTTGCCACAACTACAACAAGCTCAGGAGCAACCCCATGGACACCGTGAAACTCGCCACCCGCCGTTGGTGGTACATCATGCCCATCGTTTTTATCACCTACAGCCTGGCGTACCTGGACCGCGCCAACTATGGCTTCGCCGCCGCCTCCGGGATGGCCGAAGACCTGATGATCACCCCCGGCATGTCGTCGTTGCTGGGGGCGCTGTTCTTCCTCGGCTACTTTTTCTTCCAGGTGCCGGGGGCGATCTATGCGCAGAAGCGTAGCGTCAAGAAGCTGATCTTCGTCAGCCTGATCCTGTGGGGCGGCCTGGCCACCCTGACCGGCGTGGTGTCCAACGCCTACATGCTGATCGTGATTCGCTTCATGCTCGGCGTGGTCGAAGCCGCCGTGATGCCGGCGATGCTGGTGTACCTGTGCCACTGGTTCACCCGTGCCGAGCGCTCGCGCGCCAATACGTTCCTGATCCTCGGCAACCCGGTGACCATGCTGTGGATGTCAGTGGTGTCGGGCTATCTGGTGCAGCATTTCAGCTGGCGCTGGATGTTTATCATCGAAGGCCTGCCGGCCGTGCTGTGGGCGTTTATCTGGTGGAAGCTGGCCGATGAGCGTCCAAAGGATGCCAAGTGGCTGAGCGACGCCGAGAAACAGGACCTGGAAACCGCGCTGGCCGCCGAGCAAGTCGGGATCAAGGCGGTGAAGAACTATGCCGAAGCGTTCCGCTCGCCCAAGGTGATCATCCTGGCGCTGCAGTTCTTTTGCTGGAGCATCGGCGTGTATGGCTTTGTACTGTGGCTGCCGTCGATCCTCAAGCAAGGCTTGCAGATGGACATGGTCGAAGCCGGCTGGCTGTCGGCGCTGCCTTACCTGGCGGCGGTGATCGGCATGCTGGTGGTGTCCTGGGGCTCGGACAAGCTGCAAAAACGCAAGCGCTTCGTATGGCCGCCGTTGCTGATTGCTTCGATTGCTTTCTATGCGTCCTACGTGCTCGGCGCCGAACACTTCTGGTGGTCCTACACCCTGCTGGTCATTGCCGGCGCGTGCATGTATGCGCCGTACGGACCGTTTTTCGCCATCGTCCCGGAAATTCTCCCGGCCAACGTCGCCGGGGGCGCCATGGCACTGATCAACAGCATGGGCGCCCTGGGTTCATTCGGCGGCTCGTACCTGGTGGGCTATCTCAATAGCAGCACCGGTTCGCCCGGCGCCTCTTACCTGCTGATGAGCGGCGCGTTGCTGCTGTCGGTGGTGCTGACGATTTTTCTCAAGCCCGGCGCCAGTGACCGTACGCCGGCGCCCAACCCGGAATTGAAGGTAAAGACCGCATGAAAAAGTCTGTCGTGTTGTACAAGAAACTCTCGGCACCGTTGATGGCCCGCCTGCATGAACAGGCCGAGATCACGCTGATCGAAGCGTTGGACGAGACCGGCCTGGCCAAGTTGCGCGCCGCCCTGCCCGGCGCCCACGGCCTGTTGGGCGCAAGCCTGCGCCTGGACGCCAGGCTGCTGGACCTGGCGCCACGACTGGAGGCGGTGGCGAGCGTGTCGGTGGGCGTCGACAACTATGATATCGACTACCTCACCGAGCGCGGCATCCTGCTCAGCAACACCCCGGATGTGCTCACCGAGACCACCGCCGACACCGGTTTTGCGCTGATCCTGGCCACCGCGCGCCGTGTGGTCGAACTGGCCGACATGGTGCGCGCAGGCCAGTGGAGCAAAAACATCGGCCCGGCGCATTTCGGCAGCGACGTGCATGGCAAGACCCTCGGCATCATCGGCATGGGCCGCATTGGCGAAGCGTTGGCCCAGCGCGGGCATTTTGGCTTCGGCATGCCGGTGATCTACCACAGCCATTCGCCCAAGCCTGCGGTGGAGGCCCGTTTTGGCGCGCAGTACCGCAGCTTGAACGAATTGCTGCAACAGGCCGACTTTGTCTGCCTGACGCTGCCACTCACCGCTGAAACCGAGAAGTTGATTGGCGCCGAACAATTCGCACTGATGGGCGCGGAGACGATCTTTATCAATATCTCGCGGGGCAAGGTGGTGGATGAGGCGGCACTGGTGCAGGCGTTGCAACAACGCACGATTCGAGCGGCGGGGCTGGATGTGTTCGAGCAGGAGCCGCTGGATCATGGCTCGCCGTTGTTACGCTTGAACAATGTGGTGGCCACGCCGCATATCGGCTCGGCCACCCATGAGACGCGGGAAGCCATGGCCAAATGTGCAGTGGATAATCTGTTGCAGGCGTTGGCGGGTGAAAAACCGAAAAACCTGGTGAACCCAGGCGCCTGGAAACAGTAGCGCTGACACAACACAGAACAAATGTGGGAGGGGGCTTGCCCCCGATGGCGGTGTATCAGTCGACTTATCTATAACTGATCCACCCAGATCGGGGGCAAGCCCCCTCCCACATTTAAATCACATTTCAGCCAGCTAAATAACGAACCTGGCCACCATCCCATTCAGGTCCACCGCCAACCGCGACAGCTCATGGCTGGCCGCGCTGGTCTGGTTGGCACCCGCCGCCGACTGGGTCGCCAGGTCACGGATATTGACCAGGTTGCGGTCCACTTCGCGGGACACCTGGGCCTGTTCTTCCGAGGCGCTGGCGATCACCAGGTTGCGTTCGTTGATCAGGCTGATGGACTGGGTGATCTGCTCCAGGGCCACCCCGGCGGCGCGGGCCATTTCCAGGGTGTCCTGGGTGCGCTGGTTGCTCTGCTGCATGGACTGCACGGCTTCACCGGTGCCGTTCTGGATACCGGCGACCATTTTCTCGATCTCCTGGGTCGACTGCGCCGTGCGGTGGGCCAATGCCCGCACTTCGTCGGCCACCACCGCAAAGCCACGCCCAGCCTCACCGGCACGTGCCGCTTCGATGGCAGCGTTAAGCGCCAGCAGGTTGGTCTGTTCGGCAATCGCGCGGATCACGTCCAGCACCTTGCCAATGTCCCGGCCTTGGGTGGCCAGGCCTTCGATCATCGCGGCAGTGTTCTGCACGTCCTGGGTCATGGTCTGGATCGCGCCGACGGTTTCCACCACGCGGTCGCGCCCTTCCCGCGCCGCCTGGTTGGACTGGGTCGACGCCTCGGAAGTGGACACCGCGTTGCGCGCCACTTCTTCCACCGCCGCAGTCATCTCGTTGACCGCCGTGGCGGCCTGGTCGATTTCATTATTCTGTTGTTGCAGGCCCTTGGAGGCTTCCTCGGTGACCGCACTCAGCTCTTCAGCGGCAGACGCCAGCTGGGTGGCCGACCCGGCAATGTGCTGGATGGTCTGGCGCAGGTTGCCTTGCATGGTCGACAAGGCGTTGAGCAAGCGCGCCGGTTCGTCCTTGCCGTCGTCTTCAATGGTCTTGGTCAGGTTGCCACCAGCAATAGTTTCGGCCACCTCCACGGCTTTGCGCAAGGGCGCAACGATGCTGCGGGTCAGCAGCCAGGCCAGCAATACCGTGAGCAATGCGGCGGCAACCGAAACGACAATAGCGCCAGTGATGGCACTGCTGTAGTTTTGCCCGGCTTCCTCGTTGGCTTGCTTGGCATCCGCCGCGTTGATGGCGATCAGCTTGTTCAGCTGTTCGCCCATCTGGTCGGTGCCGTCCTTGATCCGCGTATTGATCAGGGTGCGCATCTCATCGACCTTGTTCTGCCTGGACAGCGCCAGCATCTCGGCCTGAGCCTTGAGATAGTTTTCCAGGGTGGTCGTGAATACCTTGTACAGGGCGGCCTCCTCGGGCCCGGCAGGCAAGGCTGCGTAACTGGCCTGGGCAGTCTTCACCTTGTCGGCCAGCACGCCGATACGCACTTCAGCTTCCTGAAGGCCGGCAGGCTCACGGTTGACCAGCACGCGGAACGAAAGGATGCGCATACGCAGCACGTTTTCGGTGATCACCGACAGTGACGTCACGCTTGGCAGTTGATTGGTACTCATGTCCACCGAGGCCTGGCGGATCAGCGTCATACGGTTGACCGCAAATACCCCCAATACAACCACTAACACAGCAATAAACGCGAAACCGAGAGAAGCGCGAGGAGCGATATTCAGATTACGGATGGACATG
This sequence comes from Pseudomonas sp. NFPP04, assembly GCF_900113815.1. Taxonomy (NCBI): domain Bacteria; kingdom Pseudomonadati; phylum Pseudomonadota; class Gammaproteobacteria; order Pseudomonadales; family Pseudomonadaceae; genus Pseudomonas; species Pseudomonas sp. NFPP04. The sequence continues at coordinate 107,436 of NZ_FOQS01000013.1, read as the reverse complement.
GGGGAGCTCTCAAAAGTAGTGTCTGCGCGCGTCCCTGCCGCGAAACGATCTGTCAGCGTCAACGCACTGCCCAGACCTTGGTCACCACCGTTGTCATTAGTATGTGGGCCTGACCACGCTATCGGCAGGCGCTGCGGTTTCCCGCAGGGGCTTTATAAATATTTTTTTACACTTCTGACGACAGGCAGTTTCTGGCATCCTGCGCCTCCATTTTCTGACCCGAGCCCGCATTTTGTCTGACGCTCAAGCCCCGCGCCCCCGCTATAAATCCGACCTGATCTACGGCCTGGAAGACCGCCCGCACTTCACCGCCGCCCTATTTGCCGCGCTGCAGCATGTGCTGGCGAGTTTCGTCGGGATCATCACCCCCACCCTGATCGTCGGCGGCGTGCTGGGCCTGGAAAGCGAAGTGCCATACCTGGTGAGCATGGCGCTGTTCGTGTCGGGGCTCGGCACCTTTGTGCAGGCACGCACCTTCGGCCCGATCGGCTCGGGGCTGTTGTGTCTGCAGGGCACCAGTTTTTCGTTTATCAGCGTGATTCTCAGCGCGGGCTTCATGGTCAAGGCCCGGGGCGGCGGCACTGACGAAATCCTCTCGACGATCTTTGGCATCTGCTTTTTCGCCGCGTTTATCGAGGTGGTGCTCAGCCAGTTCATCGGCAAGCTGCGCAAGCTGATCACCCCGGTGGTCACCGGCACCATCATCACGCTGATGGGCTTGTCGCTGATCAAGGTGGCGGTTACTGACATGGCCGGCGGGTTTGGCGCCAGCGACCTCGGCGCGGCGAGCAACATGGGCCTGGCGGCGCTGGTGCTGCTGACCATCGTGGTGCTCAACCGCTTCAATAACCCCTTCCTGCGCCTGGGTTCGATCGTGATCGGCCTGACCCTGGGCTTCGTCGTGGCCTGGCTGCTGGGCCGCGTGGACATGGCGGCGCTGCCTGAGGTGCCGTTGATCAGTGTGCCGGTGCCGTTCAAGTACGGGTTCTCGTTCGACTGGGTGGCGTTTATCCCGGTGGCGGTGATCTTCCTGATCTCGCCGCTGGAAGCAGCCGGTGACCTGACGGCCAACTCGATGATTTCCCAACAGCCGGTCAAGGGCCCGCTGTATATCAAGCGCATCAAGTCCGGCCTGCTGGCCGACGGTCTCAATTCGGCGATGGCCGCCACCTTCAACAGCCTGCCGATGGTGACCTTCGCCCAGAACAACGGGGTGATCCAGTTGACCGGCGTAGCCAGCCGCTACGTGGCGTACTTCATTGCCGGCCTGCTGGTGCTGCTGGGGCTGTTCCCGATGATCGGCGCGGTGCTGCAACTGATGCCCAAGCCGGTACTGGGCGGCGCCACCCTGATCATGTTCGGCACCGTGGCCGTCGCTGGGATCAAGATCCTTGCCGAAGCCGGGTTGCATCGGCGCAATGTGCTGATCGTGGCGATCTCCCTCGGCATGGGCCTGGGCGTCGCTGCCGTGCCGGAAGTATTGCGCGAGCTGCCCAAGGCGCTGCACAACATCTTCGAGTCGCCGATCACCGTGGGCGCTTTCTGTGCAATCGTGCTGAACATTTTCCTGCCGGAAGAGTTCATAGAGCTGGAAGAAGATGAATTTGATCCGGAGTCCTCTACCCTCAAAGTGATGCAGGACCCGGACGTCACGAAATAGGAGCACCTTTGTATGCGCAGGCTCATGGTTCTATCGCTGTTGCTGCTGACCTTGAGCGCCTGTGCGCTGTTCCCCGACCGTGATCCGGTGAACATCAACGTAGTGGGCATCGAGCCCCTGCAAAGCCAGGACCTGGAAGTGCGCTTCGCCGTGAAACTGCGGGTGCAGAACCCCAATGAAACGGCGATCGACTACAACGGCGTGGCCCTGGACCTGGAGGTCAATGGCCGACCGTTGGCGTCGGGGGTGAGTGACCAGAGCGGCTCCATCCCGCGATTTTCCGAGACGGTCCTGAGGGTGCCGGTGAGTGTTTCGGCGTTTTCCGTGTTGCGTCAGACCCTGGGCCTGAGCCAGACCCAGAGCCTGAACAACCTGCCGTACGTGCTGCGGGGCAAACTGGCGGGCGGGCTGTTCGGCACGATGCGCTTTGTGGACCGTGGCACGCTTGACCTGCCCAATACCGCCACCTGGTAATTGACGCGGCTCACTTGTGGCGAGCGGGCGTGCCCCGCGTTGGGCTGCGTAGCAGCCCCAGCCCAGGCTCCACACAGTGTCAGACAAAAACGGTCGCTGGCTTCAGGGCGGCTTCGCCACCCAACGCGGGGCAAGCCCGCTCGCCACAGGATTTTGCTCAATCCGTCAGGTAGCGCACGCCGGGCTTGGCGCGCTCGTCCACCACCAACTCGAAGATATCCGGCCGGGCATAATGCCCCACCACGTCATAGTCATACCGCGCGCGTACCAAGTCATCCGTATTGATTTGCGCCGTCAGCAGCCCGGCTTCTCCCAGCAGCGGCCCGGCGAGAATGTCGCCCATCGGCCCGACAATCACGCTGCCGCCCGCGATCAACGGGCGGTCTGCCGGCCAGTTGGCGATCTCGACCCCCAACGCCTCGGGCGAGGCCTGCACCTGGCAGGCACTCACCACAAAGCAACGCCCTTCGTGAGCCACATGACGCATGCTCACCTGCCACATCTCGCGCTCATCCACCGTCGGCGCGCACCACACTTGCACGCCCTTGGCATACATCGCCGTACGCAGCAGCGGCATCATGTTTTCCCAGCACACTGCGCCACCGACACGGCCCACTGCGGTGTCGATCACCGGCAGTGTCGAACCGTCGCCCTTCCCCCAGATCAGCCGTTCAGTGCCGGTGGGCATCAGCTTGCGGTGCTTGGCCACCAGGCCGCCCGCCGGCTCGAAGTACAGCACGGTGCAATACAGGGTGCTGCCACTGCGCTCGATCACGCCAAGCACCAGACTGGCGCCGGTACGTGCGGACAAGCCGGCCAGCGCCTCGGTTTCCACACCTGGGACATCGATGGCATTGGCAACGTAACGGGCAAAGGCTTCGCGGCCTTCCGGCAGGCGGTAACCCAACTGTGTGCCGAACGCCTCGCCCTTGGGATAACCACCCAGCAGCGCTTCAGGCATCACCACCAATTGCGCGCCGCTGCGCAGGATCTGGTCCTCATAACTCAGGATTTGCGCCAGGGTTTCACCCTTGCCGCCGGGCAAGGAACCGATTTGCAGGGCCGCCACAGTAGAAACAGGCATCACGATCACTCCAGGTAAAGGGGGGTTGCCCATTCTCCCGCCAGCCTCGATCATGAATAAAGCCCACTTCAGTGCTGAATGATATGAGCCAAACAAATATCGACCAGGTCGATCTCAACCTGCTGAAAACCTTCGAAGCGTTGCACGACGAGTCCAGTGCCAGTCGCGCAGCCTTGCGCCTGGGCGTCACGCAATCGGCGATCAGCGCGGGGTTGCGGCGCTTGCGCGAGGTGTACGGGGATCAATTGTTCGTGCGTACCGGGCGCGGCCTGGCGCCGACGTTGCGAGCCAACCAGTTGAAACCGGTGATCAGTGAGGCGTTGGACCGCTGTCGGCAGAGCCTGGCAATGGTCAACCCGGATAACCAGCAGTATCAGGGCCGCTCAGTGGTGCTGGGGTTATCCGATGATTTCGAGGTGGCCTACGGCCGTCGATTGATCGAAGCGATTGCACAACGTGCGCCCAAACTGCGGGTGATTTTCCGTCAGACCCACAGCCAGATCGTCGCCGGCGCCCTGCTCGACCGCACCCTTGACCTGGCAATCACCGCCGGCGGTTTTGCCCAGGGCAGGCTGAGCCGCCAGGTGCTGGGGGAAGGTGATTATCGTTGCCTGGTGGATTCGGACCAGGCACACATCAGCCTGGACGAGTTTGTCACGCGTGAGCATATTTTGGTGTCGTCAGGCGGGTTTATCGGCATCACCGATGAAGGCCTGGCGGCGCAGGGCCTGAGCCGCCAGGTGTGCGCGTCGACCAGCCACTTTGCCGCACTGCCCTTTTTGCTCAAGGGCAGCCAAGCTGTGGCGACCATTCCAGGGCATGCGGCCCAGGCCATTGCCGAGATGACCGGCCTGCGCGTATTGCCCTGCCCGCTGGCACTGCCGCGCTACCCGGTGGAGCTGGGCTGGCGCACCCAGGCGCAGCTGGATCCGCTGTTGTTGAAAGTGCGTGAAGCCATCGTGGCGGGCTTTACTTGTTGGCCGCCATCAGCTTGTTGACTTCGCTGCGCACCATGTTGGAAAACTCCGGCGGCGACATGCCGTCAAGCTCTGCGCGAACCCATTCGGCCCATTTGCCCTTGCGCTTGGCGCGCTCACCGAACAAGCGTGCAGCTTCGCCCTTGGCCTTGCCCAGGTTGGTCTGCCACAGGTCATAGAGGCGGGACTTTTCATCTTCCAGCTCGGCGCGTTCGGCGAGGGTCTTGTTGGCGAGATTGAAGCTCATGTTGAATTACCTGCTGCACAAATAGGCGACATCTTACACTGTAGGTCGAAATTTCCTGATTCGGATTTTGCTCAAGAACAGGCAGCGGCAAAAAAACTGCAACTTTTGCCGCTGGCCAATACTCCATTGTTCACTGCCACATTCACTCGCAAGGAGTCACACAATGGCCCGCAAAACCGCTGCCCAAGCCGTCGAAGACCAAATCAAGGACCAAGCCTTCAGCGAACTCACCGCGCTGATCGAAGAATCGGACAAACTGCTCAAGAGCAGCGCTTCCCTGGTAGGCGAAGAAGGCGAAACCCTGCGCGAGCAGGTCGCCATCAAGCTCAAGCAAGCCCTGGACTCGGTGTCCAATGTGCGCGAGCGCAGCAAGCCGGTGGTGGATGCCACCGAAACCTACATCGGTGGTCACCCATGGCAGACCGTGGCGATTTCCGCAGGGTTTGGCCTGGTGGTCGGCCTGCTGCTCGGTCGTCGCAACTAAGCGGCTACAGGGGCTGCGCCAGCGGCGCAGCCCTGTTCAACCTTGCGCGATTTCCCGCAAGTGCTCCAACTCTTTGCGATCGACTTCGATCCCCTGCTCCTGCGACTTCGCCCGTGTGCGATGGCGCCGATCCCCCGGTAAACGCCGCAACCCTACCGCATGCATCTGCCGCACCAGCTCCTGGCTGCGCTCGGCAAACGCTTGCCCGGCGGTCTTGCTCGGGTCGATCACGATCAACAGTTGGCCGGTCCAGGGTGTGCGCGCCCCCGGATGATCGGCCCAATTGAACTCGAACGAGAAATTGCCGCCGGTCAACGCTGCTGCCAGCAGTTCGACCATCATCGATAACGCCGACCCTTTGTGCCCGCCAAACGGCAGGAGTGCGCCGCCCTCGAGGATCGCCTTGGGGTCCTGGGTCGGCTGGCCCAGGCTGTCGACGCCCATGCCCGGCGGCAGGCGCTCGCCTTTGCGCGCAGCGATCTGAACATCACCGTGGGCGATGGCGCTGGTGGCCAGGTCGAACACAATCGGCAAGCCATCGGCGCGAGGCGCGGCAAAGGCGATGGGGTTGGTGCCGAACAACGGGCGGTCGGCGCCATGGGGCACCACGCAGGTCATGCTGTTGACCACGCTAAGGGCCACCAGGCCTTCTTCGGCGAACGGCTCGACATCCGGCCACAGGGCGGCGAAGTGGTGGGAGTTATGGATCGCCAGCAGGGCAATGCCGGCACTGCGGGCTTTCTCCACCAGCAGCGGACGTGCGGCTTCGAGCGCCGGCTGGGCAAAGCCGTTGGCGGCGTCCACGCGCACAAACCCTGAGGCGACATCGGTCACCTGGGGCACGGCCTTGCCATTTACCCAGCCACTGGCCAGGGTGCTGATGTAGCCGGGAATACGGAAAATGCCGTGGCTGTGGGCGCCATCGCGTTCAGCACTGGCACAGTTGTGGGCGAGGATCGCCGCGACTTCAAGGGACGTACCGTGCCGTACGAACACCTCTTGCAACAGCGCGACCAGTTCAGCGAAAGCGACCGTGACGCGGGAACCCTCAACGACGTTGGACGGCGTAGACATCTGAAGCTCCGATTTTATGATTGGAAGGCGCAACAAGACGAAAGACCATGATTAAACAACGCGCCGACGGCCTGCTGTCAATCGACTTTATCGGCATGGCCGTCTCCGATCAGTTATGTACCGCAGTCATCGAACCCTTTGCCCCTAACGTGCTGCTCATCATCGTTGCCATCCCCAGGCCCTTACAGAGAGCAGCTCATGGCCCATGTAGATCCCCCGTATTTTTTTGATGAGTACCTGCGTCCGGTTTCGAGAAAACACCCAACCGACCGAGAGCGGGCGCTGGGTTTGACACTCAAGGATGTCAATTGGCTGAGTACGGTGTACGGCGCCACCCATGTCGGGCGCTATAATCGTGACGCGCCGATGACCGTAGAAACCCTGATGTTGAAAAGGCGCGGCAAGCGTGCAGTCGCGCTCGCCGGTGCGTTCATGATGAGTTCGAGCCCCGAAGAGAAAAAGACTGCGCTCTACACCCCCTATGCCGGTATCGAGGTATTCAATCAGCGCAAGGACTGCCTGGATGAGATAACCCGGCGACTCAAAGACCCAACCTCATACCTTGATTTAATCAGGTTTGTACCTATTGAATGGCGCAACCAGTTCAACCCCGGCAGCCCCTTCACGCTCAGCACCGCCACGGTTGAACACGCGGTATTCGAAGACCAGCAAAACACCCTGCGCGCCAACCAGACCCAGGATCTGCAGTGGGCGTTGAAAGAACTGCAAACCCTGCCGACGCTGCCCGACCTGCTGGAAGCGGTCCTCGACCTTGTCGGGGCAGCGAGCCCACACTTTCAAGGGCTCAAGCTCAAAGACACGCGGGTCAACAGTTTCGTCTCATCAACCCCGGACATTCCCGGGAGCACTTCCCACTGGGTGGCTTCGGCCACCCTGGCTGAAACCTTGCTGCAGTACTACGCCAGGCACGATTGGCCGGCGCAGCGCACACGCACTTTCGTCAACCCCAGGCATGACACCAGCCGGTTCAGCGCGGCCCAGCATCAACAAGACCTGCAACGCTGGGAAAGCCTGGTTCAGCAAGCCAGCGCAATCTTCTCCAAGCTGCTGAGCGCCCTGCTGCAAACCTGGTGGAATGCCCCCATCAGCCAGAACATGTCACGCCTGGATTTGTTTACTCAAATCATGAGCGACAAGTTCCGCCTGGACATGCTGCTCAAGCGCCAGTCACAAAGCGACATTTTGTCCTCAGACAACGCCTACCGCCTGCTCGCCGTCTTCCTCCCCGACGAGGCTGAGCGCAACGCGTGGCAAAAAGGCTTGCGCATCGAAAAAATCAGCATCCATGCGCCCTATCAACATCACGTGGAGCTTGCCGCCACATTGTTGATCAGTGACGAGCACGCCTACCTGTACACCCAATCACGCGGGCTGCAGGTGCTCAAGGATGTCGACGACCTGAACGACACGCTGTTGAGCATGCTCAAGGCCGCCGGGCATCAAGACGAATTGTTGAACTTCCTCTCCCTGGAGGAGCGCAGCATTTACCTCGCCATGCGTGGCGTACAGGTTAGCGGGCGGGCGACACAGGGCAGTGTGTTCGGTGGGATGCTCACAGACATTCAAGACAAGCAACTGAGCAACCTGGAGCATGCACTGACGCAATTCCGCCGCAGCGAGGGCACCGTGGACCTGGCTGCTTTGCTCGATTGCTCCCTGGACATCCGCCAGATGCTCGACAGCCGCCTGCTGGACCTCGACGCCAGCGGACGCTGGAGCATGCACCCCGTCAGCAGCGGAAACGGCCGGCCATCCACCGTGCAGGCAGAACGCGCCAAACTGCAACTCCAAGCACTGCAGACCGATGAAAACGCCTTGCTGGCCGCACGGGCCACTCACCCGACGGTGCGTAGCCTGGCCACCAAAGCCCTCAATGAGGAAATGAATAAGCGCCATCTGGGCCTGGATGCCAGCGACGTCTACGTCAATACCTACCCCAGCGAGGCGCAGGACAGGGAAGAGCGACTGCCGCAGTCATCGGTCAACATGGTCGAGCACTTCATCAAGCGCCTGGCCAACGCCGCCGCGGATATAGGCAGCTCACCGCGCATCGGTTTTTACGGCGCGCGGCGCGACGGCGCAGCCTTGAGCTTGAACAACCTCAACAGCCATATTTTCAATGCAGTGATCACGCAGACCACCGCCTACTTCGTCAAACGCGACGTACGTTCGTTGCCCGGGCGATTCATGAAAAACCATGGTGATCAAATGATCGCAAGCCTCCTCCACGGCCTGCGCAGTGAGGCAGAGCTACGGCGGCTCAACAACACCTTGGGCCAAACCCCTTACGCGATGCTGGATACGGTCTTGCGTCGCGACAGCATGACCCGCGATAAACGCCATGGATTGCACGGTTTCTTGCCGGATGTTTTCGAGGTCACGGTCAGCATCAACGGTGACAAGCCGGTTCACCCCCTGGCCAACTGTTTTGTGCTGACGGAACGGGGCGGACTGGACCCGCGCCTCTCCGGTGCAGTCGTGCTGTGGACGCCGCAGCGCGGCCATGAAGCCTTCGACTCGCTGACCAGCCTGCGCAACCGGCTTCAACAGCGCCTGGAACACCCTGGCCGACGCACCGCCCTGCTGCAGAACTTGCCCATCAGCCTGCGCTCCCCGCACCAGCGATACCGACTGGGCCCATTGCAGCGTATCGACGAGCATTTTTTACTCAACCGCCAAAAGAGCCACCTGGTGCATCATCTGGATACCCTCGACTACTGGCTCGCCATGCCTCTGGAACCGATCCAGTTGCAGGACTGCCTGGATGCCGAGATGGGCCGTGTGGCACCGTCAAATATCGGCAGGGCGAAAGCCATTGCCAATGCCATGATCCAACAGCAAGGCCTGCCTGCCTGGCTGGGCATGGCGTCGCCAAAGGATCAGTTGCTGCATGCCGAACTGCTCGAGCAATATCGTCTCAGCGCCCCGGATAACCAAGATTACCTTCATAGCCTGCCGCTTCTGGAGGAACAGGTCGCTGAAACATTGACCGCCCTGCTCAACGCGCGCTTCCCACACCAGGCATTGTCCCCGGACGACATTCTGATCCCGGCACGCTTGGCACTCAATGGGCACACCCAAAGCCTGACTGAGTTTGCCCTGCGCCATTTGCCCGACCTGCAGCCCGATAACCTCACACCGCACGCACGCGGCACAACACCCTTGCCCGCCGCATTGAATGGCGAAGCGATCGTCCAATTGGTACGCCAATTGGACATCGGGAAAATCTACCGCGACCTGTTGACCACCCACCTGACAGCTGACACCGAGGATGCGCGCAAACGCCGCGAGCTATTCTGTCAGCAGCTTCCGTGGCAAGTACTGCTGCATGCCCACGAGGAAAAGCTGGCGGAACGCCTGAGCACGACGGCGTGGGGTTTTATCCAACAGATTTTCGATATGCCAGATGCCGTTGCCCGGGAAGCTGTCAGCGGCGCCACCGCAATGATCCGTCCGCTGGAACTGATTGCCACCCGCGGGGCGACTCCGGCCAGGGTGCCTGGCGTTTATGTGTTAGGCGCGAGGGCCGGAACAAGCGGGCCATTGGTGCTCTATGCACCCTATGCCCCGTTGAGCGTTTTGAAGGAATACGGCGACGAAGAAAAATTGCTGGATGACATCAGCCGCCCAGGCCCACTTCAGGCCTGGATCATCAGCCAGTTGGGGGATCCCGAACAGGCAACATGGCGCAATCTGTTCGAAGCGTCGACCTCGCAGGAAAAAGAAAAAGAAAAAGAAAACATCAGCCTGGCTTCGAATCCGATCAGAGGCAACCTGCTGCGACTGCTGTTTCATGACAATGCCCTCCAGTTGATCAACATGCTTTCCAACCAATTCACCAAAGAGGGCAAGCATCTGTGGGAGGGCGTAACCAGCCTTGTGCGTAAAGGCATTCCCATGGCACTGCAATTCATTGCGGGCAAACTCAAGTTTCCGCTGGTGGTCTGGCGTAGCTTCAGGCTGTTTGAAGCCTCCGCCGAGAATTTGCAAGAGCAGCACTTTGGCGCCGGTCTGCGCCTGTTTGTCCAAGGCGTGGCTTCAATGGCGTCGCTGCGCAAAGAGCTCGACGGTGTGACCGCGGCTGAGACTGACACGCAGCCACCCACGACCTGGGAAGGCCCGGTGCCTGCCACCACCGTAGAAACCCTGGACATCACAGACCCATTGCGCACTCGGTTACGGCGGTTCGAAGACGTCACGGTGGCATTGACCGATTTGTCACTCGACCGCCAGAACCACGTGTACACCCAGCCGATCAACAGCCGCACCTATGTGCCCGTGGCCGGCCGAGTCTACCCGGTCGCCCGCAGCGGCACACAATGGCGAGTCAGCCTTGCTCGGGAACTGGGGCCCTTTGTCGAACGCAACGCACAGGGTCAGTGGGTGTTCGATCTGTCCATGCGCGAGCCGCGCTTCGGGCCAACCGTGTCCCGTATCAGGGACCGGGTCAGCACCCATCTATCAGAACGCGACGCCATCAATATCGAGGCTGTCGGCATGCCGGCCATTCGCGGGCTTGATCGTGACAAAGGGCTGTCTATCGACCGCGCACTCAACGTTGCGCTGTATTACACCAATACCTGCCAGCGCAACCTTGCGGAGTTTGCACTGCAGCGCCTTACCGAATCCACTGTCGGTCGCTTCTTGAGCGAGATGTTCGGCCTGCTGAATTTCAACCCCGGGCAAGTGGAGAAAATCCGCAACCGGGTCATGGAAGTCATGGAGGAGATGACCCGGCAGGATCTACTCACCCTGGACTCCAATCGATTTGTCACCGGCACTTCACGCTGGCCCATCGACGACGAAATCGCTTTTGTGATTCCTGAGGATGCAGAGCGGAAGATCTATCTGCTGGATCGCTTTTTCAATACCGGCATGGATCAATACCGCGAGCACCTCACTGCACCGTTCGATCTCGAGGATCATGCACGGGCTGCTACCCTTATCCATGAGATCAGTCACTTGGCGTCGAACACCGAAGACATTGCCTACATGGACACCATCCGCCCGTTCGTGGACCTGATCCATCGCGGTACGGCCGAGGGCTTGCGCAAGCACACGAGCCTGTCCACTTTGCAAAGCACTGCCCTCTCCGCGCTCACGCCGGCAACGATGCTGTTCAAGAGCTGGGATGCACTAGAACAACGCTGGGAAGACTTCGGCAAGACCGGCTCCACCAAACTGCGCGACAGGGTACTGCACCTCACGGGCGCTAGGACATTGGATGAGGCGCGGCAGACATTCATGAGCAATGCGGACCTTCGGATGGACATCATCCTGGCCAATGCCGACTCGGTGACCTTTCTGATTACACATCTGGGAAGGCGCTTGGAGCCAGGGGCCTGAACAGGCCCCTGGAGGATGTATCAGTCTTTCTGGTCACGCAGAACGTTGCCTGATGCGCCGTCGATACGGGCTTCATACACGGTGCCATCGGACTTGCGGCCTTTGACTTCCCAATAGCCGTCGTTGTCGGCTTCTGCCGAATAGACCTCGACGTAGCCGGCCTTGGTCTTGGCCACTTCGATGGCTTTTTCAATGGTAATCCAGCCTGCGCCCGGCTTGTCCGCCAGGGCAGCGCCTGCACTGAGCAAGGCGGTGGTTGCACACAGGGTGACTAAGGTTCTCTTCAGCATCGTCGTACTCCATTGTGGGAATGTCCTGAATATTTTTTTAGGTAGCAACAAACGAGAATAAGTTCCAATTGATGTGCAATCGCCATGACGGCTGTTCTCGCCGTCCACCTTGGGAGGTTAGAATGTGGGAAATCAGGATGAGTAAATGAGCGAAAAGTCCCTTTCAGAAGCCGAATATGACGCCATCACCGACGCCGCCGCGCATTGGTGCATGCGCCTGCATGCAAGCGATTGCACGCCCGGCGAACGTCAGGCCTTTGCCCAATGGCATGATTCGCACCCCCTGCACGCCTTTGAATACGCCGCGATGCTGGAGATCTGGGACGTCGCCGACCACCTGCCGCGCAGCGACATCCCGCCGGTAACGGTGCCCTCCAAACCCCGCAGCCGGGTGCGCACCTATGCCGTGGCAGCGGCCATCTGCCTGGCCGCCCTGCCCCTCGCCGCCTTCACTGGCTGGGAAGCGGGCTGGCTGCCGAGTTCCTATGAACGCTTCGAGGCTGCCAACGGCTTGCGCCAGGTCACCCTGGGCGACGGCAGCCAGGTGGAACTCAACCTGGGCAGCGAACTGGTCTACAGCAACTACAAGGACCAGCGCCGCGTCACGCTGAACAAGGGCGAAGCGTTTTTCAAGGTCAGCCATGACAGTACCCATCCTTTCATCGTGCACGCCGGCACAGGCCAGGTGCGCGTCACGGGCACTCAGTTCAACGTCTGGAAATATGAAGACCAGGTGCGGGTGATGCTACTGGAAGGCTCGGTGCAGGTCAGCAGCGACCAGGTGCACGGCAGCGTCCCCCTCACCCCCGGTATGCAGGCCAGCTATCAACAGGGCGATGCCACACCGAGCGTGCGTGCAATCAGCCCCAATGACTCGGCCCTGGCGTGGCGCCAGGGCAAGCTGATCCTCGACAACCTGGCCCTGGCCGATGCATTGCCGCTGATCAACCGTTATCTCAGCAAACCGGTGATGTTGGCCGACGCCAACACCGGCACGATTCGCATCGGCGGTATCTACAACATCAACGAGGTCAGCAACCTCGTGCCCTCCCTGCCCAAGGTTCTGCCGGTCTACCTGACCCAGAACCAGGACGGCAATCCCGTCCTCAATTCCATTCCGCGTAAAGCCCCCAAAGGCTGAGTCTGTTGCGTCGTGCTTTAGGCATCCTTGCGCCCGCACTGTCCATTTTTTTTACACACACCGTCCCTGGATCGCCCGTGCGCAGCGGATTCAGCGTTTCGTCATGTTCGGTGTTACAGCGCTGATACAACGGGGTGAAGCGGTTGTGCAGTGGCTGGATAGCCGGGGCTTTCAGGGCGGTTGTCTCACGGCTGATACAGCACGGCTATCATTTTGCCTTGCAGTTATTGCAAGCCTTTGAAAAACCGTAATAAATCAAAAGCGGCACGGCTTCTGCTCTTTCCCTGACAACGCTGTTTAGGGTCAGCGTTAAGAATAAGGAATGCCGCCGTGATCACATTCACTCAAGGTTCGATGAACGTACTGCTGGCCAGCTGTGTACTCAGCGCCAGTATCAGTCTTCCAGCCCTGGCAGGTGACGGCGTGATCGTGACGGGCCGCAACGTACAGGGCCACATGTATGGCCGTTCCTCCTTTGGTCCTGACCCTTATCCCCAGACCGCCAACGCCAATCCCAGCCGAGAAATCAACAGCGCCCTGTCGGGCGAGCTGAGCGACCGTGACTTCGGTAGCGTCAGCAGCGGCCTGGGCATTACCCGCGCCCTCCAGCCCAACAGCAACCTCACCGGCTTGAGTGCCACGCAAAACGGTATGTCCACGCTGGGTGCCGGCGCAGCAGCCAGCCGCTCGGGCGGCAGCGGCAGCATGGGCGGGCAGATCAGCGATTCGATTCAGCGCGGCATGGCGCCCTTGAACAACCTGGGCGGCATGCTGGGTGGCAAACCATGAAACGCGCCCTGTTCATTCTGGCCCTGCTGGGCAGCGCCGTGGCCATGGCCGACAACACCGCCGTGATCAACAACAGCGGCAAGGACTACACCGGCAACCTGATGATCAACCAGGCGGCGGGCAACCAGCAGCAAACGGCAAACAACCGCGCCGTCACGCTGGGCGGCCAGGCCACCACCGGCAATACCCAGAGGATAGACGGCAAGGTCGACCCTTCCCTGAACGCCAAGGCGGCGATCGAGGGCACTTCTTTTACCAATGGCAACGGCATGTTGGGCGTCAACCAGTCCGCCGGGGCCAATAACCAATCAGTCAATGCCGTGCGGATCAGCGTCAATTCTGGCCCGCAAGCCATCGACGACAGCGTCCTGTTGCAACAGAACACGACGACGCTGGCAACCGACTCAGGGCTCACACCCACCACTGGCAGCCGCCAGGTCGTGACAAGCGACCAGGCCTTCACCGGCAGCCGAGGAGTGATACAGGTGAACCAGAGTGCCGGGGTGGGGAACCGAGTGGCTAACACCCTGGGCATCACTATCAAGTAACGGCTTGGTAGCACTAGCTAGACCGTACCAACACTTAACCAACTAATCAGAAGCAAGGAGAAACACCATGAAACCTCAAATGGCTCTGAAACCAATGGTTTTCGCGCTCGCTGCACTCATGGCTGCTGCAGCTCAAGCAGGTGGTGGCTGGCATCCAGCGCCTCAACCTACCGGTGTGGTTGCCTCCGTGGTTACGGACGTACAAAACAGCATCGGCAACAAGTTCGATGACACCAAGACCGAAAATAACGCGTCTAACGACAACTCAGTGAACGGCAACAGCGGTAACGTCGGCGTTAACGTTCAATCCGGCAGCGGCAACCTGGCTGACAACTCTGGCGGGGTCTCCAACGCCAAGGGCGACTTTGCTACTGTTTTCGCGGTAGTCGATGTCAACCAAAACAGCGCGCTGAACAACTTCGTCAACAAAGGCACCCAAAACAACGCCTCCGTGGATAACGGCATCAACGGTAACTCCGGCAACGTGGGTTACAACGGCCAAGCCGGTCAAGGCAACCAGGCTAAAAACAACCTGGTAATCACCACCGCTGATGGCAAAAACATCGCAGCGGCCGCCAACACCGAGCAAAACTCGCTCGCCAACAACTACCTCAACACGGCGGCTACCAGCCACGGCTATGGCTATGGCGGCAAACCTCAGTATGTCTCCAACAACTCGAGCCTCGACAACTCGGTTAACCGCAACTCCGGCAACGTAGGTGTGAACCTGCAATCCGGTGCCGGCAACCAAGGCAGCAACAGCTTCTCTATAGGCCAAGGTTGCAGCGTTTGCGGCAGCGGCGTGCGCTTCTGATCCAACGGGGCCTTGGCAACAAGGCCCCTTTCTTTTTCCAGTGTCCAGCAGGTCACACGATCATGCGCCTCGCGACCCTTTCCCTCCTGATGCTGCTCACCGGCCCGACCTGGGCAGGCACCATGGCGATTTCCGCCATGCCTGGCGGTGCAGTCATCTACAAGAAGGTCGAGAGCATCCGTGAACGCAAATTCGCCAACCTGGTGGAACAGAAAACCGATTTCAGCTGCGGTGCCGCGGCACTCGCCACCATCCTGCGCCAGGGCTATTGGCTCGACGTCGATGAAGACCACGTGATCAAAGGCATGCTGGTCAATGCCGACCAGGACCTGGTTCGCACCCAGGGTTTTTCCATGCTGGACATGAAGCGCTACCTCGAAAGCATCGGCATGCGAGCCCGGGGCTACAAGATTTCGCCGGACACCCTGGTGACCGTGAAAATCCCCGTAGTGGTGCTGCTGGAGATTCGTGGCTACAAGCACTTTGTGGTGTTGCAGCGCGCCGACAAGGACTGGGTCTATATCGGCGACCCGGTGCTGGGCCACAAGCGCTATTCGCGCGACGACTTCGTCAAGGGTTGGAACGGCATCGTGTTCGCCGTGCTGGGTGAAGGCTACGACAAGGCCAATGCCTTGCTGGACCCGCCCACACCGCTGACCGCCAAGAACCAACTGAATGAGTTCAGGCCCGTAGGCGATGCCGAGCTGATGGATTTCGGTTTCATCCAGAGCGACTTCTTCTAAGAAGCGCAATAAGGGGCAGGACGCTCCAGGAGCAGCAGATGAACACTCCCCGTTGGCTGACGGTCTTGTGTCTGGCAGCCTCAATGCCCGCTTATGCTTCATCGGCGTTCAAGCCGATCGAACTCAAGGATTCGGAAATGGCCGAGTTGCGCGGTCGTTATGTAATGCCGGGGCGGATCATCAGCTTCGGTATTGTCATGAGCAGCACCTGGACCAATGCCGTGGGCGACACCCTCACCGGCAAGGCCAGCATGCAAATCGATTCATCGACCATTACACCGCAGTTCTACGTGCAGACCACCGGCTCGACCGGGAACGGCACCAACCCGAACGCCGGCACCGGTAACGTCACCGGAGGTGCCGGCCTGGGCACCGGCACAGGCGTGACCCAGAGCGTGCGCGCTGCCGGCGACAAAAACACCGCCTACAACAATGTCGGGATCAACGTCACTGAAAACGGCTTTGCGCCTTCCAATGCCGCGCAATCGGGGCAGGTGCTGGTGGCCGGCGGTACTGTCACCGGCGACAGCGCGGCAGGTCGCGTGAGCGTCTCGGCCAACAATGGCGGCTTGCAGATGGCGATCCAGGCCAATCATAACCAAGGCAACAGCCTCCAGCAGATTGGTGGCGGCCAGGTGCTGCAAGGCACGGTATTGACTGGAAACAGCAACTTCGTCAACAACATGACCCAACTCAACGTGGTCATGAATAACGCATTGAACAACCCGGCGTTGAACTGCAATCTGGATCAACTCAAAGGCCTACGCACTCTCGGTTATTGAACTACGCTGACCCTCGACACTTACGCATTAGAAAAGGACGGCTTATTTCATGCATCGATCGTTATCGCTACGTGCGGTGGTCTGTTTAAGTACGCTCTTGCCCGCATCCGTGTTGTATGCCGCGCCAGACGCCGATATCGAAACCCTCAAGCGGGAACTTCTGGAGCTCAAGCAGCGGTACGAAGTGCAACAGAAAGCCCTGGCGGTGTTGGAGCAACGGGTGCGCCAGGTCGAGGACACGCCGGCGACCCCCGCGCCCAAACGCCTGGCCAAATCCCCGGCGGACTTTCAAAAGGCCAGCGGTGCCACCGTGGCAGGCACGGGAGCGGCGGCGGCCTCCGGCGGTGCGGGCGGTGGCGGCAGTTCCTATGGGCAGTCGCTCAAGGACGATTCGGCGCCTGCGCAAAGCGTGAGCAACCTCTATAACGAGGCCAGCGGCTTCTTCGGCAATGGCAAATTCAGCTTTGAAACCGGCATCACTTATGCGCGCTACGATGCACGCCAACTGACACTCAACGGCTTCCTGGCGCTGGATTCGATCTTCCTGGGCAATATCAATCTGGACCGGATCAAGTCGGATAACTGGACCCTGGACCTGACGGGGCGCTACAACGTCGACAACCGCTGGCAGTTCGATGTGAACGTACCGGTGGTGTACCGCGAGTCGACCTACCAGTCGGGCGGCGCCGGCAACAATGCCAACGCCACCTCGGAAGAGTCGGTGAGCCGTGACCCGACCATTGGCGACGTCAACTTCGGTGTGGCCTACAAGTTCCTCGACGAAACCCCCACCCTGCCGGATGCGGTAGTGTCGCTGCGCGTCAAGGCGCCAACGGGCAAAGAACCGTTCGGCATCAAGCTAGTCAGGTCAACCGCCAACGACAACCTGTATGTACCGGAAAACCTGCCCACCGGTAATGGTGTCTGGTCGATTACCCCGGGTATCTCGCTGGTCAAGACCTTCGACCCTGCGGTGCTGTTTGGCTCGTTCTCCTATACCCATAACTTCGAGGAGTCGTTTGACGACATCAGCAGCGACGTCAACCAGAAAGTCGGCGGCAAGGTCAGCCTGGGTGACAGTTTCCAACTCGGTGTAGGCGTCGCATTTGCCTTGAACGAGAAGATGAGTATGTCGTTCTCGGTCTCCGATCTGGTGCAGCGCAAGAGCAAGCTCAAGCCTGACGGAGGGGACTGGCAGTCGGTGGTGTCCAGCGATGCCAACGCCGGTTACTTCAACGTGGGCATGACGATTGCCGCGTCGGATAACCTGACGATCGTGCCGAACCTGGCGATCGGGATGACGGATGATGCGCCGGACTTTACGTTCAGCTTGAAGTTTCCGTATTACTTTTAGGGAGAGCCGGGGGTGGGGGGCTGCTTCGCAGCCCAACGCGGGGCAAGCCCGCTCGCCACAGCAAGCCCCCCTAACCACGGCAAGCCCGCTCGCCACAGTACATAAGGAAAAGCCCCGCAACGATAAGGGTCGTTGCGGGGCTTTTCGGTTTACCCGCCCTAGCGGATCTGGTGTTTGTGCAGCAACCGGTAGAACGTTGGCCGGGAAACCCCCAGCACACGGGCGGCGACACTCAGGTTGTCGCTGTGCCGGTCGAGCACATCGCACAGCGCCTGGCGTTCGGCGCGGTGCTTGTAGTCTTCCAGTGTAGCCATCGGCGGGGAAATTGCCTGTTCGGCCTGCAATCCCAGATCAGCGGCTTCGATCTGGCGTCCTTCGG
This sequence comes from Pseudomonas sp. NFPP04, assembly GCF_900113815.1. Lineage (NCBI taxonomy): Bacteria > Pseudomonadati > Pseudomonadota > Gammaproteobacteria > Pseudomonadales > Pseudomonadaceae > Pseudomonas > Pseudomonas sp. NFPP04. The sequence goes on along the minus strand of NZ_FOQS01000013.1, from coordinate 89,229 downwards.
CCAGCACCAGGCCACGGCGCACGCGGTTGGCCAGCTCGCGCACATTGCCCGGCCAGGCGTGCTTGGCCATGGCCACCAGAGCACTCTCGCTGAAACTGCGCGGGCGTCGGCCCGTCTCCTGGCTGTAAAAGCGCGAAAAATGGTTGGCCAGCATCGCCACGTCGCCATGGCGTTCGCGCAACGGCGCCGTCACCACTTGCAGGACGTTGAGCCGGTAATACAAGTCTTCGCGAAAAGCGCCCCTTTCAACTGCGGCCTCCAGGTCGACGTGGGTCGCGGCCAACACCCGTACATCCACGGGAATGGGCTGGCTGCCACCGACGCGCTCGATCTGTTTTTCCTGCAGAAAGCGCAGCAGGTTGGCTTGCAGTTCCATCGGCAAATCACCGATCTCATCCAGGAACAGCGTGCCGCCGTGGGCCGCTTCAATACGCCCGACCTTGCGCTGATGGGCGCCGGTAAACGCGCCCTTTTCATGGCCGAACAATTCGGACTGGATCAAGTGTTCCGGGATTGCCCCGCAGTTGATCGCGACAAAGGGCTTGGCATGGCGCTGGGACTGGCGGTGCAACGTCCTGGCCACCAGTTCTTTACCCGTGCCGCTGTCGCCACGGATCAACACCGGCGACTCGGTGGGCGCCAGCTTGGACAGTAATTTACGCAGTTCACGAATCGCCCGGCTGTCGCCCAGCAGCTCATGCTCAGGCTCATCCACCAGGGTGTGGCCCTTGCCGCGCAAGCGCGCCATGCCAAAGGCACGGCCCAGGGTGACCTGCACCCGGGCGACGTCGAAGGGCAAGGTATGGAAGTCGAAAAACCACTCGCAGACAAAATCACCGACGTTCTGCAGGCGCAGTACGTCCGGGCTGAGCACGGCAATCCACTCGGTGCCGCTGCGGCCAATCAACTCCTTGACCGCTTCAGGGCGTTCCAGGTGAGAGGGTTGCAGGCGCAGCAGGCCGACATCACAGGACCGCTCGCCGACCCCTTCCAGCGGGCAACTGTCGACCGCCCAGCCGGCTGCGCGCAATCCAGGCAACAGGTCGTGGCAATCATCACAGGGATCAACCACTAGCAACCGACGTTGAACGGGAGGCATACCCATGACTGTTCCTTGGCGTCAAAATTGTTAAAGTTATTTAGAAACAACGGTTTGTGACGCCTGCGGCTAACACTAGCAAGATCTTGACGCGCGGCTTGTACCATTTCGCTATAAGTGTGGGCAAAAAGCCACTGGCCGGTGTTTTCAACGAATAAAGTTGCGAACCTGGGAAACTTTCATTCAGCTTTCAAAACAGCCGCTTACATGACGTCAATCACTAAAATACGAAAATAGTTGTTCTAACATGTGACCCGTACCCCGCCATCGTGCATCAGTACAAGTAACCCGCCGCACGGTCAGCCCAACCGCCGGCAATCACTTGAATGGGCATTTAGAGAGACGACCCACATGAACGCCCCGCTCCGCATCAACGAAGCTCTTTTGATCGCAGACCGTGCTTTCCAACCCTTTCAGTGCGTGGCCTGGCATGACGGCAATGGCGCCCTCAGCCTGAGCGTCATCGACCGCACCAATACCCGCATCGGCAGCCAGCAACTGGATGCCGGCGTCTATTCCGATCCAACTCAGTTGGAAAACTTGCTGTTGCAGGCTCGTGCCGAGTTGGACAAGAGCGGCTATCAATTGCAAACCTGGGCCATGCCGAAGTAATTCAGCGCACCGTTGAACTGACGTCTTCGGTGAAGAACACGGTTTCGGCAACTTCGTGATCAATGTTCGAGCGCAGGACATTGATCAGTTGCAGTCGATTATTCGCCGCATAGTCTGTCAACTTCTTATAGCTGATGTTGCGCTCGACAAAGCGTTTGAGATACCCGCGAATGAAGTGGTAGCCGATATCCCGTGCCGCCCGTGTCCTATAGTGGAAACGGGCCAGCCACAGCGGGCGGCCGCTGGACTTTTCGCGCACTTCGAACTCGCGGATCAGTTCGACTGAAGATGGCCTTTCCACTACGTCGACCTTCCAGGCCTTGTACAGTTGCAACAGCCCTTCCGATGTCGGCGAGTACTTCATGATCATACGGTCACGCATCGCCGAACCCTCCTCCATGTAGCGCAAGATCTCGTCATACAGCGCACTGGGGGTATGTCGGAAGAAGTCTTGCAGGTCCCGATGCCCGGGCGAGTCCGGTCGCGCGTTGAGTGCCTTGATGAGTAACTCCCGTTGCGTCCTCATACGCTGGGCATACTTCCACCATTCGCCGCGCGCCAAGCGGGGCGACAACCTCTGGATGGTCTCCAGGCCGCAAAGCAGGTCGTACTCTCGCTGTGCATTGCGCCACAGGCGCAGTGCCTCATTGCCGATGTCAGCGAGCGACTGGAGCGCATCATCGTTGTCGGGCGGCGTTACAAGCCTCGGCACTGCTCTCCACAAGGACTCCTGTTCAACCCCCGGACGCTCGAATGTAAAGACAGGGCGATGGTCGAAAGGCTCCAGCACATCCACATATTCATGGGTGACACTTTGCTCGAGCACACTGCGTGGATTGCCGATCACCGCTCCCAATATGCCGTCATCAATCAGTCGCTTGGGCATGCTGGTAACTTTTGTGGAAATGGCTTCCAGGCTGGCATCCTGGTAGTGCCGATAGCGCTCGATCAGTTCTTCTTCCAGCCTGAGCTGCAGCCGCCTGACATGGCTTCGAAAGTTGCCCAGTGCTTGAGGGACAATATAGGGAGGCAAAGGGGCCAGATGGTAAGCCACGCGCAGGTTGGCCAGCACCACCCCATCCAGTGCGTCATTGGCGACTCGCAGTTGATGGTCCAGGTTAAAACGGCCGGTGGTATATAGCTCCCGATAAGTCAACAGCTTCAGGCTGCATAACGCGGTGAGCTCTTCGATCAGGTCCATCGTCGCATCCCTGAAGGTGCTCACTCGCCCGTTGAAACACTGCAACGCCAGGGTGCGCAGGTGTAATTCTTGCCATTTCAAGGACATGCGACCACCGGCCCAGGCCGCGTTATCCAGCGCGGCAACAGCCGTGTCGCCAATCCTGCCCGAGCGCTTCATGTCTTCAAAACGCCGTTCGGCGTCCAGGCAAGCCTCGATAGCCTCCAGTTCCAGCGCTGCGTAATCGGGCAGCCTTGCGGCGATCCCACCCCAGGTTCGAGTATCCAGGACCCGTTTGCTCAGACTCTGTGCATCGAACCACGCAGCGTTGAAAAGATCGTCATGGAGCATGACCTTGCGTTTGCTGGCAAGCAACAATGTCTGATTGCGCCGCGCCTTGACTGCTCCGGCGGCGAACCGGTTGTACAACGCACTGAACTCCCTGATCAACATCATTTCCCGACGCCGGGTGAGCGCCTCCATCAGCGCGCTGGAACACCAAAACGCGGTGCTCGCATTGGCCAACTCCTCCTCGATCAGTGCCAGCGTGCCGGGCTCGTCACTGCGCTGGGTCAGCACCTGCAGCGTATCGTCGGCGGGATAGACCAGGCCCGCAAACTTCAGCACCAATTGGTTGTATTCATCATCGAGGGCCTTGCGTCGTTGCTCGGCACTTTTCAATTGCGCCAGACGCTGTTTCTCCAGCGCGAGGGCTTCCTGGAAGTCGTGGGGCACGACCGGCCCAGGGGAAAACAACCATTGCCCGTGTTCACCGGCCACCACTTGGGGGCCGAAACGGTTCACCAGGTCGTCGCTGACCACGCGCGTGGCCCCCTGGTGCTGCTCGACCTTGTACATGTCCCCATCGATACTTGCGTATACGGCTCCGCCGGCACGGAACAAGCCACGTTGCTGACCGCTGCTGATGCGCTCGGCATACGGCAGCGGCCTGACCTTGTACAGCGCCAGTTCGGCCAGGCGAATAACCGACAGCCGCTGGAACAGACCGCTCCATAACCGCTCCAGGTCCCCCGCCCCCCGCACCAGCTCTTCAGGCCCCTGCACCGTCGGCAATTGAACCGTCGGCGTCTGGATGCGACTGGTCTGGCCACCTTCGGACGGATGTTCCGCTGCCTCGCTCCAGCTCATTTCAATACTTTGCTCCAGATCCGCGCCCTGGGCCAGGTCCAGCAAATCATCAGTTTTCGATCGCACTCCCGCCTTGGTGGAAATACGACCACGGCTGAGCAGGAGCAAACCGATATTCAACAACAGGTCGGCCACGCTGGAAGCCTTGTCTTCGGCGTGCTCCTGGCCAATCACGCGAACGTCCTGCACCACCGACCACGCCAGGTACAGCCACCCCAATGCCCGGCCAACCGCCCCCCCATAGAAGGTCAGGAGCAGAAACAGGCCTACGCCGAGAAAGCGCTTGATCCAGTCCCAGAACACCTCCAGCGCGGTCGGCTCTACCGGTTCTGTCAGGCTTAACATCGTGTCGACGCTGCTGCTGAACAGCGCCTCCATATAGTCGCCGTCGACCTCCCTGTCAGCCAGGACAATGCCGTCGCCCGACCACAGCGACTGATTGAAGTCGACCGCCTCGAACGCCGCGGGGCTGGGAGCCGTCACGCCCGGTACCAAATAACGCGACCTTGCCGTCTCCGGCAACCAGGCCAACACTTGGTACTGCAATTGCCCGGGACTGGCGATGGCCGCCATCAGTGCGTCGGCCGTGGCAAACTCGATGAATTTCACTGCACACATTGGCCGATACAGTATTTGCGGGCCTGCGTTGAGGTTGCGCGGGCCGATGATGAACGTGTTGCGAACAGTATCGGGTTGTTCGCCTACCTGGGCGTTGAATGCCAAAGGGCGTAGCACGATCGCCTCGGTCTTGGCGGCGGCGCGCGGCTGAAATACGGCGACCACGCTGGTGTAGGCTTTCCGGGAAAACGCCTGGGGGTACTTGAGGTGGTATTCCAGCGCCAGCATGGGTATTTGCAGGCGCACTTGCCGGATGAACTGGGCCTGGCGCCAGCGCCGCTCACTCTCGTTGTCCTTGAACTTTTCCCGGATCAACCGATTGTAGCCGCCGCGAACATCAGCCCGCGCGACCACGGCCAGCGCTTGAGCGGGTGTGAGCGATACATCAGGGTCGCCAGGGGCCGCCGTGAGCGTAAGTCGTGCAGGATCGACGGCCGTCAACGGCAACCATGCAAACTCGCTCAGGGTCCAGCTGCCATGGTTGTATAACGGCGGCAACTGCCACAACAGCGCGGGCTGCGTTTGCAGGTCACGCTCATCAAGTTCGATCATCACCTTGATGCGGTCGGGGTCGAGCACCGGTTCGCCGGGGTGGTCCTTGGCCAATTGCGCCGACAGCCCCTGGCGCGCGTAATCAAGCAACGACGGCACGCCTTCGTCAAAGGCTCGCCAGTCCGGCTGCCGGACCTGTCTGGCCAGGTCCAGGACATGGCGGCTCATTTGCAATTGCAGGTCATTGGGTGCCTGTATCAACCATCCCGGCAGTGCGTTACGCAGACGCTCCAAGAGCGGGGATTCGAGGGCAGTGCTGTCAAAGTCAGCGGTGATGACCTCCATTGCACGTTCCAGTACATATTGTGGTTCGGGAAATGTTCGGACCAAAGACAGGACGGCGTTGATATCTGCCAGTTGTTTGGCCAGGAAGGTCAGGCTGAAACTGTAGAAGATATTGCCAGCAGGCTGGTACAAACGCCATTGCATCGAATGGCCGGACGCTATTGCGCTCAACAGGTTGACCAGCCATTCGCCCAATTGCGCCAGGGAATCAAAGCGTTGAATGCCCTTCGACAGGGTGAAGAGCAACACCGTCGTACGTTCGCCCTGCTGCTTGACCAGCACCAGCCCGCGCAGCATCTCAAGGTTGATTGCCCCGGTTTCGCCCCATTGGTCAACGATGTAGGCCTGCCCGTTGGCCGGCTCCAGGTGCGAAGTCTGCTGTGAGCGGCTGATCAGACTCATCACCAGATCCAACTCAGTCCCGGCCAAGGCTGCATGGGTCGCCGCGTCCATCAACGCATTCCTGAGAATGTCGGCCAGGCCTATGTAGCGAACGACCTGGCCCTCTCCCCGGCTCATCCAGTAATCCACCAGCGCTTCCTGATAGCGCTCGAGCAACACCGGGCCCTGCTGATTGAGCATTCGCTCGACATAACCGATATCGACGTTCAACGGCAGCGGCAAACCCTCGACGTCGCGCACGATGGAATGGTCCTGGGCAAAATCGACGAACCGACCCGTCGCGCAACGCTCGATCAGCGCATCCGGCAGGTTTTGTGCGTCATGGCGTTCAATGGTGTAACTGCCGTTGTCGTAGCGATACACCGGTCGCAACAATATCGGCTCGGTGTGATTGATGGGCAGCCAGGGGTACTGCGTGCCCAGGTGGTGTTGCAGCACGCGCAACGCAACATCCCGCAACGAAGGGGGCTCGGCAAAATGTTGGAGGATGTTCTGCGCAAGCGCCGCGCAACGCTCGCGACAGGGAGGAGTAGACAGGGCGGCCATGGGACATTCCTTGCTGATGAAGCGCCCTGCCATAGCGGGCGCATTAAGTCAGCTTCCATTGTCGGCGCAGTGCCCCGCCTCATTGCTGTATCTGTCTATCGCACGACGTCGGTGCCTTCCCAGCCTGCCAGGATAAACCGCTCGATCGCCTCGGCGGCGCCCTCATCGAGGTTACTACCGGTGACCACACTGGCCTGGCGCTTGACGGTTTCTTCCGCCTGCCCCATGGCAATCGACAACCCGGCCACCTGGAACATCGCCGGGTCGTTACCGCCATCGCCGATCGCCGCGGTCTGTTCCAGCGGTATACCCAGGTGTGCGGCCAGGGCCTTCAAGGCTTCGCCCTTGTTGGCCAGCATCGCCGTCACATCCAGGTAAACCGGTTGTGAACGCGACACCTGGGCCAGCCCCTGTACCTTGGGCTGCAACTGCGCTTCCAGCTCGACCAGCAACGAGGTGTTGTTGCTCGCGGCGACGATCTTGTCGATCCGATCCAGGTAGGGCTCGAAACTCTCCACCACCACCGGCCCGTAGCCCAGGCCATCGGCTTCGCGCTGTACCATCGGCCCGGGCGGGTCGCGGCGCAGCCAGTCACCGTCGGCAAACACCCACACTTCCACATCCGGCTCGCCGGAAAACAGCGCCAGGGTGACCAGCGCCGCTTCCGCCGGCAAATGGTGGGCAACCAGGATGCTGCCATCGGGGTTGATCAGCGTGCCACCGTTGAAGCCTGCCACAGGCACATCGATACCGAGCGTTTCGATCAGATGCAGCATGGCCTTGGGCGGACGCCCACTGGCCAGGCTGAAAAACACCCCGGCGTCACGCAGCGCATGCACCGTGTCGACGGTGCGCTGGCTGAGGCTGTGGTCGGGGTGGAGCAAGGTGCCGTCCACGTCACTGAGGATAAAACGGATGGGATGAATCGCTGCATCACTCATCCGAGGCGGTGCCAGGTGCGGCCATCGCGGGCCAGGAGCGCGTCGGCGGCGGCCGGGCCGTCTTCACCGGCCTTGTAGGCCTGGATGCCGTCGTCTTCCTTCCAAGCATCAAGAAACGGCTGCACGGCGCGCCAGCCATTTTCGATGTTATCGGCACGCTGGAACAAAGTCTGGTCGCCGGTCATGCAGTCATAGATCAGGGTTTCGTACCCGGTCGACGGTTGCATTTCGAAGAAGTCCTTGTAGGCGAAACCCAACTGGATATTGGCCATATCCAGGGTTGGCCCGGGCTTCTTCGCCAACAGGTCGAACCACATGCCTTCGTTCGGCTGGATCTGGATTTTCAGGTAGGTGGGCTTGAGTTCGTCCACCTCGGTGTCTCGGAACTGCGCATACGGGGCCGGCTTGAAGCAGATCACGATTTCAGTGTCGCGCACGCTCATGCGCTTGCCTGTACGCAGGTAGAACGGCACGCCGACCCAGCGCCAGTTGTCGATCATCACTTTGAGGGCGACGAAGGTCTCGGTGCTGCTGTCAGGCGCAACGTTGGCTTCTTCACGGTAGCCCGGCAGTGGCTTGCCGCCGATTTCGCCGGCGGTGTACTGCCCGCGTACCGAGTTGGCCCGCGCATCCTCCAGGGACCAGGGGCGCACTGCACCGATCACCTTGGCCTTTTCACCGCGTACCGCATCGGCACCAAAGGCTGCGGGCGGCTCCATGGCCACCATCGCCAGCAACTGGAACAGGTGGTTGGGCACCATGTCGCGCAGGGTACCGGTCTTTTCGAAGAAGTTGCCCCGGGTTTCAACGCCGACGGTTTCGGCGGCGGTGATTTGCACGTGGTCGATGTAATGGTTGTTCCAGAACGCTTCGAACAGCACGTTGGAGAAACGGCTGATCAGGATGTTCTGCACCGTTTCCTTGCCCAGGTAATGGTCGATGCGATAGATCTGCTTCTCGCTCATCACCTTGAGCAGGCTGGCGTTCAGCGCCTCGGCGGTGGCCAGGTCGGAGCCGAAGGGTTTTTCGATGACCACGCGACGGAAGCTGTCGTCGGTTTCCGTCAACAGGCCGGCACTGCCCAGGCGTTGCACCACTTCACTGAAGAAGCGCGGCGCGGTGGCCAGGTAGAACACCGCGTTGCCGGTACCGCTGTCGGCAATCTTGCGGCCAATGTCGGCGTAGGTGCTGTCGTCGAGGAAGTCGCCCTCGACGTAGCTGATGCCCTTGGCCAACTGCGCCCACAAGGCGGGGTCCAATGCGTTGTCGGCATTGCCCTTGACCTTGCTCGCCGCTTCGGTGCGGATGAAGTCTTCGAGTTTCTTGGCGAAGTCGGCATCGCTGATGGCGTTGTGATCCACGCCGACAATGCGCAAGCCATCGCCCAGCAGGCCATCACGGCTGAGGTTGTACAGCGCCGGCATCAGCAGGCGCTTTACCAGGTCACCATGGGCACCAAACAGAAACAGGGTGGTGGGCGGAGCGGGTTCGGCCTTAGGTTTCTTGCCGTTGGCGGTCATTTTTTGGAAGTCTCCACGTGACCACCAAAGCCGAAGCGCATGGCAGAGAGCATTTTGTCACCGTAAGTGCTCTGCTGGCGCGAACGGAAGCGGGCGAACAGCGAAGTGGACAATACTGGCACCGGCACGGCTTGTTCCATGGCGGCTTCGATGGTCCAGCGGCCTTCGCCACTGTCGGCCACGGAGCCGGAGTAGCCGTCGAGTTTCGGGTCGGTGGCCAGGGCATCGGCGGTCAGGTCCAGCAGCCAGGACGAGACCACACTGCCACGGCGCCAGACTTCGGCGATGTCGGCGACGTTCAGGTCGAAACGCTGGTCTTCGGGCAGGTTTTCCGAGTTCTTGGTCTTGAGAATGTCGAAGCCTTCGGCAAACGCCTGCATCATCCCGTACTCGATGCCGTTATGGATCATCTTGACGAAGTGCCCGGAACCGGCGGGGCCTGCATGAATGTAACCCTGCTCGGCACGCGGGTCGGCGCTGGAGGAACGATCCTTGGTACGCGGGATATTGCCCAGGCCCGGGGCCAGGCTCTTGAAGATAGGATCAAGGCGCTGCACGGTCTCGGCGTCGCCACCGATCATCATGCAATAGCCACGCTCCAGACCCCACACGCCGCCGGAGGTGCCGACGTCGACATAGTGCAGGCCCTTTTCCGCCAGGGCCTTGGCCCGGCGCACGTCGTCCTTGTAGTTGGTGTTGCCGCCGTCGATGATTGCATCACCGTCTTCGAGCAGCGTGCTCAATGCGTTGATGGTGTCTTCGGTGGGCGCGCCCGCCGGCAACATGACCCACACGGTGCGCGGCTTTTGCAGCCCGTCAACCAGCGCCTTGAGGTCGGAAACGCCGGTGGCGCCCTCTTCGCTCAGGCCTTTTACAAATGTTTCGTTACGGTCGTAAACAACGGTGGTATGCCCATTGAGCATCAGGCGCCGTGCAATATTCCCGCCCATGCGGCCTAGTCCGATAATCCCCAGTTGCATGTGCTGATGCTCCTAACTACTAAAAAATGTGTGACATAGTTTATAGCGCAATGCGGCTAATGAGGGTTAGTCCAGCGCGGATACCGCTAGTTTCATGGAAAAAAGTTGCCATCATTTCAGCATCGCGGCACAAAAAGTCACACGACCATCAAAAATAAAAAAGTTCCATTGCCCGCAAAAAGAATTCAGAATTGTCTCCGACTGCTGCCGAGAACCTCGACTCAAGCGTTCTGGCACACCGCGACACACCGGCTATTTGCGAGGTAAGCAATGAGCACTGCACAGATGACACGTCCGCCACAGACCCTCTACGTCACTATCCGTCGCGACGAGTTGCACCAGTTGAAAGACGAGCGCGAACAGCTGCAGCAGGAAGTCCTGCGCCTGCGCGCCCATATCATCCAGGCCCAATTGGACCAGCCCGCCGGTGCGCAACCCGCGCTCTGCTGAGCCCCGTCATCGCTTTGTAAGATAACCGCTACAAAAATCTCACAAAGTTTTCACATGCCTCTCCCGATACTCCAGCCCCCAAGGGCCACCCCATGCAAGGGTGGCCTCTGTTGCGTGCAGCCCCGCGCGTCAACTGAAACATCAACGGGTTGGAGCGCTGGATGGCGATGTTCAAACGCAGCACCACGTCTGCGAAAGGTTTTGATTGGGCCGGCCTTGGCTGGCTGTTCCTGTTTTTCTGGTACTTCTCGGGCATTACCCAACTGCTGATCCAGTTGACTGGGACTTCCGGTTTCAGTGGTTTTCGCCAAGCCTTCTTCATGAGTGCGCTGTGGCTTGCGCCCATGCTGCTGTTCCCCCGCCGTACACGACTGCTCGCCGCCTTGATCGGCGCGGTGCTGTGGGCGTGTTCCATGGCCAGCCTGGGTTATTTCTTCATCTACCAGCAGGAATTCTCCCAAAGCGTCATCTTCATCATGTTCGAGTCGAACATCTCGGAAGCTGGCGAATACGCCACCCAGTATTTTGCCTGGTGGATCGTGCTGGCGTTCATCGCCCATACCGCCTTCGCCGTATTCCTGTGGACGCGGCTACGCCCGGTCTACCTGCCTCGCGGCCAGTCGATGCTGGCGGCGGCAGCGATTGTGCTGGCGGTGGTGGGTTATCCGCTGGTCAAGCAGATCGCCACCAGCGACAACATGGAACAGGCCATCGATCGCTTTGAAACCCGTATCGAACCGGCCGTGCCGTGGCAGATGATCGTCGCCTACCGCCGCTACACCGAGCAACTGGACAACATGCAAGGCATGCTCGACAGCGCCAGCCAGATCCCGCCCCTGACCAACCTCAAGGACACCATGGCCGGCCAACCGTCGACCCTGGTGCTGGTGATCGGCGAGTCCACCAACCGCCAGCGCATGAGCCTCTACGGCTACCCGCGCAACACCACGCCAGAGCTGGACAAACTGCGTGACCAACTGGCGGTGTTCGACAACGTCATCACCCCGCGCCCCTACACCATCGAGGCGTTGCAACAGGTGCTGACCTTCGCCGACGAAGAAAACCCCGACCTGTACCTGAAGACGCCGTCCATCGTCAGCGTGATGAAACAGGCGGGCTACAAGACCTACTGGATCACCAACCAGCAGACCATGACCAAGCGCAACACCATGCTCACGACCTTTTCCGAACAGGCCGACGAGCAGGTGTACCTGAACAACAACCGCAACCAGAACGCCCGCCAATACGATGGCGACGTGCTGGCGCCGTTTTCCAAGGCCCTGGCCGATCCGGCCGAGCGCAAGTTCATCGTGGTGCATTTGCTGGGTACCCACATGAGCTACCAGTACCGCTACCCGCCAACCTTCGACAAATTCACCGACCGCCAGGGCGTGCCGGCGGGCATTAGCGACGACCAGTTACCCACCTACAACAGCTACGACAATGCGGTGCTGTACAACGACTTCGTGGTGTCGAGCCTGATCAAGGACTACGCCAAGACCGATCCCAACGGCTTCCTGCTGTACCTGTCGGACCATGGCGAAGATGTCTTCGACTCGGCCGGCCACACCACCCTGGGACGTAACGAAGGCAAGCCGACGGCGCCGATGTACACCATTCCGTTCATGGCCTACGCCTCACCGAAATGGCGCGAAACCCACGACTGGAGCTTCGCCGGTGACTTGCAACGGCCCTACTCCAGCTCGCAGTTGATTCACACCTGGGCTGATCTGGCCGGTCTTAGCTTCAATGAACTCGACCGTACAAAAAGCCTGGTGAGTGACAGCTTCACGCCGCGCCCGCGGATGATTGGCAACCCTTACGAGCGCCAACAAAAGCCCCTGATCGACTTCAGCCTGATCAAGCCGAAAAAGGCCAATCCGACCGACGTGGTGCTGCAGGAAAAACCAGCCTTGTAACAGAAAGATAACAATCATTCTCGTTTAAGCCTAAAGTTCCCCCTGTCCTTTCGTCTTTGAACCAAGGCCTTTCCCGACCGGAAAGGCCGCAAAGACGACAAGGAGTCTTCCGCGATGTTCGCGCCTTTCACCCGTTCCATGACGTTCACCCTCGGCCTCTTCAGCGTGGTCGCAAGCCCCGACCTGTTGGCTGAAACCGACCCCGAACACCAAGCCCTCGAGCTGCGGGCCACCAGCATCACCGCCGAGGGCCTGGGCACCACCACCGAGCACACCGGGGCCTACACCACCGGCTCGATGAGCACCGCCACGCGGCTGAACCTGTCGGTCAAGGAAACCCCACAATCGATCTCGGTGATCACTCGCCAGCAGATGGATGATTTCAATCTCAATACATTGACCGAAGTGCTACGCCAGACCACCGGGGTCAACGTGCAGCACAACGACTCCGACCGTGTGTCCTATTCCTCCCGTGGCTACGGCATCAACAACTTCCAGATTGACGGGATGCTCAACACCTTCGGCTACATGAAGTCCGATTCCGACACCATCATCTACGACCGCATCGAGGTGGTTCGCGGCGCTACCGGCTTGACCACCGGTGCGGGTGACCCCTCGGCCACGGTCAATATGGTGCGCAAGCGCCCCACCGCCCAGTGGCAGGCGAAAACCGGGGTGAGCGGTGGCAGCCATGACAACTACTACAGCTTCGTGGATGTCGGCGGCCCGTTGGCGTACGACGGCAAGCTGCGCGGGCGTACAGTGCTGGCCTATCGCGACAGCAAATCGTTCCGTGACAACTACGCGCTGCAGCGGGCAGTCGGCTACGGCATCCTTGAAGGCGACCTGTCGGACGACACCGTGCTGGCGGTCGGTTTTGATTACCAGGACAAAAAGGTACAGGGCACATCCTGGGGCACCGTGCCCTACTGGAACAGCCAGGGCGGCAAGGCTGGGTTGTCGCGCTCCACCAATATGGCAGCGCACTGGAGCTCCTGGCCGCTGACCGACAAGACCACCTTTGCCAGCCTCGATCACCGCCTGGGTGGCGACTGGCACTTGAAGGCGGCCTACACCCATCGCCAGAGCGACACGGACGGCAAGGTCTACTACGGCGGCGCGGGGTTCCCCAACGACGACCGCAGCGGCATGACCGCCTGGGCCAGCCATATGCGCGGCACGTCGAGAATGGAGGCGATTGACCTGAACCTGGCTGGCAGCTATGCGCTGCTGGGCCGGGAACATGAACTGATGATGGGTTATGGCGAGGCCACGCAGCGGGACGTCTCGCCCGTGATGCGCAGCAACATCCCGGGCGGCTACTACAGCATCGAAGACTGGAAATACATGGGCGGGATCGGCAAGTTCGCCGACACCGTGACCGGGCTCAAGGGTGAGCACAGCAGCAAGCAACAGAAAGCCGGCTACCTGGCCACGCGCCTGAGCCTGACCGAACGCCTGCATGCGGTACTCGGCAGCCGTTATGGCAGCTGGGAGCTGGAAAGCGCGGCGCCTGAATACACGGCCAATGACCAATTGCTCAGGGCCAACAAGACCCGCCAGACCCACAACGATATGTGGACGCCCTACGCCGGGCTGCTCTACGACATCACGCCGGAGTACACCGTCTACGCCAGCTACACCGACATCTTCAAGCCGCAGAGCCTCAAGGACGTCAACGAGAAGTACCTGGAGCCCGTGGTGGGCAGCAACTATGAAGTCGGGCTCAAGGGCAGCTTGCTGCAGGAGCGCTTGAACGTAGCGGCCGCCTATTTCTGGAGCAAGCAGGACAACGTCGCGGAACGGGATGACTCCGTACCGCCGAACCCGATCACAGGCGAGGAGTACTACAAGTCAGGCGGCAAGGGTAACAAGGTAAGCGGCTTCGAGTTGGAGGTGGCCGGCGAAGTGATGCCGGACTGGAATCTCACGGCCGGCTACACCTATACCCACTCGGTGAATGGCACGCACAAACGCAACAACACCGGCCAACCACTGAACCTGCTGAAGATCTCCAGTACCTACCGATTACCCGGTGCATGGCGCAACCTGACGGTCGGCGGTGCCGTGAACTGGCAGAGCGATATCTACGAATTCAGCAACCGGCCAACGGGGGCTCGTGACAGCAAGGGCAACCGGATCACCACACGGGCAAAGATCACTCAGCAGGCCTACAGCGTGGTCAACCTGATGTCCCGCTATCAGTTCGATGAACATGTTACGGCGTCGTTAAACGTCAACAATCTATTTGATAAAAAGTATTACGAGCGCGTTGGCTTTTATAACGGCGTGTATTGGGGTGACCCACGCTCGATCACCTTGGCATTGGACTGGAAGATGTAGGACCTTTTAACCAAAAGTTAACGAAATTGTTAGCTTTTGGTTTTTTTGGCGTTAATTCCTACTTAATAAACTCCCTCCACACTCGCCCCATGAATCTGATCAAGGACAGAGCGGATACCGATCACACTTACCGGAAACACTGCCATGAAACTCTCCACCCTGATGCTTGCCAGCCTGATGACCCTGACCTCCGCCGCCGCCTTTGCCGAAGGCGGCTCCGAGCGTTCCAAGGCGTTCTACAACGACTTCACCTTCGTGCAGCAAAAAACCCACGGCACCGCGGCACAAACCGCGCTGGCCGATGGAAAGAACGTGAAGAAAGAAACCGCTGACCAGTCCGCTGCCGAGCAACAACCAAACACTTGATTTAGCCGTAATACCCTTTGCCATCCCGCTCCTTTGGTCAAGGTCAACTTGGCGCCATTTAATGGCGCCTTTTTTTTGCCTGTTATTTATTAAAGCGGTTTGCTCCAGAACAACATTCGCCCGTGGGCCGGATCAAACATCGAATCATCAAAACCAAACTTTCGATACGCCGATTGAGCCACCGCATTCCCTTCCAGTACCTCCAGGGTAATTTTGCAGCAGCCACGCTGACGGGCGATTTCCTCGACCTTTTGCAGCATTTTCTGGCTCAGCCCCAAACCACGGAACGCCTCCATCACCGCCACGTCGTGGACATTGACCAAAGGACGGCAGGCAAACGTGGAAAACCCTTCAAAACAATTCACCAGACCCGCCGGTTCTCCGCCGACAAACGCCAGTACGCTGAACGCATGTGGGCGCTTTGCCAGCTCGCCTGGCAGTTGCTCCAGGAGGTCGGCGGGCAGGCTGTGGCCACCGCCCATCGGGTCTTCGGCGTAATGGTTGAGCACGCGGCCGATGGCGTCGGCATGCACGGGGTTGGTGTAGCTGGCTTGCAGCACCAGGATGTCTGGGGTGTCCATGTCCTTCCTCGATCACGATTACAAGGGATTCGGCTCCCTGTGAGGGGCACGATTGTAAGCGTGGAGCAGGCGCCAGATGAAGGAGATTAACTACAAATATGCGCATGAAAGCGCGAAGGTTACGCGGTTGAAAAAGCGCAATCGCACGATTCCTGGATTTTTTCGTACGGCCGTTAGCCGAAACGCTGCAACTGCATTTCTTGCAGGCGGCTGAGTGTCCTGCGGAAGGGAAACTCCAGGTAGCCCTCGGTGTAAAGGCGCTCCAGCGGCATCTGGGCCTCGATGAACAACGGCACTTTACGGTCGTAGCACTCGTCCACCAGGGCGATAAACCGGCGCACGCTGTCATCGTGCACCGACAACTCCGGCAACTCGCGATCACCGGCCACTACGCGTTGCACGCCATCCTCAGTGCCGCGGGCAATCCGGCCAGGACGTTTTTGCGCACTCAGGTTGGGAACTTCACCGAGCAGGATGGCCTTGAAGCGATCGCACAGCAGCATGAAATCCATGGCCGCCAGCGGTTGCTCGCACAGGTCGGCGTAACGGCACCAGAGTACGGTATCGCTGGACTGCACGGCGACGATGGTGCGATGCCCCACCACGAGCGGCCCGCTGCGAGTCAGTTGACCTTGGGCCAAGCGCTGGAACACCCCCGCCAGTGCCTCAGGCTGGTTGACCCAGTAGCGCTGAATACCCGCGCCCGGATGCAACCGGTGATCCTCTCCCCCATCCACCGCAACCACCTGCATATGCTGCTTGATCGCCGCAACGCCCGGCAAAAATCGCTCGCGATTGAAACCCTCGGCATACAGTTGGTCAGGTGGTTGGTTGGAGGTGCAGACCATCACCACGCCCTCTTCGAACATCACCTGAAACAGCCGCCCGAGGATAATCGCGTCACCGATGTCATTAACGAACAATTCGTCGAAGCACAGCACGCGTACGGCCTGGCTCAGCTCCCGGGCCAAGGCCTGCAAGGGGTCGTGGGTGCCGGTGAGTTGGAACAGACGCTGATGCACCCACTGCATGAAGTGATGGAAGTGCTGACGCCGCGCTGGCACCTGCAGGCTTTGGTAGAACTGGTCCATCAGCCAGGTCTTGCCCCGACCCACCGGGCCCCACAGGTACACGCCGGTGATCGGTGCATGGCTGTGGTGCAGGGCTTCGTGGCAGGCTTGCAGGGCGTCCACCGCGCGGCGCTGAGCGGCGTCGGCGACGAAACCCGGTTGAGCAACGGCGTATTGGTAGGCAGCGCGGGGCGAGTCGAAAGTCATGCCCGCCAGTATGAACTACAGCGAAATATCCAGCCGCGAAATCTTGCCCTGCTCGTTCAAGCGAAAGGTGTAGCGCAGCTCCAATGGGCTGCCCGGGAAATTGCCGGAGACGATATTGCTGACCAGCACCTTGCCGGTACGGTGTTGCACCTTGAGCACTTCAACCCGCGGCTGATAACGACGCCCGGTGTCTTCCATCCAGCGCGCAATGGCGGCAGCGCCGACCTGGTGCTGGCCCTCATCGAACACATTGGCATCCTCGGCAAAACACTGGGCGATAGCCGAGGTGTCACGGGTATTGGCCGCCGCGATATAGGCCACGATGGCCGGTGCCAACTCAGGGATAGACATGACACAGCTCCTTTCTGGGTGATTTGTAGTGCCATGCTAAGCCAGGGTTGTGTCAGTTTTTGTCAGGAGTAAACGGCCCGGATTCGTTCTGTTCCATCAACTTGCGCCAGGCCCGCAGCCAATCGCTGCGCCGCCCCGGGTAACGTTCGCCAAGCACCTGTGCACTCGCCACGCGGTCGGTGCGAAAGGTGCGATAGGCACCGCGCAATTCACACCAGGCCACGATCACCCTCACTTCATTCAGAAAGCCCAGGGCCAGGGGCCAGATCAGGCGTTGGCTCTGGGTCTGGCTGGCGTCGGCGTAATCGATCTGCAGCTTGGCCTGGTTGCGAATGGCCTCGCGAAACACATTGAGCGGCACACGGTTTTCCGGGTAGCCGAACCCGGGCGGTCCCGGCAGCAGCGTCGGGTTGCGCAGGGCTTCCTGGGCGGCGGGGTCGAGTACATCGGCGATCTTCGCCAAGGCATTGGCGGCAGCGCGGCTGAGCACGTCGTCGCCGCGCTGGTCGACATAACGCAGGCCGAGCACGATGGCTTCGGTTTCCTCGGCGTTCAGCATCAAGGGCGGCAGAAACAAGCCACTGCGCAACACATACCCGACCCCCGCCTCACCAAAAATCGGCGCGCCCAAGGCCGTCAATTCGGCGATATCGCGATACAGCGTGCGCTCGGACACCTCCAACTGCGCCGCCAGCGCGGCAGCGGTCACCGGACGCTTCTTGCCCCGCAGGGCCTGGAGCAAAGTCAGTAGACGAGTGGTACGCGACACAGGGTTTCCCGCCTGAAAATGGAAAAGTGCAGCAGCATAGCAAAGCCCCCTGTCAGAAATCGTCAGCAGTAAAAAAGTCGCTTGACCCGATAAATTATGCAGATCATATTAAATACATGTTACTAAACATGTAAGAAAATCACTGCCTCTGGAGTCCTTGTATGCGTAATAAAATCTTTGGCCGCCGCAGCGGCCTGCAGGTATCTGAACTGGCCTTGGGCACCGGTAATTTCGGTACGGGCTGGGGCCATGGCGCCGAGCGCGACGAAGCCAAGGCGATCTTTGATGGTTACCTCGAAGCCGGGGGCAACTTCCTCGATACCGCCAACGGTTACCAGTTTGGCCAGGCCGAAAAGCTGCTGGGGGAATTTATCGCCTCGGAACGCGACAACCTGGTGGTGGCCACCAAGTACACCCTGCGCACCGAGCCGTCCGATGAAGGCACGATCCGCGTCGGCAACAACCGCAAGAACCTGGTGCGCTCGGTGGAAGAAAGCCTCAAGCGCCTGAACACCGACCGCATCGACCTGCTCTGGGCACATATGAGCGACAACGTCACGCCCATGGAAGAGATCCTGCGCGGCCTCGATGACCTGGTGCGCGCCGGCAAGATCCACTATGCCGGCCTGTCCAACTTCCCCGCCTGGCGCATTGCCCGCGCCGACCTGCTGGCCGACGTGCGCAGCTTCGCACCGATAATCGGCATCCAGGTGGAATACAGCC
The DNA here is from genome assembly GCF_900113815.1 of Pseudomonas sp. NFPP04. Lineage (NCBI taxonomy): Bacteria > Pseudomonadati > Pseudomonadota > Gammaproteobacteria > Pseudomonadales > Pseudomonadaceae > Pseudomonas > Pseudomonas sp. NFPP04. The sequence goes on along the minus strand of NZ_FOQS01000013.1, from coordinate 70,566 downwards.
TGGTGGAACGCAGCGCCGACCGCGAGTTGCTGCCAATGGCCGAAGCGCTGGGGCTGGGCGCCACGCTGTGGTCCCCCCTGGGCGGCGGTTTCCTGACCGGCAAGTACCGCAACACCCAGGACGACAACCGCGCCAACAAACTCGGGATCCTGGTGCACGCCGAACACAGTGCGCGTGAAACCGCTGTGCTCGATACACTGCTGGCGGTTGCCGGTGAAATCGACGCCACACCGACCCACGTCGCCATCGCCTGGCTGCGGGAAAAGGCCCGGCGCTCGACCACCGCGCTGGTGCCGATCCTGGGTTCGCGCACCCGCGCCCAGTTGGACAACACCTTAGGCGCGCTGAATGTGCACCTGTCGGCCGAGCAAGTCACCCGTCTCGACACCGCCAGCGCTATACCACTGGGTGTTCCTCACGGCATCATCGCCGAGCGTTTCCCCATCGATATCGGCCTGGACACCCCTCGCCCGCCGGTTATCTGAGGCGAAAAAAAACGGCCTGTTCAACAGGCCGTTTTTTATTCAGCGATCCCTCTTAAGCCAGGCTCTTGCTGACCACCTCGAACACATCACTCGACAACTCACCGGACGCCCGAATGCGCTCCAGCTCCGCCTTCATCAGCGCCTGGCGCGCGCTGTCGTATTTACGCCAGCGGGTCAACGGCGCCAACTGGCGCGAAGCGATCTGCGGGTTGAAGCCATTCAACTGGATCACCAGGTCCGCCAGGAAGCGATAGCCCGAACCGTCCGCCGCGTGGAAGTTGATCAGGTTCTGCCCGGCAAAGGCACCGATCAAGGCACGCACCTTGTTCGGGTTCTTGAGGGTAAACGCCGGGTGCTCCATCAACGCCTTGACCCGCGCCAGCCCGCCCGGCAACGTGCTGCCAGCCTGCACGCTGAACCACTGGTCCATGACCAACGGGTTGTCCTTGAAGTTCTCGGCAAACACCGCCAGCGCCTTGGCCTTCTCTGCCTCGAACGGCGAATTCACCAGCACCGCCAGCGCGGTCAGGCGCTCGGTCATGTTGTCACTGGTGTCAAACTGTTCGATGGTCGCCGCCAGCACTTCAGGCTTGCCACTGAGCATCAGGTACGACAGCGCGATATTCTGCAACGCACGACGGGCAAAGTGCTCGGCTGCCGCCACATACGGCGTTTGTTTGGACAACTCGCGGTTGGCCTGGTAACGCAGCCACAACGCTTCGTGCAGGTTGTCCGCCAGTTGCTTGCGCGCAAACTCACGGGCGGCGTGGATGGCATCCACATCTGCCACTTCGCTGATTTCAGTCAGGTAGGCTTCACCCGGTAACGACAGCATTTCCGCGACCATCGCCTGGTCAAGGCTTTCGTCGCTCAGCACGCTGCGCAGCGCAGTGATCAAGCGCTGATCCATCTTCAAGGCCTGGCCTTGCTGATGCTGGCCAATCAGCTCCTGCAACACCTGCACCGACAACTGCTGGCCGGCATCCCAACGGTTGAAACCGTCGCTGTCGTGCTGCATCAGGAACATCAACTGGTCGCGGCTGTACGGGAAGCTCAGCTTCACCGGCGCCGAGAAGCCGCGCAGCAGTGAAGGCAATGGCTGCTCAGGCACATCGACGAAGGTAAACGTCTGCTCGGCCTCGGTCACCGAAATCACCCGCGACGTGCCACCCGCAGTTGCCTCACCGGCCAGGCGCAAGGCAATGCCAGCGCCCTGCCCGTCCAGCAAGCCCAGCTCCACCGGAATCACGAACGGCAGTTTTTCCACCTTGTCCGGGGTTTCCGGGCAGCTCTGACGGAAGGTCAGGCTGTAGGTTTTCGCGGCTGCATCGTAGGACTCGCTCACCGCCAGACGCGGCGTACCGGCCTGGCTGTACCAGCGCTTGAATTGCGTCAGGTCAGCGCCGTTGGCGTCTTCCATGGCCTTGATGAAGTCGTCGCAGGTCACGGCCTGGCCGTCATGGCGTTCGAAGTACAGGTCGCTGCCTTTGCGGAAACCTTCGGCACCGAGCAAGGTGTGGATCATGCCGACCACTTCCGAGCCCTTTTCGTACACGGTCAGGGTGTAGAAGTTGGAGATCTCGATGAAGCTGTCCGGGCGCACCGCGTGGGCCATCGGGCCGGCGTCTTCGGCGAACTGGTGGGTACGCAGGTACGCCACGTCCTGGATGCGCTTGACCGTGGCCGAGTTCATGTCGGCCGAGAAGCCCGAATCACGGAACACGGTAAAACCTTCCTTGAGCGACAGCTGGAACCAATCGCGGCAGGTCACACGGTTGCCCGACCAGTTGTGGAAGTACTCATGGGCAACAATCGCCTCGACCCGTTGGTGCGCGGCATCGGTGGCGGTTTCGGCGCGGGCCAGCACAGCGCTGGAGTTGAAGATGTTCAGGCCCTTGTTTTCCATGGCGCCCATGTTGAAGTCGTTCACCGCGACGATCATGAAGATGTCGAGGTCATACTCACGGCCGTAGGTTTCTTCATCCCAGCGCATGGATTTTTTCAGGCTGGTCATAGCGTGCTGGCACTTGTCGATGTTTTCCGGCTCGACGTAGATGCGCAGCGCCACAGTGCGGTCGGTCATGGTGGTGAAGGTATCTTCGACACACCACAGGTCACCGGCCACCAGGGCAAACAGGTACGCCGGTTTCTTGAACGGGTCTTCCCAGGTTGCCCAATGACGGCCATCTTCACCGGGACCGCTGGCGATCGGGTTGCCGTTGGACAGCAGGATCGGGTAACGGTGTTGCTCGGCGATCACCGTGGTGGTGAAGGTGCTCATCACATCCGGGCGATCGAGGTAATAGGTGATCTTGCGAAAGCCCTCGGCCTCGCACTGGGTGCAGAACATGCTGCCGGACTTGTACAGGCCTTCCAGCGCAGTGTTGGTTTCCGGGTGGATCTTTACCGTGGTGTCCAGGGTAAACGTCGCGCTGTTCGGATGTACCGTCAGGTGGCTGTCGGTCAGTTCGTAGTCATCAGCAGTCAGTGCCTGATCGGCCAGGTTTACGCTCAGCAGCTCCAGCTGCTGGCCGTCCAGCACCAACGGCGGCAAACCAGCGCCACGCTCAGGATTGCGGCGCATCACCAGTTGCGCGTGGACCAGGCTGTGGTCCTCGAACAACTCGAAGGTCAGGTGGGTCTCGTCGATCAGGTAGTCCGGCGCCTGATAGTCCTTGAGGTAAATCATCTTCGGTTGTTCGGTGCGCATGGGTGGCATCCTTCTACTGATGCACGGCGAGCTGGTAGGCCGTGTACTTACGAATATTGATAACGCCGGTGTCGAAGATCAGGTACTGGCCCTTGATCCCCAGCAGCGTGCCTTCGGCAATCGGGTTCTTGTCCAGGTTGAAGCTGACGATCTTGGTCGGATACTGCTCCACCGGGTAACGGATTTCGAGCGGTTCGATGTCGGTGACCGGTTGGATGGCCTGCAGGCCAAAGCGTTCCTGCAAACCCAGCAAGCCGTCGGCGCAGGCGGCGAACAGTTCGTCACGCACCTGCTTGAGGTCGACGGACTGGGCGTCGCCCTTGAGCAGCGCACGCCAGTTGGTCTTGTCGGCCACCTGGCTGCGGAACAGGTCTTCGACAAAACCTGACTGCTGGCGGGTAGCCACGCGCATGATCGGCAGCGCCTGGCTCGCGCCCTGGTCGAGCCAGCGCGTCGGCAACTGGGTGGCACGGGTGATGCCGACCTTGATCCCTGACGAGTTCGCCAGGTACACCACATGGTCGGTCATGCAGAATTTCTCGCCCCAGCCTGGATCGCGGCAGGTGCCGGCGTCGTAATGGCAACGCTCGGGGCTCATGATGCACAGGTCACACTGGGCCAGCTTGGTCATGCACGGGTAGCAATACCCCTGGCTGAAGCTGGTCTTGGTCTTGCGGCCGCAATGGCTGCAATGGATGGCACCGAGGTATTCCAGGCGCACATGGGTGCCGATCAACGGGTTGACCGGCACCTCGGCGTCGCCCAGTCGAAACGCGTATTGAACGGTCGGCTCACCGAGTTGCGCCGACATCTTGCTGACTGCACCGCGACCGATTTCAATCAATGGATCGCATCCGACTTGAACAGGATGTTCGGCACGGTGGTCGACTTCGACTGGCATTCCTGCGGGCCCATGTAGCCGGTGCGCTGGTCTTCCGGCAGGTTCTGGATTTCCCAGGCTATCACCGCCTGCAACGACAGCTCGCGCTGTTCGGCAGTGAGCTTGCGGCCATCGGACCACTTGCCGATTTCCACGGCGAGCTTGAGGCTCTCGTAGATATCCGGGGTGATATTTTCGATCATTTCAGCAAAAGAGGACATGAGGCTCTTCCTTATCAAATAGACGATTTGCGACGGCTGTACAGCCCGCCCAGCAAACCTGTCAGGCAACCGATGACCAAGCCGCCGACATGGGCCGCGTTGGCGATTTCGCCGAAACCGATCATCGAGACCAGCCCCGACAGGCAGAGCAGCAGCCAGACCAGCATCATCACCAGTACCCCACGGGGCAGGCGATAGGCCGGGTTGGGCGACAGCAGTTGAAAAATCCAGCAATGCCCGAGCAGGCCATACAACACGCCGGACAACCCACCGAACAGACCGGGGCCACCATAAGCGTATTGAGCGTAGTTGGAGACCAGGCTGAACAACAGGGTCAGGCCCAGCAAGTTGATACTGCCCTGGCGCGCCTCTATGCGCCGGCCCAACTCCCAGTACCACATGCCATTCATGGCCAGGTGCAGGATGCCGAAGTGGATCAGCATCGGCGTGACCAAGCGCCACCACTGCCCCGCCGCCAGACTGTCGGCCAGCGGCGTGAACTGGATGTACTCGCCGATAATGCGAAACTGCAGGAATGTCAGCCAGCTCATGGCTTGCAGGTTTTCACCGAGCAAGGTCACCGCGCCGACGATGATGCTTGCCAGCAACACCAGTGCGGTCAATGGGCTGTGCCGCAGTTGCTGGACAAATCCAGGGCGCCTGGTCGCTGCCTGTTCGGGAATATCCAGTTGCCGGTCCGGGTCACCGGCGGGAAAGCGCTGGTACAGCACGCGCACGTCGTCGCTGATGGTCTCGGGCACCCATAACACTTGCTCCCCGGCCTCTTCACTGACGCGATGGGGCACCTGCATGCGGTGCAGCAGTTGGATAAAGCCGCCCAGGTCCACACTCAGTGGCAGGCGCAATACGGCCACAGTACTCATTGGATGACCTCGGGCCGCTCAACGTCGACCCAGACGAATTTATTCGGGTCCAGCCGCGTTTCCTGATCCAGGCGGTACGCCACCAGCTTGCCGTACAGCACCGCGCTGTAGTCCAGGCAGGCCAGGTTCGGGCGGATCGGCGCCGGTTTGCCACTGCGCCAGTAATGCCCGACGAACAACAGCGGTTCATCGACGCCGTAGCGCAGCAGGGAATTCTTTTCGGTGGACGACAACGGTGTACGCGCCACCGGCTCGGGCAGTGCATCGGGCTGGAACACGATATCGCCGTAGGTCTTGGGGTCGTCTTCCCAGAACTTGGTGCGGAAGAACGAGCGCGTCAGGCCATCGCCACCGGTCAACGTGAGGCCGTCCGGCAAACGCATGTCGGTGCCGCGCAACAGGCGGTCGAACGCATTGCAGGCAAAACTGCCCGGCACGGCGGCGGCCTGCAGGAAGTGCTGGTCGATGCAGCCGTCCGGGAAGGTGCCACGCAGCGGCTGGATAAAGCCATCATCCCAGCACGCATGCACCACGCGAAAGCGCCCGGCGTCGACAAACAGCGGCATGTCATAGAACCAGCCGAGGAAGTCGTGCCAGTCGGTCGGGTGATGTTCGAACTGGGTCAGGGTCTCGTGGATCAACCGCGCATGCCGTGGGTTGTGCTCACGCACGAACTGCCTGCCACTGCCCGGCGGTGCCGGTGTGGTCCAGCCCAGGGCGTTGAACTCGTGGTTGCCCATGATGCACAGCGCCTGGCCGGCCTCGGTCATGTCGTGGACGATATGCAGCGCCTCGCGGATGCGCGGGCCACGGTCGATGATATCGCCGAGGAACACCGCCATACGCGTTGGATGGCGCCAGGTGCCGCCCTGCTTGTGGTAGCCCAACAGGTCGAGCAAGTGCTCAAGGGTATGGGCGCAACCGTGCACGTCACCAATCAGGTCGTAGCTACGCGCGGGATCGAGCATCAGTCGCCTCCACCCCCCAAGCGGCTGCCCCAGCCCAGCTTGGTGCGGCACACTTCGTAGTAGTTGTGGTCCAGCGGGTGGATCAACCGCAACTTCTGTGCCTTCTTGCTCACGGTGATGGTGTCACCGGGGGCGCAGGTGAAATGGTTCTGCCCGTCACACGAGACCTGCGGGTAGATCTGCATATCTTTGGACACCACGATTTTCAGTTCACTGTTGCCGTCGACCACAATCGGCCTGCTCGACAACATATGGGGATACATCGGCACGATCACAATGGCATCCAGCTTGGGATGCATGATCGGGCCACCCGCCGACAGCGCGTAGGCGGTGGAGCCGGTAGGCGTGGCAACGATCAGGCCGTCGGCCTTCTGGCTGCACACGAACTGGCCGTCGATATACAGTTCGAACTCGATCATCCGCGTGGACTTGCCGGGGTGCAGCACCACGTCATTGAGCGCATCGCCCTGGCCGATGGCTTCGCCGTGGCGGCGCACTTCTGCCTGCAGCAGGAAGCGGTTCTCCACCAGGTAATGACCGTCGAGCACCTTGGCCACTTCGACTTCCAGCTCATCCGGGCGGATATCGGTGAGGAACCCCAGGCTGCCCCGGTTGATCCCCAGCACCGGCACGTTATGCCGCGCCAGGGCACGGGCCGCGCCGAGCAGGCTGCCGTCGCCGCCGACCACGATGACCATGTCGCAGACTTCACCGAGCATCTTGCGCGACGAGGTCTGCAGGCCGTGGCCCGGCAGGATTTCAGCGATGGTGTCTTCGAGGATCACATGCAGGTGACGCTCCAGCAGGAATTTTTTCAGCCGGCGGACGGTGTCCAACACCTGGGTACTGCCCAGGCGACCGATAATGCCGATATTGCGAAATTGCTCCATGGGGCTCCTGCGGGATGTGGAGTGTGGCAAAAAAGAACGATTATGGGCGAAAGGCCGTCTCAGGCAAAATCCTTTGTCGCCGTGAAGCCTTGATGACAACGGTTCTCAGCCACCTTCAGCGCCGTTAAAAGGCTATGCTCGGACCATGACTGTGTTCCCCGATCTGCACAACCTGCCCCGCCAGCTGCGCCACCCCGAGGTGCGCGACCTGGCGTGGGTGATGCTCGCCCCGCCGATGCTCGCGCAAACGCCATGGCCACAACGTCACCCGCTGGCCGGCAGCGACTGGGTGCAGGCGCCGCATCTGCTGGAACGCTGGCTACGCCAACTGGACCAGGACAGCAGCGCCTTGCAGCAGTGGCTGAGCCTGTCACGTACGCGTCGCCTGGGCCTGTATTACGAACGCCTGTGGCAGTTTGCGGTGCAGCATGCGCCGGGCGTGGAATTGCTGGCCGCCAACCTGCCGATCCGCCGTGCCGGGCACACACTCGGCGAGCTGGACATGTTGCTGCGCGACCGCGATGGCGTGCATCACCTGGAACTGGCGATCAAGCTGTATCTGGGCCCGCAGGACGGTAACGGCCAGGACACTGCGCAATGGCTCGGCCCGGGCTGTCATGATCGACTGGACCGCAAGCTAGCGCATCTGGCCCAGCATCAGTTGCCGATATCGTCACGGGCGGAAAGCCGTGAAGTGCTGGCCGCGTTGGATGTCCAACAGTTTGATGCGCATTTATGGTTGGGGGGCTACCTGCTCTACCCCTGGCCCGGCCAGGCCATGGCTCCCAGTGGCGCGCATGCGCAACACTTGCGTGGGCGCTGGTTGCATCAGCGTGACTGGCAGGCGTTTGCCAGCCTCAGCCAACCGGGCCGGTGGCAGCCCCTGCCCCGGCATGCCTGGCTGGCGCCGGCGCACTACCCCACGGAAGAAGTGTGGAGCGAAGAACAGATGCACGGTTGGCTGGCCGACCTGGACCCGATGGCTCCGGCGCAGCTGCTGGTGCGGCTGGTACAGGTGGGTGAGGATTGGGAGGAAGCCGAGCGGTTGTTTCTGGTGGCGGATCTTTGGCCAAATGTGCCGGGGGCGGGCTGACAGTTTTGCGCTGTCTTTTAGGGCCTCATCGGGGGCAAGCCCCCTCCCACACTTGACTCTATTCACAAATACAAATGTGTGAACCCAATCCAATGTGGGAGGGGGCTTGCCCCCGATAGGGCCGGTGCAGGCACTACAACTGGTCGATATGCCGATACTCCAGCTGCAACCCAAAAGCCAACTCCTGAGCCCTGCCCAACCTGATCGGCCCCCGCTCGATATCCACCAGCAACCCAGTGCAATCCAACACCGGCAACCCGCCAATCTCCTTAAGCCGCCCATCGGTAATCACTAACAGCCGCTGCTGCTCCTCCGGATAGCGCTTGCGCCGCAATGCCAGCCAATTTCCGGCCTCGACAAGCGCCGCCAGCAATGGCGTACCGCCGCCCGCGCCCAACTGTTCCAGCCAACCCGCCAAGCCCTTGGCCGCTTTCAACCCTTGCACCTGCCACTTCGGCATTTGCCCGCTGGCAGTCAACAGCGCCATCCGCGCCCGCTGGCGGTAGGCATCGTCAAACAACTGCGCCAACAAACCCTTGGCGTCGGTGAGTGCTCGATGCCGTCGGGTGGACGCCGACGCATCGACAATCACCAACCACAGTTCATGGGCCGCATGGCTGCGCAGGTGAAACAGCAAGTCCTGTCGCGTTTGTGGCCGACCACCGAGCAAGGTGCCCGGCCAGTTGATCGCGCCCTGCTTCGCGCTGCGTGCCTTGCCTTGCCTGCCGTTGCCTAGTCGCCCTGCCTTGGGTCGCGCATCCGCCCCCGCGTCAGGTCGAGGGCGAATGCCTAGGGCTTTTTTGGCCAGGTCGGCACTTCCCGGCGTGCGCCCGTGGGCAGCGCCGGTGCGGGCATATCGCCCCATTGGCCTTGACCGGGCGAGGTGTCGGAGGGTTTCGGCGACTGCCCTTCGCTCGGCGGGCTGGCCGGTGGGGACTGTTCCTGGCGGCGATGGCGCAGGGCAAATTCAGCAACCGCCTGGATATCTTCCTCGGCAATAGCACTGGCTCCCCGCCACGCGGCATGGGCCCTCGCACCGCGCAACCAGACAAGGTCCGCACGCAGGCCATCAACCCCCGCCGCAAAGCAGCGCTCGGTGATCTGCGCCAGCGCCTGGTCATCCAGCGCAATGCTGTCGAGCCGCGCCCGTGCCTGGTTGCAGCGCTCGCGCAATGCCGCTTGTGACACCTCCCACTGCGAGCAGAACGCCGCAGGGTCGCTGTCGAAATCCAGGCGACGCCGGATGATCTGCCCACGCTCGGCCGGCAAGATCTGCCCGCTCAAGGCCACGTTGAAACCGAAGCGGTCGAGCAACTGCGGACGCAACTCGCCCTCCTCCGGGTTCATGGTGCCGATTAGCACGAAGCGCGCCGAATGGCGATGGGAAATGCCGTCGCGTTCGATCAGGTTGGTGCCGCTGGCGGCCACGTCCAGCAGCAGGTCTACCAGATGGTCGGGCAGCAAATTGACTTCATCGACGTACAGCACGCCACCGTCGGCCTTGGCCAACACGCCAGCGGAGAACTGGGCCCGGCCTTCGCCCAAGGCGGCGTCCAGGTCCAGCGTGCCGACCAGGCGCTCTTCAGTGGCGCCCAACGGCAAGGTCACGAACTGACCACTGGCCAGCAGGTCGGCCAAACCCCGCGCCAGGGTGGACTTGGCCATGCCGCGCGGGCCTTCGATCAGCACACCGCCGATCTTCGGGTCGATAGCGGTCAGGCACAGCGCCAGTTTCAGGCCATCGGCGCCGACCACGGCGGACAGCGGGAAATGGGGAATATCAGTCATCAGCTGTCTTCTTCTATATCCAGCAACAGGTTTTCCAACGCCTCGCGGTATGCCCCCGGCTCCTGCCACAGGCCACGCTGCTGGGCTTCGAGCATGCGCTCGGTCATGTCGCGCAGTGCATCGGGGTTGTGCTGTTGCACAAAGGCCCGGGTGTCGGGGTCGAGCAAGTAGGCGTCGGCCAACAGTGCGTATTGGTGATCGTCGATCAGTGCGGTGGTGGCGTCGAAGGCGAACAGGTTGTCCACGGTCGCCGCCATTTCAAACGCACCTTTATAGCCATGGCGCTTCACGCCCTCGATCCACTTGGGGTTGGCGGCACGGGAACGGATCACCCGGTTCAGCTCTTCCTTCAGTGTGCGGATCTTCGGCAAGTCCGGCTGGCTATGGTCGCCATGGTAGCTGGCAGCCTTGTCACCACTCAGGGTTTCCACGGCAGCGAGCATGCCGCCCTGGAATTGGTAGTAGTCATTGGAATCGAGCAAGTCGTGCTCACGGTTGTCCTGATTCTGCAACACCGCCTGCACCTGGCTCAGGCGCTGGGCGAACTGCGCACGGGCGGCGGTGCCTTCGTCGGAACCGCCATAGGCGTAGCCGCCCCAGTTCAGGTAAACCTCGGCCAGGTCTTCGCGGCTTTGCCACAGGCGCCCGTCGATTGCGCCCTGCACACCGGCACCATACGCGCCGGGCTTGGCACCGAAGATGCGCCAGCCGGCCTGTTTTGCTGCTGCCTCTGCATCCAGGCCGGACGCCAGCAACGCCTCGCGCTCGCTGCGCACTTTGGCGGCCAGGGGGTTCAGATCATCCGGTTCGTCCAGCGCAGCCACCGCCTGCACCGCTGCATCGAACAGGCGGATCAGGTTGGCAAAGGCATCCCGGAAGAAACCGGACACGCGCAACGTCACATCAACCCGTGGGCGGTCGAGCAGGCTGATCGGCAGAATCTCAAAGTCATCCACGCGCTGGCTGCCCGTCGCCCACACCGGACGCACGCCCATCAGCGCCATGGCCTGGGCGATGTCATCGCCGCCGGTGCGCATAGTCGCAGTGCCCCACACTGACAAGCCGAGTTGGCGCAGGTGGTCGCCATGGTCTTGCAGGTGCCGCTCCAGAATCAGGTTGGCCGACTGGAAACCGATGCGCCAGGCGGTGGTGGTGGGCAGGTTGCGCACATCCACGGTGAAAAAGTTGCGCCCAGTGGGCAGCACATCCAAACGCCCACGACTTGGCGCGCCACTGGGGCCAGCGGGCACGAAACGGCCGCACAGGGCATCCAGCAAGCCGCGCATTTCCGCCGGGCCACAGGCGTCGAGGCGTGGCGCCACGACGATACGCAGGCTTTCAATTACGGCCTTCACGTCTTCCCAGCCGGGTTCCTCCAGCTGTTCAAGCGGCCCTTCCAGGGCTTGCTCGATCAAACGTGCGGCGTACAGCTCCAGGCGCTCGCGGGTATCGCCGGCGGTACGCCACAACTGCCCATCTATCTTTTGCAGCACCAGCGGCCGGCGTCCGGTCCAGGGTTCGGCCAGGGCGCAGTCGAGCGGGTCGAAACCCAGCTCGAAGGCCTTGGCCAGCACGCGCAGCAAGCTCGACTGCGGGCCACGACCATCGCCACGCGGGATGCGCAGCAGCGCCAACAAAGTGTCGATACGCAGGCGACCCTCGGGTGACTCGCCAAAAATATGCAGGCCGTCGCGGATCTGCGACTCCTTCAAGTCACACAGGTAAGTGTCCAGGCGCGGCAGCCACACGGCAGCATCGGCGTCGCTCTCCAGCTCAAGCTCCTGGTCGATGCGGGTTTCGCGCACCAGCTTGAGGATGTCCTTTTGCAGTTCCAAAGCACGACGTGGATCAAGCAACTGCGCTTCGTAATACTCGTCCGCCAGCAGTTCCAGATTACGCAGCGGGCCGTAGGTTTCGGCACGGGTGAGCGGCGGCATCAGGTGATCAATGATCACCGCCTGGGTGCGCCGCTTGGCCTGGGCGCCCTCGCCCGGGTCGTTGACGATAAACGGGTAGATATTCGGCAGCGGCCCCAGCAACGCGTCGGGCCAGCAGTTTTCCGACAGGCCTACGCCCTTGCCCGGCAGCCACTCGAGGTTGCCGTGCTTGCCCACATGGATCACGCCGTGGGCGCCGTAGGTGTGGCGCAGCCAGAAGTAGAACGCCAGGTAAGCATGGGGCGGCACCAGGTCCGGGTCGTGGTACACCGCGCTGGCGTCCACCTGATAACCCCGCGCCGGCTGGATGCCGACAAACGTCAGGCCCAGGCGCAGGCCGGCGATCATCAGGCGGCCGTCGCGGCACATCGGATCGTTTTGCGGGGTGCCCCAGCGTTCCAGCACCGCCTGGCGATTGGCTTCGGGCAGGCGCTGGAACATCGTCTCGTACTCGTCCAGGCCCAGGCTTTGATGGCAAGGGCGTAGGTCGAGGCTGTCCAGGTCATTGGTGACGCCGCCGAGCAACTCATGGATCAACGCCGTGCCGCTGTCGGGCAATAAGTCCGGCAGCGGATAGCCTTCGGTTTTCAGGGCACGCAGGATATTCAGCGCCGCCGCCGGTGTATCCAGGCCCACGCCGTTGCCAATGCGACCGTCGCGGGTCGGGTAGTTGGCGAGGATCAGCGCAATGCGTTTCTCTGCATTCGGCACTCGCGCCAATTCGACCCAACGCCGCGCCAGCTCAGCGACAAAATCCATGCGTTCGGGCGCGGCGCGGTAGCACACCACATCCGACTGGCTGCGCTCACTGCGCCAGGCCAGGTCCTTGAAACTGATCGGCCGGCTGATGATGCGCCCGTCCAACTCCGGCAACGCGATGTGCATCGCCAGGTCGCGGGGGCCGAGGCCCTGCTCGCTGGCCACCCAGCCGGGCTGGTTATCTTGGGCACAAATAGCCTGGATCACCGGGATATTGCGGCGAAACGGGCGCAAATGCGGCGCTTCGGGGCTGGATTGGGCGAAGCCGGTGGTGTTCAAGATAACCGCCGCGCCGACCTCATCCAGCAGGTCCTCGACCACCGCCAGGCAGCCGGGTTCTTTCAAACTGGCCACCGCCATGGGCAACGGGTTGAGGCCCGCCGCCTGCAGACGCTGGCAAAACACATCGATAAAACCGGTATTGGCCGCCTGCAAATGGGAGCGGTAGAACAACACCGCCGCCACCGGCCAGTCGGCGTTCCAGTCTGCCTGCCAATCGTTCAGGCGGGCGTTGGCATGCTGCGGGTGATAGATCGCGGTGCGCGGCAGGGTTTGCGGCTCGCCCCAGGCATAGTCGCGACCCAGGTAAGCGCTGGCCAGGCAGCGATAGAAATCCAGGGCATTGCTCAGGCCGCCCTGACGCAGGAAATACCACAGCCGATCACGTTCTTCTGCACCGACGGTGCTCAGCCCGCTGAGTTCCGGGTCCGGGCGATCATCCCCCGGCACCAGGATCAGTTGCACACCGCGTTCGGCCAGTTCCACCAGGCGCTCGATGCCGTAGCGCCAGTAACCGATGCCACCATGCAGCGAGATCAGGATGACCTTGGCGTGGCGCAGCACTTCATCGACGTACAGGTCGACCGAGGCATGGTTCTGCACCTGCATCGGGTTGGCCAGGCGCAGGCTCGGGTAGTCGTCGGGCAACTGCTGGGCCGCTTCGGCCAGCAGTGCCAGGCTGGAATCGCCGCTGCACAGGATCACCAGGTCAGCGGGGCTTTGGCCAAGGTCGGCAATATTGTCGTCCGAGACGAAACCACCGGGCTGGGTCCTGAGCAGGTGCATGGGTCAGACGCTGAGCGCGGCGCGCAGTTGCGCTTCGAGGCCCGCCGCGTCCAGTTCCTGGCCGATCAGCACCAGGCGCGTGGTGCGCGCTTCATCAGCTCCCCAGGCACGGTCGAAGTGCTTGTCGAACCGCGTGCCCACACCCTGGATCAGCAGGCGCATCGGCTTGTTCGGGATGGCGGCGAAACCTTTGACGCGCAGGATGCCGTGTTGCACCACCAACTGCGTCAGGGCGTCGAGCAGCAGCGCTTCGTCGGCTTGCGGCAGGTCGATGGAGATCGAGTCGAACGCATCGTGGTCGTGGTCGTCTTCACCTTCGTGGTGATGATCGTGGTGGCTGTGGCGGCCGTCGATGTGCTCCTCGGAACCGGCGCCCAGGCCGATCAGTACGTCCAGGGGCAAGCGACCGCTGCTGGCTTCGACGATCTTCACCGCCGGCGGCAGTTCTTCGGCGACTTCCAGGCGCACGCGGGCCAGGTCTTCGGCGCTGATCAGGTCGGTCTTGTTGAGGATCACCAGGTCGGCACTGGCCAGTTGGTCGGCGAACAGCTCGTGCAGTGGTGACTCGTGGTCCAGGTTGGGGTCGAGCTTGCGCTGGGCGTCCACTTGGTCCGGGAATGCCGCGAAGGTGCCGGCGGCGACGGCCGGGCTGTCGACCACGGTGATCACCGCGTCAACGGTGCAGGCGCTGCGGATTTCCGGCCACTGGAAGGCTTGTACCAACGGCTTTGGCAGCGCCAGGCCGGAGGTTTCGATAAGGATATGGTCAAGGTCACCGCGACGGGCGACCAGTTCGCGCATTACCGGGAAGAACTCCTCCTGCACGGTGCAGCACAGGCAGCCATTGGCCAATTCGTAGACGCGGCCGCTGGCCTCTTCTTCGGTGCAACCGATGGCGCATTGCTTGAGGATTTCACCGTCGATGCCCAGCTCGCCGAATTCATTGACGATCACCGCGATGCGACGGCCCTGGGCGTTGTCGAGCATATGGCGCAGCAGGGTGGTCTTGCCCGAGCCGAGGAAGCCGGTGACGATGGTGACGGGGAGTTTGGCCAGTGTTTTCATCGGATGCCCTTGGGGGCGGGCAGATGGGACGATAGGCCCTGCGACGGCGCGCAGCAGCGGATTTCGTCACCGGATCACCCCGCCCGGTTGAAGTAGAAAATCGGTTGCGAGGCAGGTCTCCTGGCTTGGGGCTTGCAGGTCTTGCGACCGGCGCTGGCTGCGCCTTCCCGCCTTGTCGGCAGTGGCGTGGCAGTCAGTTGGACCCTTTACAGTTGCGGGGGCAGCCGCGGCTTGGACCGCGTTCCCTTCTTAGCTTCGGCCTGGGCCGAAGAACCTCGAGGGTGCAAGGCTACGCAGTGCTTGGGGGATGGTCAATGATGGGGTTGGGTTGGGTTGGCTTGTGTACATATCCGTTGCTGCGGTAACGGCTGATATTGGTTCCGCCCTTACGGCGGCTCACTTTTGAAAAGCCGGAATGCCGGCCCAGTCAAAAGTAAGCAAAACGCTCTTGCCCCAACACTCGGCACCTCCGGCTTAGGCTCGGTGTGCCCGTAATTCGACAGTGATTTGGGGGGCCGCCGCCACGCGCCATCCATGGCGCGGGGCGGCTAAACCGGCATCCCTGCCGGTTTACCCCCCAAATCCCTGCCGAATTCCGGCCAGCGTGTTTGACGGGGCGCCTAAGATCAAAATCAAAAGCAGATCAAAAGCCAGAGCCAGAGCCAGGGCCAGGGCCAGAGCCAGAGCCAGAGCCAGAGCCAGAGCCAGAGCCAGAGCCAGAGCAAACCACCCTTCAACTGATACATGAAGATCAAAGTGTGGGAGGGGGCTTGCCCCCGATGGCGGAGTGTCAGGCAACTCATCAGTGACTGACCCACTGCCATCGGGGGCAAGCCCCCTCCCACACTTTGACCGAGTACCGGCCATACAATCCGGTCGGCTATAAGGCCGCCGCGCTCTTGTTTTTGATCTGGGATCGCCCCGTCAAACACGCTGGCCGAACGCAGGCTTGAATCCGTGGGCCGCCGTAAGGGCGGAACCCTAAGCCGCCGTTACCGCAGCAACGGATATGCCCCCAGAAAGCACATCCCAATTGACTCCCCTCCCACCCCCATGCTCTCCTACACATCTTGTTTCGGGTGCCCTGCAAAGGGTGAAACGGGAAACCGGTGACTCATGCACACACATGACAGTCCGGTGCTGCCCCCGCAACGGTAAGCGAGCGAAACGTCATATCCACTGTGCCAGGCGGCATGGGAAGGCGACGTTTTCAGGCATTGAGCCCCTCGCAAGCCCGGAGACCGGCCCGAAAAAATCAGATAACAAACCCGCGGTGGGCGGGCGCTGTTCAGAACCCTGCGTGCCTGGCTCGCGGGGTTTTCATGCGCTCGTTTCACCCTGACACCTGAAAGGGACGCGCCATGTCGATCATCAGCAGCACTTCGCACTCCGCCAGCAGCACCTCTACCCTGAGCCAACGCCTGACCGCCGCCATCGGTGCGTCGATCCTCGGTGCGTGCCTGGTGTACTTCGCCGGTTTCTCGCACATAGAGGCAGTACACAACGCTGCCCACGATACCCGCCACAGCGCCGCGTTCCCGTGCCACTGAGACCTGCCGACATGATCAAGCGTATTGCGCAAACCGCAGGTTTCACCGGCCTTCTGGCCGCCCTGCTGCTGACCCTGCTGCAAAGCTTCTGGGTCGCCCCGTTGATTCTGCAGGCGGAAACCTTTGAAAAAGCCCCGGCAGCGACCGAGTTGCACGAGCACGCCGAAGGTGCGGCTGCTCACACCCACGACGCCGAAGCCTGGGAACCGGAAGACGGCTGGCAGCGCGTGCTGTCCACCACAGGCGGCAACCTGGTGGTCGCCGTTGGCTTCGCCCTGATGCTGGCCGGCCTGTACACCCTGCGTACACCAACCCGTACCGCCCAAGGCCTGCTCTGGGGCCTGGCGGGTTATGCGACCTTTGTATTGGCGCCTACCCTGGGCCTGCCGCCCGAGCTGCCGGGCACCGCCGCCGCTGACCTGACCCAACGGCAGATCTGGTGGATCGGTACTGCCGCGTCTACTGCAGCCGGTATCGCGCTGATCGTGTTCGGTCGCAACTGGCTGCTCAAGGCGCTGGGCGCGGCAATCCTGGTGGTGCCGCACGTGATCGGCGCGCCACAACCGCAAGTGCATTCGATGCTGGCCCCGGAAGCACTGGAAGCGCAGTTCAAGATTGCTTCGCAGCTGACCAACGTGGCGTTCTGGCTGGCCCTGGGCCTGATCAGCGCCTGGCTGTTCCGCCGCAACCGTGACGATCGATACTCGGCGTGAAACTGGTCGTCGGCCTGGGCTGCCGGGAGGGCTGTGATGTCCACACTCTGCGGGCCTTGTTTGACGCCGCCCTCGTCGAGGGCGGTATCGAGCGCCACCGTATCACTGCGCTGGCCAGTCTTGATCGCAAACAGGAAGAACCCGGGCTACTGGCCTTGGCCGCGCTGCTGAACCTGCCGTTGCAATGTTTCAACGCTGAACGACTGGCGATTTATGCCGACCGGCTGAGCCATAAATCGGACGTGGCTTTTGCCCACACCGGCTGTTACGGCATCGCCGAAAGCGCCGCCCTGGCCCTGGCCGAACAGCTCGCCAACGCCCCTGCGCACCTGCTGATCACCCGCCAGAAAACCGCCCTGGCCACCTTTGCATTGGCGTGCGCCGACTGAAAACCCGATAATCGCCCCTTTCGATCATGAGCAGATTTCATGCTCGCCCGTTTTCATCAGGATTTCCCATGACCGTCTACTTCATCGGCGCAGGCCCCGGCGACCCGGAATTGATCACCGTCAAAGGCCAACGGCTGATCCGCAGTTGCCCGGTGATCATCTATGCCGGCTCGCTGGTGCCGGCGGCGGTACTCGAAGGTCATCAGGCAGAAACGGTGACCAACAGCGCCGAACTGCACCTGGAACAGATCATCGACCTGATCAAGGCCGCCCATGCCAAGGGCCAGGATGTGGCACGCGTGCACTCCGGCGACCCCAGCCTGTATGGCGCGATCGGCGAGCAGATCCGCCATTTGCGCGACCTGGGCATCCCGTTCCAGATCATCCCTGGCGTTACGGCGGTGGCCGCTTGCGCGGCCCTGCTGGAAACCGAGCTGACCCTGCCCGACATTGCCCAGAGTGTGATCCTGACCCGCTACGCGGATAAAACCAGCATGCCGGCCGGTGAGGACTTCGACAGCCTGGCGCGACATGGCACTACCATGGCGATTCATCTGGGGGTTAACCACCTGGACAAGATCGTTGCCGAACTGGCGCCGCACTATGGGGCGGATTGTCCGATTGCCGTGGTGCACCGGGCGACGTGGCCGGATCAGGATTGGGTTGTTGGAACTCTCAGCGACATTGCCGAAAAAGTAGCAGCCAAGGGGTTTCGGCGTACGGCGTTGATTGTGGTGGGTCGGGTGTTGGCGAGTGATAGTTTCAGTGAGTCATCGTTGTATCGGGCGGGGCATGCGCATCTGTATCGACCTTGATGTCCAACATCACAAAACATACACAAAGTACTGATTTTGTTTAATAAATTCATCCACCAAAAATCGAAGTGCCGATTTTCGCAATGAACACTCTACATTAGATAAATGGTGCAACTTACTGAATTTAAAGCATAAAAAACGGCGCTCACGGGGCGCCGTTTTTTTGTCCGCAGTGAACGCCTTACTCAGTAGTAGGCGTTTTCTTTCTGCGTGTGGTCGGTCACGTCACGTACGCCCTTGAGCTCCGGGATACGCTCGAGCAGGGTGCGCTCGATGCCCTCACGCAAGGTCACGTCCGCCTGGCCACAGCCCTGGCAGCCGCCACCGAACTTGAGCACGGCAATGCCATCTTCAACCACGTCGATCAGGCTGACCTGGCCGCCGTGGCTGGCCAGGCCTGGGTTGATCTCGGTCTGCAGGTAGTAGTTGATACGCTCGTTGACCGGGCTGTCGGCGTTGACGTTCGGCACCTTGGCGTTCGGTGCCTTGATAGTCAATTGGCCGCCCATGCGGTCGGTGGCGTAATCGACCACGGCATCGTCAAGGAAAGCTTCGCTGAAGGCATCGATGTACGCGGTGAAGCTTTTCAGCCCCAGGGCGGTGTCTTCAGGCTTCTCTTCGCCAGGCTTGCAGTAGGCAATGCATGTCTCGGCGTATTGGGTGCCGGGCTGGGTGATAAAGACGCGGATGCCGATACCCGGGGTGTTCTGCTTGGACAGCAGGTCGGCCAGGTAATCGTGGGCGGCGTCGGTAATGGTTATGGCAGTCATGGAAACTCCTCACAGGCTTGCCGGCAGTTTACGCCAAAATATTACGCAGGTACAAAGTCCTAGTATTTTTGTCGGGCAATAGATTCCGGCCCCTCTATGTCAAGCCAGCGCTTGAGGGCGCGATAGGTTCCCTTTTCAAGCCATTGGTAGCTCCAATATGAGCCCAACGCTATTGCTGCGATGCACACCAGCAGCATCGCGTAGGGATCTATTCCCATACTCTTGGCAATCAATAGCCCAGCAGCGAGTACCGGCACGTGGATCAAGTAAACCGAGTAAGAGCAGTCTCCCAGCATCTTCAAAAGGCGGGAGCCCTGAAAGTAGGGTTCCAACGCCACACAACTGATCACCAACACAGCGCTTGGCACCCCCCACTCCAACGAACGCGGCAGATTTGCCCCGTGATAAATCGCCACTGACGAGACCAGGATACCCAATAACGGCAACCATGAGCCGGACCGGCACAGGCCACATCGGTACAGCATGCCGATGGCAATACCCATCAGAAAGTCGAGAATAATGTCATTCCTGTAAAAACCGCTGGCTAGACCCAGGGCGGGGCCGATGTAACACACAAGATAAAGCAGTGCCGCGACAACCCACAGCCGATAGGATTGCCGAACGAACAAAGAGAAGGAAAACAGCGGATAAAACAGCATCAAGAAGTTCAGGGTCCACCCGACGCCCAGCAGAGGGTAAACCTCCACACCCGGCGGGCTCGGGGCGGCAATGAACAGCAGCGACATCAACACATAACCCGGCTCGATATTCTCGTACGGAAACATCGCAGGCACAGTCGCAACCAGCAGCATCATGAGCAGGGTATAAAACCAATACGCCGGAACGATTCTTGCCACACGCATGAGCATGAAACGCCAAGGTGTCAGGGTTTTGTCCGCAGTCGAAAGAAAAATCACAAAACCGCTGATAACAAAAAATATATCGACCCTGACCCCGCCTGTTTCGACCAACAGGTCCTCCAGCCAGTTATGCGCCTCAAAGTCGAAAAACAACTGTACGAAGTGAACCCCCACCACCATCCACGCCGCCAAGGCACGTAGCGCTTGCACTGAAATCAACATGATCGGAATACCTGTTCCATTCCCGCAAGATAGATATCCGACCGCTTCAGCACCCGCTCAGAGAGATGACTGGATCACTGTCATTAGTTATAGGTTCTCATAGCGGTTCATGTCCAATACACCCTCTTCCACCGGCGTAGTCTCACGAATGTACCGCGACAGATCATGGAAATACTGCCAGAACAACGGATGACTGCGCCGCACACCCCACCGATCCACAATCTTCTCGAAACCCTTGGCATCCTTGGCCTGCTCCATTTCAGCCACGAACTCAGGCACGTCCTGGGCTGGAATATTGAACATGAAGTTCGGGTAGCTGCTCAGCACACCCGGATAAATCGTCACCGTATCCAGGCCCGGCTGGTAGCGATAAGCCTCCCCCAGCAAAAACGCCACATTACTGTGGGCACGATTGCGCAGCATGCTATAGACCACACGCTTGCCACCGGCGGTTTCAACCCGCAGCATCGTCGCTTCAGGCAATTGATCAATCACCTTGAGCCCGGCAGCTGGGCGTGAGGTCAGGCGGCTCAGGGCCTGCTCCGCATCCTGCAAGGCCGGGTCGATCCCATCGCGAGAGCAATAGGCGCCGCTGCAGCGGTTGATCGGGTCCGGGCTGGCGTTCAAATCGCCGTAACGGGTGAGCAACTGGTTGGCAAAGTCGCGCTTCGGATCGTTTTTGTTCAGGTGCAGACCAGTGGGTTTGTCGTCATCGATCGCCTCGTAATCCAGCCACAGCTTGAGCTTGCCGCTGTTCTGGTACCAATCGTCGAGGAAACCATCACGCGAATCGGCCGGCATCAGGCGCAAAAAGTTCTGCTCGGCACCATTGCGGATCAGGTCGAAATACAGCCGGGTCTGGGCCTGGTGCGACACATTGCCGAACACGTCGAAATTCACCGCCAATTGGTAATAGGTGCGCTCCAGCAGTGGATAGTCGAACAGCCACATCGTTTGCGGCACCTCGCCGATCAGGCCTTTGTTGACCGCGGCACTGTCGAAGTGGCGGAAGATGCTCAGCAAGGCATTGTCATTGCCTGCCCACAGGCTCGACCAACTCGGCGGCGGCAGGTCGGCGTAGCTGTCGCGGCGCAGCGCCTCGTATTCGTTGCGCTTATCGCGGTAGGCCAACCACAGGCTGAGCACGCTGCCCACGTCATCGTTTTGTCCCGGCATGGCCAGCAGCGGCGTGGCCTGGCCGCGATAGCGCGCATCGGTGATGTACAGGTCGTGGTCCGGGTCCTGGAACAGGGTCCAGAAATTGTCGCGGATCACATCCGTGGCGATCTGCCCACGGCACACCGGCCCACGGATAAAGGTACGCACGAAGTATTCGGCGTTATCCAGCATGAACTGGTAGCGCGCCTTGGCCGGGATGGCTTCGAAGGTTTCAAAAGGGTTGGCACGGCGGCCCGGACCGTAGCCCGGCAAGGCGTTGACCTGCCAATTGCCGGCGTAGAACAGCTCTTTGATGCGGGCCATCTTCTCGGCGCTGAACGGGTACGTAATGTGGGTTTTATGCACGATCACGCCCTGCACCGGCCACAGGCGGTAATACACGCGGGTGCCGGGGTCATCATTGGGACGGCGCGTAGCGATCAGGTCAATCGGTTGGCCACTCGGCGTGCGCGAACGCACCCACTGGAAGAAATGCCCCGGCTCGCCATTCTCGAAGTAGATGTGCGCGAGGAATAAATGCTCGAACAACCAGCGCGCCACCAGGCTTTCGCGGGCGCCGGGCTGGTTGAACAGGTTTTCCCACTGCTGCACTTGCAGGGCTTCTTTCGCGCTGGGCGCCAGGCCTTGTTCATCAATCGGCGCGCCGGAGGCAAGCCAGCGTTGCAGTGTCTGGTACTGCTGGTCCGTCAGGCCAGTGACCGCCAGCGGCATGCCTTCCCTGGGGTGGGCGCCGGCATAGGCATTGAACTCGCCGGGCATGGCGCACATGTTCTCGCGGTTCAGGCCCAGCACGATGTCTTCGGGCAGCTTGGCGTTGGGTTGCAACGGCGCGTTGTGGCCCAGCTCCAGCATGCGCGCCATCAGCGCGGCCTGGCTGCCCTGGGCGTCCAGCACCGAATAGAAGCCCTTCTGCTGCCAGGCCTGTTTGCCGAAGGCGTCATAGAACAAGCGGGTGGTCGGCGTGGCCTGGCTGCGTTCGCCATCGTAGACCGGCACTTTGCTCGCGCCACGCGCCGCGCCCTCGGCACTGCCCAGGTTGAGCTGGCAGGCGGAGTCGTAGCAGGCATGGCAGGCCACGCATTTCTCGGTGAAGATCGGTTGAATGTCGCGGGTGTACGAAATCGCCGGGGCGGCTCCGTCGGCCTGTGCGATGCAGGCGACCAGTGCCAGGACGGCGCTGGTGATGAGGCGAAGTGACATGTATCCGGTCCCGATTCAATGCGTGCGCTGGAAAATTGCCGGTGATTCTACCGGGCCATACGGCCCTGCAACATGAGCGATATTCATCTAAAAACCGGGCATGCTGCAAAACCGCACAGGTTTGTTATGATCCACGCCCTCCGTGATGCCTGACCAGAGTAGTCCCATGTCCGATCGTAGCGTTCGTCTGCAAGCCCTTCATCAAGCCCTCAAGGAACGTATCCTGATCCTCGACGGTGGTATGGGCACGATGATCCAGAGCTACAAACTCGAAGAAGAAGACTACCGTGGCAAACGCTTCGCCGACTGGCCGAGCGACGTCAAGGGTAACAACGACCTGCTGGTGATCACTCGCCCGGACGTGATCGGCGGCATTGAAAAAGCCTACCTGGATGCCGGTGCCGACATCCTCGAAACCAACACCTTCAACGCCACCCGCATCTCCATGGCCGACTACGGTATGGAAGAGCTGGCCTACGAGCTGAACGTAGAAGGCGCACGCCTGGCGCGCAAAATCGCCGACGCCAAGACCCTGGAGAACCCGGCCAAGCCACGCTTCGTCGCCGGCGTGCTCGGCCCGACCAGCCGGACCTGCTCGTTGTCACCAGACGTGAACAATCCCGGCTACCGCAACGTGACCTTCGATGAACTGGTGGAAAACTACACCGAGGCCACCAAAGGCCTGAT
Organism: Pseudomonas sp. NFPP04; assembly: GCF_900113815.1. Classification (NCBI taxonomy): domain Bacteria; kingdom Pseudomonadati; phylum Pseudomonadota; class Gammaproteobacteria; order Pseudomonadales; family Pseudomonadaceae; genus Pseudomonas; species Pseudomonas sp. NFPP04. Next base: position 47,436 of record NZ_FOQS01000013.1, on the reverse strand, counting down.
CGAAGGCGGCGCCGACCTGATCCTGATCGAAACCATTTTCGACACCCTCAATGCCAAGGCCGCGATCTTCGCCGTGCAAGGTGTGTTCGAGGAGCTCAATACCGAACTGCCGATCATGATCTCCGGCACTATCACCGACGCCTCCGGTCGTACCCTGTCGGGCCAGACCACCGAAGCGTTCTGGAACTCGGTCGCCCACGCCAAGCCGATTTCGGTGGGCCTGAACTGCGCCCTGGGCGCCAGCGAACTGCGTCCGTACCTGGAAGAGTTGTCGAACAAGGCCAACACCCACGTGTCCGCGCACCCCAACGCCGGCCTGCCCAACGAATTCGGCGAGTACGACGAACTGCCTTCGCAAACCGCCAAGGTCATCGAAGAGTTCGCCCAGAGCGGCTTCCTCAATATTGTCGGCGGCTGCTGCGGCACCACGCCAGGCCATATCGAGGCCATCGCCAAGGCCGTGGCCGGTTACGCGCCACGCGTGATCCCGGACATCCCCAAGGCGTGCCGCCTGTCGGGCCTGGAGCCGTTCACGATTGATCGCAGTTCGCTGTTCGTCAACGTTGGCGAGCGCACCAACATCACCGGCTCCGCCAAGTTTGCCCGGCTGATCCGTGAAGACAACTACACCGAGGCCCTCGAAGTCGCCCTGCAGCAGGTGGAAGCCGGCGCCCAGGTGATCGACATCAACATGGACGAGGGCATGCTCGATTCGAAGAAGGCCATGGTGACCTTCCTCAACCTGATTGCCGGTGAGCCGGACATCTCCCGCGTGCCGATCATGATCGACTCCTCCAAGTGGGACGTGATCGAGGCGGGCCTGAAGTGCATCCAGGGCAAGGGCATCGTCAACTCCATCAGCATGAAGGAAGGCGTCGAGCAGTTCATCCACCACGCCAGGTTGTGCAAGCGCTACGGCGCGGCCGTGGTGGTGATGGCCTTCGACGAAGCCGGCCAGGCCGACACCGAAGCGCGCAAGAAAGAGATCTGCAAACGCTCCTACGACATCCTGGTGAATGAAGTCGGCTTCCCGCCGGAAGACATCATCTTCGACCCGAACATCTTCGCGGTCGCCACCGGTATCGAAGAGCACAACAACTACGCCGTCGACTTCATCAACGCCTGCGCTTATATCCGTGACGAACTGCCCTACGCGCTGACCTCCGGCGGCGTGTCCAACGTATCGTTCTCGTTCCGTGGCAACAACCCGGTGCGCGAGGCGATCCACTCGGTGTTCCTGCTGTATGCGATCCGCAGCGGCCTGACCATGGGTATTGTCAACGCCGGCCAACTGGAGATCTACGACCAGATCCCGGTCGAGCTGCGCGACGCCGTGGAAGACGTGGTGCTCAACCGCACTCCGGACGGCACCGACGCCCTCCTCGCCATCGCCGACAAGTACAAGGGCGACGGCAGCGTCAAAGAAGCCGAGACCGAGGAATGGCGCGGCTGGGACGTGAACAAGCGCCTGGAACACGCCTTGGTCAAGGGCATCACCACGCATATCGTTGAAGACACCGAAGAATCCCGGCTGTCGTTCGCGCGTCCGATTGAAGTGATCGAAGGCCCGCTGATGTCCGGCATGAACATCGTTGGCGACTTGTTCGGCGCGGGCAAAATGTTCCTGCCCCAGGTGGTGAAGTCCGCCCGCGTCATGAAACAGGCCGTGGCCCACTTGATCCCGTTCATCGAGCTGGAAAAAGGCGACAAGCCGGAAGCCAAGGGCAAGATCCTGATGGCCACCGTGAAGGGCGACGTGCATGACATCGGCAAGAACATTGTCGGCGTGGTGCTGGGTTGCAACGGCTATGACATCGTCGACCTCGGCGTGATGGTGCCGGCGGAGAAGATCCTGCAGGTGGCCAAGGAGCAGAAATGCGACATCATCGGGCTGTCCGGCCTGATCACCCCGTCCCTGGACGAGATGGTGCACGTGGCTCGCGAAATGCAGCGCCAGGACTTCCACCTGCCGCTGATGATCGGCGGTGCGACCACCTCCAAGGCGCACACGGCGGTGAAGATCGAGCCCAAGTACAGCAATGATGCGGTGGTGTACGTGACCGACGCTTCGCGTGCGGTCGGCGTGGCCACGCAGTTGCTGTCCAAGGAACTCAAGGCCGGCTTTGTCGAGCGCACCCGCGAAGAGTACGTGGAAGTGCGCGAACGCACGTCCAACCGCAGCGCCCGCACCGAACGCCTGAGCTACCCGGCCGCCATCGCCAAGAAGCCGCAGTTCGACTGGAGCAGCTACACGCCGGTGGTGCCGACCTTTACCGGCGCCAAGGTGCTGGACAATATCGACCTCAAGGTGCTGGCCGAGTACATCGACTGGACACCGTTCTTTATCTCCTGGGACCTGGCCGGCAAGTTCCCGCGCATCCTCGACGATGAAGTGGTCGGTGAAGCGGCCACTGCGCTGTACGCCGACGCCCAGGAGATGCTCAAGAAACTGATCGACGAAAAACTCATCAGCGCCCGTGCGGTATTCGGTTTCTGGCCGACCAACCAGGTGCAGGACGATGACCTGGAAGTCTATGGCGACGACGGCCAACCGATTGCCCGGTTGCATCACCTGCGCCAGCAGATCATCAAGACCGACGGCAAGCCGAACTTCTCCCTGGCCGACTTCGTGGCGCCCAAGGACAGCGGCGTGACCGACTACATCGGTGGTTTCATCACCACCGCCGGCATCGGTGCCGAAGAAGTCGCCAAGGCCTACCAGGACGCGGGCGACGACTACAACTCGATCATGGTCAAGGCCCTGGCCGACCGCCTGGCCGAGGCCTGCGCCGAATGGCTGCACCAGCAGGTGCGTAAAGAGCATTGGGGTTATGCCAAGGACGAGCAACTGGACAACGAGGCGCTCATCAAGGAGCAATACAGCGGCATCCGCCCTGCCCCGGGCTACCCGGCGTGCCCGGATCACACTGAGAAAGCCCAGTTGTTCCAGTTGCTCGACCCCGAGGCCCGCGAGATGCAGGCCGGCCGCAGCGGGGTGTTTCTCACCGAACACTACGCAATGTTCCCGGCGGCTGCCGTCAGCGGCTGGTACTTCGCGCACCCGCAGGCGCAGTACTTTGCCGTGGGCAAGGTCGACAAGGACCAGGTGACCAGCTACACCGCGCGTAAAGGCCAGGACCTGAGCGTGACCGAGCGTTGGCTGGCGCCGAACCTGGGGTACGACAACTAAGCCCGGCTGGATTGTCTATGCTCTCCCTCACACACCTTGTGTCGAGGGATGTATGGACGATCCAGTCAACAACAAACCCCCTACCTTCTGGCAGATGCTGCACAGCGTCGTGGCGGCCGCGTTTGGCGTGCAGAGCGGCAAGAATCGCGCCCGCGACTTCACCCACGGCAAGCCCAGCCACTTTGTGGTGCTGGGCATTCTGTTCACGGCGGTGTTTGCCTTGACGCTGTTCGGCATCGTCAAGCTGGTGCTGCACCTGGCCGGCGTCTAGCGCAGCAGCAGTTGCAGGCTGAAGGGGTAACGGTAGGACGCCGGCTTGCCGACGGCTGACAGTGCGCGAAAATCCACCGGCGCCAACGGACCGAGCAGGCGTTGCGCCTGGGTCGCATCGATCAGCTGGAACAACGCCTCCTGGCGGTCACGCCCGCCATGGGCGTCGATGCAACTGCGCAGCCGAAGTGGTCTTGGTGCCGGAGAACGCCAGCAGTTCGATGGATTGGCCAGCGGCAACGGGACCGTGCAGACGTAGCAGACCTGTGAGCATCAGGTAGCCGGCCTGTTCATCATCGCTGACCATGCTGGCGATCCATAGCGCACGCGCAGATGCAGGCCGAGGTCCTTGGCACCGGCCTGCATGAATTGCGCGTAGCTGACCCGGAAGGTTTCCGTCGACATGCCCGGGTTGAGAAACACCACCGACGTGGCATGGGCCATGGCCCCATACGCCGATCCCAGCAACCACACACACGCAATCAGCACCTTCGATAGGGTTATCAAGCCTTGAACATTGACCGCCATGGATAGTGGCAAGGCGACAGTCAATCGAGGCTCTTTACTGGTGACTCACCCAGAATACGGCGGTTCCCACCACCAGGATGATCAGAAACAGAATGGCCCAGGCATCAACGGTACTATCAGGTTTACGGGCTTTTGTCGGATTGCTCATCGCATCGCCTCTTGTCGGTTTTATAGGAGATAACGCTTAAACACGCTCACAGTAAAGTCGACGATTGCCCGCATGACAAATGTGGGTATGGCGATAACGGTTCTCATTAGTCAATTTGGTTATTTGCATATACTCAAACATCACTTTTGCGCATAAACGCAAACTGGTATCGTGCGCCGGCTCCGTTGGGAGTGCGCGGCCGTGCGCGCAGATTTGCCGAGAACAGGACCTATATGTACGTATACGACGAATACGATCAGCGCATCATCGAGGACCGCGTCAAGCAGTTCCGTGATCAGACCCGACGCTATCTGGCAGGTGAACTGAGCGAAGAAGAGTTCCGCCCTCTGCGCCTGCAAAATGGCCTTTATGTTCAGCGCTTTGCGCCGATGCTGCGGGTGGCCGTGCCTTATGGCCAACTGACGTCGCGCCAGGTACGCATGATGGCCAAGATTGCCCGCGACTACGACAAAGGCTACGCCCACATCAGTACCCGCCAGAACGTACAGTTCAACTGGCCGGCCCTGGAAGACGTGCCGGATATCCTGGCCGAGCTGGCCACCGTGCAGATGCACGCCATTCAGACCAGCGGTAACTGCCTGCGCAACGTGACCACCGACCAATTCGCCGGTGTCGCCGCCGACGAGCTGATCGACCCACGCCCGTGGTGTGAAATCGTGCGTCAGTGGACCACCTTTCACCCCGAATTCGCCTACCTGCCGCGCAAGTTCAAGATCGCCATCAATGGCTCGACCTCAGACCGCGCGGCCATCGAAGTGCACGATATCGGCCTGGAGCCAGTGTACAACGCGGCCGGCGAGCTGGGCTTTCGCGTACTGGTGGGCGGCGGCCTCGGCCGTACCCCGGTGGTCGGTGCATTTATCAATGAATTCCTGCCATGGCAGGACCTGTTGAGCTACCTCGACGCGATCCTGCGGGTCTACAACCGCTACGGCCGTCGAGACAACAAGTACAAGGCCCGGATCAAGATCCTGGTCAAGGCGCTGACCCCAGAGGTCTTCGCCCAGAAAGTCGATGCCGAGATGGAACACCTGCGCGGCGGCCAGACCACCCTGACCGAAGCTGAAGTGCATCGTGTGGCCAAGCACTTCGTCGACCCTGAGTACAAGGTCCTGAGCAATCAGGACGCCGAGTTCGCCGCGCTGGATAAAGAACATCCAGGCTTTGCCCGCTGGCGTGCCCGCAATACCCTGGCGCACAAGAAGCCGGGTTATGTGGCGGTGACCCTGTCGTTGAAACCTACCGGCGTAGCGCCGGGCGATATTACCGACAAGCAGCTGGACGCCGTCGCCGACCTGGCCGAGCGCTACAGCTTCGGTCAACTGCGCACCTCCCACGAGCAGAACATCATTCTCGCGGACGTTGAGCAGAGCCAGTTGTTCACTCTGTGGGGCGAGCTGCGCGAAGGCGGTTTCGCCACGCCGAACATTGGCCTGCTGACCGACATCATCTGCTGCCCGGGCGGCGATTTCTGCTCCCTGGCCAACGCCAAGTCGATCCCGATCGCCGAATCGATCCAGCGCCGTTTCGACGACCTGGACTACCTGTTCGACATCGGCGAGCTGGACCTGAACATCTCCGGCTGCATGAACGCCTGTGGTCACCACCACGTCGGCCACATCGGCATCCTGGGCGTGGACAAGAAAGGCGAAGAATTCTACCAAGTGTCCCTGGGTGGCAGCGCCAGCCGCGATGCGAGCCTGGGCAAGATCCTTGGCCCATCCTTCGCCCAGGAAGCCATGCCCGAGGTGATCGGCAAGCTGATCGACGTGTACATCGAACAGCGCACCGAAGATGAGCGCTTCATCGACACCTACCAGCGCATCGGCATCGACCTGTTCAAGGAGCGCGTCTATGCAGCGAATCATTAAGAACAACGAAGTCCTCGACGAAACCTGGCACCTGCTGCCCAAGGACGCGAGCTTCGACGGCATTTCCAACTGCGACGACCTGATCGTGCCGTTGGCCCTGTGGCGCGAACACGGCCACGCCCTCAAGGCCCGCGACGGCGGCCTGGGTGTGTGGCTGGACGCCGATGAAGAAGCCGAGGAGATCGGCGACGACGTGGAACACTTTCAGGTCATCGCCCTGAACTTCCCGGCCTTCACCGACGGTCGCAACTACTCCAATGCGCGCCTGCTGCGTGACCGCTACGGTTACAAGGGGGAGTTGCGTGCGATTGGCGACGTGCTGCGCGACCAGCTGTTCTACCTGCGCCGCTGCGGGTTCGATGCCTTCGCCCTGCGCGCCGATAAAGACCCGTACGAAGCACTGGAGAGCCTCAAGGACTTCTCGGTGACGTACCAGGCGGCAACGGATGAGCCGTTGCCGTTGTTCCGCCGGCGCTGAGTATCAAAGGTGGGAGGGGGCTTGCCCCCGATGGCGGTGGATCAGTCAATGAATCTGTTGACTGGCCCTCTGCCATCGGGGGCAAGCCCCCTCCCACATTGGCATCTACTTGCTCTGTAGACCGGTCTTGATCGACGCCAGCACCTGCTTCTGCCCCATCGAACACGGCACCCCTTCCGGCTGCGCCTGCACTGCCGCGATCACACCCAGCAGTTGCGCCTTGCTGTGGGCCAACTGCGCCTGCATGGCTTCAATCTGCTCCACCTTGCGCTCCAGCGCTTCAAGCAACGCCTCACGCTTGTGCTCCCCTGGCGCGGGCATCAACGCCTTGAGTTCCTGCAAGGTGAACCCGGCCTGCTGCGCGCTCTGGATCAGTTGCAGGGTCTGCAGTGCTTCGGGTGCATAGCGTCGATAGCCGTTGGCCTGCCGCCCCACTTGGCTGATCAGGCCCTGCGCCTCATAGAAGCGGATACGCGACGCCGCCAGCCCACTCTGTTTTGCCAGTTCTCCAATATTCATCGAACTACCTGCTTGACCTTAAAGTTACCTTTAAGCTTAGCCTGAGGCTTCCCCTGCTCAGGAGTCAACTCATGTCGCCCTTTGAAACCCTGCAACTGCCCAATGGCCAAGTCCTTTCCAACCGTATCGCCAAGGCGGCGATGGAAGAGAACATGGCGGACGCCCGGCAAGCGCCCTCCCCCGAGCTGAAGCAGCTCTACACGGCCTGGGCCGATGGCGAGCCGGGCCTGTTGATCAGCGGCAACGTGATGGTCGACCGCCGCGCCATGACCGGCCCCGGCGGCGTTGCCCTTGAGGATGAGCAGCAACTGCAGCGCTTTCGCGAATGGGCCGACGTGGCGCGGCGCAAGAACGTGCACTTCTGGGTGCAACTCAGCCATCCTGGGCGCCAGACACCCGCCAACCTGCGCCAGCAGGCCATTGCACCGTCCGCCGTGGCGCTCGACCTCGGCGGTTTCTCGAAGATGTTTGCCACGCCCAAGGCCATGACCGAGGCCGACATCCAGGACGTGATCCAGCGCTTCGCCACCAGCGCCCGCCTGGCCGAGAAAGCCGGTTTTACCGGCGTACAGATCCACGGCGCACACGGCTACTTGCTCAGCCAATTCCTGTCGCCGTTGAGCAACCAACGTACGGATCGCTGGGGCGGTTCACTGGAGAACCGTGCACGCCTGCTCCTGGACGTGATCCGTGCGGTCCGCACCAGTGTCAGCCCGTCGTTTTGTGTGTCGGTCAAACTCAACTCCGCTGATTTCCAGCGCGGTGGGTTCGAAGAAGCGGATGCACGCGCCGTGGTCGAGATGCTCAATCCGCTGTCCATCGACCTGCTGGAATTGTCCGGCGGCAGCTATGAAGCACCGGCCATGCAAGGCGAAGCACGGGACGGCCGGACCCTGGCCCGGGAGGCGTATTTCCTCGAATTCGCCAGCGAAGTCGCCGCCATTGCCCAGATGCCCGTCATGGTCACCGGCGGCATCCGTCGCCTGCCCATCGTGCAACAAGTGCTCGACAGCGGTATCGCCATGGCCGGCATCGCCACCGCCCTGACGCTGGAACCGCAACTGATCCAGCACTGGCGCGAAGGCCGCGACCCCAACCCGCAACTCAAACCCCTCAACTGGAAGCGCAAGCCCCTGGCATCCCTGGCCATTCTCGCCGTGGTGCGCTACCAGATGCGCCGCCTCAGCCGCGGCCATCTGCCCAAGGCCCACGTCGCACCTTGCATGGCGCTGGTGCGTGACCAATGGTTTCTGGCCCGGCGCACCCGGCAATACCGCGCGGCCATGACGCAATCTTCACATTAAAGGCGGAGCATTCGCCGTGATCGAACTGTCCCCTATTGATCAGCAGTTTTTAACCTCACTGACGATTGGAGTTCTTCATGGCGAAAATCAACCTGGCCCAGCAATTGGCGACCACCCTTGAACAGGCGGGCATCAAGCGCATCTGGGGGCTGACCGGCGACAGCCTCAACGGCCTCACCGACGCGCTGCGCACCATGGACAGCATCGAGTGGATGCACGTGCGCCACGAAGAAGTGGCGGCGTTCGCCGCCGGTGCCGAAGCGGCTGCTACTGGCGAGCTGACGGTGTGCGCTGGCAGTTGCGGGCCGGGCAACCTGCATTTGATCAACGGACTGTTCGATTGCCATCGCAACCATGTGCCGGTGCTGGCGATTGCCGCGCAAATTCCATCTTCAGAGATTGGCCTGAACTACTTCCAGGAAACCCATCCCCAGGAACTGTTCAAGGAATGCAGCCACTTTATCGAGCTGGTCACCAACCCCGAGCAGATGCCCCAGGTACTGCATCGCGCCATGCGTTCGGCGATCCTCAATCGCGGCGTGGCCGTGGTGGTCATACCGGGCGATGTATCGCTGCTGGAGGTCGAGGACAAACTCAAGCCGTGGCCCGCCCTGCATGCACCGCGTACGCTGCCAGCGGAACAGGACCTGCAACGCCTCACTGATATCCTCGAAAACAGCCGCAAGGTCACCCTGCTGTGCGGCAGCGGGTGTGCCGGAGCCCATGATCAAGTAGTCGCCCTCGCCGACGCACTGGGCGCCCCCGTGGTACACGCGCTACGTGGCAAGGAGCATGTGGAGTGGGATAACCCGTTCGACGTCGGCATGACCGGCCTGATCGGTTTCAGCTCCGGCTACCACGCCATGCTCGACTGCGACACGCTGATCATGCTCGGCACCGATTTCCCTTACCGCCAGTTCTACCCCACCGACGCCAAGATCATCCAGGTCGACCGCAACCCACAGGCACTCGGTCGACGTGCCACGCTGGACCTGGGTATTGCCGCCGACGTCAGCGAAACCCTCGCTGCGCTGCTGCCAAGGTTAACGCGCAAGACTGATCGCAGCTTTCTCGAAACGTCCTTGAAGCATTATGAAAAAGCCCGTCAAGGGCTGGACGACCTGGCCCAGCCGTCGAAAGCCAATCGGCCGATTCACCCACAGTACGTGGCACGCCTGCTCAGTGAGTTGGCGGATGATGATGCGATCTTCACCGCCGATGTCGGCTCTCCCACCGTGTGGGCAGCGCGCTATTTGAAGATGAACGGCAAGCGCCGCCTGATCGGTTCGTTCAACCATGGTTCGATGGCCAATGCCATGCCCCAGGCCATTGGTGCGCAGGCGGCATTCCCGAATCGCCAGGTGATCTCGATGTCGGGTGACGGCGGTTTCGCCATGCTGATGGGCGACTTTATCTCGCTGGCGCAACTGAAGCTGCCAGTCAAAGTCATCGTATTCGATAACTCGTCCCTGGGCTTTGTCGCCATGGAAATGAAGGCGGCGGGCTACCTGGACGCCGGCACCGAGCTGAAAAACCCGGATTTCGCCGCCATGTCCAACGCCATGGGCATCCTAGGCATTCGCGTGGAGCAATCCGAAGACCTGGAACCGGCCCTGCGCCGCGCCCTGGCCCATGACGGCCCGGTGCTGGTGGATGTGGTCACCGCCACTCAGGAATTGGTGATGCCGCCGACGATCAAGCTGGAACAGGCCAAGGGGTTCAGCCTGTACATGCTCAAGGCGGTGATGAGTGGGCGTGGCGATGAGGTGATCGAACTGGCACGCACCAACTGGCTGCGCTGAACCCAGCGTGGGAGCTTGCTCCCACTGCTGGACCTGATTGCCCGATCAAGCGAGCTGTTTTTCGACCCATTTACCGTAGGCATCGATGAAGGCCTGCAGGAACTGTCTGGTCTTCTCGGACACCTTGCCCGCCTCATCGAACACACTGCCCGCGCCGCCCAGGTAGGCCTCCGGCTGCTGCATGCACGGCACATCGAGGAATACCAGGGACTGGCGCAGGTGATGGTTGGCGCCAAACCCGCCAATCGCACCCGGCGATACGCTAATGATCGCCCCCGGCTTGCCACTCCAGGCGCTCTGCCCGTACGGCCGGGAACCCACGTCGATGGCATTCTTCAACGGGGCCGGGACGGAGCGGTTGTATTCCGGGGTCACGAATAACACCGCGTCGGATGAGCTCACCTGTTTGCGGAAAGTACTGTAGGCTGCCGGCGGTGATGCTCCGTCAATGTCTTCGTTGTAGAGCGGCAAATCGCCAATTTCCACAATGTTCAACTTCAGGTTGGCAGGGGCCAGTTCAGCCAATGCCAGGGCAACCTTGCGGTTGATCGAGTCTTTTCTCAAGCTGCCGACCACGACGGCGATGGTGTAGACCTTGCTCATTGGGGCTTCCCGACGTCTGACTAAAGGAGCTTGTAGTTATAAAGTCTTCGCGACGGGTTCACCAGAAGGTTTTTGATAATCCTGCGGGCACCTGCATTGCGCAGCATCATGTAGGAAGCATCTGAAAACATCGGCGAATAGTATTTTTATTCCGTAAGTAAACTACCCAGCTCCATGACGGTCTACAGAACCGCAAATCGAGTGTTTATCTCCAGAGGTTCTAAACAGATGGCAGCAGTACTAGTCGGACAGTTTCATGCCAGAGACGCAGAGGGACGCGTGTATTCGGTGCATGAGTTCCAGGAATCCAACCCGGCGCAAGGCGACCTGGCTGGCTCGGCACCTACCATTACCTACAAGCTGGCCATTGGCGACCGTGTAGAGAAACTGGAAGGCGACGAATTCAAGCTGATCCAGTCGGGCACCATTCTCGTGCGCGAATCGCAAACCACCCTCGCGTCATAAGATCCCGCCTTATCCACCTGCTCAGTCCTGGCCATTGACGGCGTTGACTGGGCTGGGGTGATCACGGGCGACGGATCTCGGTGACTTCAATGCCCTGCTCGCCCTCGACCTTCTTCACGGTCACCACCAATCGCCCCCGCTCACCCTCCACCGCGAACATGGAACGCTGGTAGCCCGCCGTGTTGTAGCCTGGGTGCGCCACCACCTGCCTGACCAGTTCAATACCCAACACCGCCCCCACCTGTTCGATGACCTGTTCCTGGGAACGGATAAACGCTTCAAGTGCCAGGTTTTCCGGCGCGGTTTCGTTTTGACTGTTGAAGAGATAAGCAGCCACGCACCCTACGGTCACCAGGACCAGCAGTTGCTTGACCGTTACCCCGAGGAATATCGAGGGTAGAGGCATGTGAGACCAGACCTGTTTTTGTTGTTAATGCCGGCAGCCGGCTTTGGTCGTTAATGATCAGCGAAGCCATTCTATTGAATACCCGGCGCGCTGCACATAGACTCCGGCGATGCGTTTACGTCATATCGAAGTGATTCAGGCCATCTTGCAGACCGGACACCTCGGCACGGCCGCCGAGTGGTTGCAACTTCCCGTGGGCGATGTGGACGCGGCGCTCAAGGACGCCGAGCAACAGCTCGGCTTCATGTTGTTCGCCAGTGTGCGCGGGCGTTTGCAGGCTACCCGGGAAACCCTGGAACTGCAGGCGGAAATTGCCCATGTGTATGAGGCCCTGGAGCCGGTGCAACGCCTGGCCAGCCGCCTGAAAAACCATCATGCCCCTGCCCTGCGCGTGCTCTGCACACCGCCGCTGGCCAATCAGCTGTTGCCGCACAGTATTGCGGTGCTGCGCCGACGCTTCCAGGACACACCCTGCAACCTGTCGAGCCAACCCACCCGGGAGATCATCAGGAGCCTGCTGCTGCACGAAGCCGACGTGGGTTTGAGCCTGCATGACCCGGAGCACCCGCAGATCCACTGCACCGTACTCGCCCAGGGCAAGCTGCAACTGCTGGCCCCCCATGGTTGGCTCAAACCCAAGCAGAAGTACATTGCGCTGCAGGACCTCGCCGGACAATCGATGATCGGCCTGGAGGGCCAGGACCCGCTCAGCCGCCTGCTGGACGCCAAGCTGCAAGCCTTGCGCCCGCTGCCGGTGGTGCAGACGCGGGTGCAGACCTACCAGATGATGCGCAGCATGGTGGAAGCAGGCGAAGGCCTGGCGGTGGTCGACCCGTTCACCGCGTTCGGCGCCCGCGAGGCCGGGCTGGATGCGTGCCCGGTGTCGCCGCCGATCATGATCAGCCTGTATGCGCTGACCCTCAAGGATGGCCCGACCTCCCCGGCGTTGAATGCGCTGCTGGAGATCGTGACGCAGAAGGCCGAGGGTTTGTTGGCGGGTTAAGCGTTGCCGGCTTCGCTCTTGAACAACCGATACCAGAATATCGCCACTTCGCGGGTCTGCGGGTCGATACCGCGATAGCGCAGATGGTCGATGCCGCCCATCACATAGCCGCAACGCTCGTACAAGCGGCAGGCACCGAGGTTGTTGTTCTGGGTTTCGAGCATCATGCCGGGGAGGTTTTTCTTGCGGCTCCAGAACTGCGCCACATCCAGCAACGCCTTGGCTACTCCGTGGCGGCGCGCAGGCAAGGCCACCGCCAACTCGTCGACATGGGCAAAGCCGTTCCAGTTGGTGCTGACCACGATGTGCCCCACCGCCCGGTCGTCCAGGTAGGCCATGAAGATCGCACTGTCGGGCGCGTCACGGAAACTGGCGAACTCCTCAGGGTCAATGCCGTAGCACTTGCGGTACGGCAAGATACGCTCCACGGGCCATTGATCGACCCGCTTGCCCATCTGCGGCTCACCGTAGGCGCTGACCTCAAAGCTGAAGTCATTGCCCCACACATAGGCATCAAAGCCTTCATCTGCGACCCGCACACTGAGTCCGGGATACTTCGGGTTCATTACAGCCTGCATAAACATCCTTAACCCTTGATGCAATCGACGGTGTAACAACGACCGCTGCCATCATCCTCGTGTTGCAACCCATGAACATCGGCGACAAAACCGGGGAAACTGCTATCGAACGTCCGGGCAAACGCCAGGTAGTCGATGATCGAGCGCGTCGACTCGGTAAAGCGCTCGCCCGGCATGATCAACGGAATGCCGGGCGGATAAGGCACCAGCATCACGGCTGCGATGCGTCCTGGCAAGGCGTCGATGGAAACCGCCTCCACTTCGCCCCTCACCAATTGGTCGTAGGCGTCGGCGGGCTTCATCGCGATTTCCGGCAATACGGTGTACATGCGCTTCAAATGCCTGGCCGTGGCGTTGCTGCGATAACAGCTGTGCAACTGGTCACACAGGTCGCGCAAGCCCAGGCTTTGGTAGCGCGTCGGCCCTTGGGCAAACACCGACGGCAAACAACTGGCCAGGCTGATATTGGCGTCGTAACTGCGCTTGAATTCCAGCAATTCGGTGAGCAAGGTACTCCATTTACCTTTGGTAATGCCCATGGAGAACAGCACGAGGAAGGAATACAGCCCGGTCTTTTCCACTACCAGGCCACGCTCCCAGAGGAACTTGCTGACCACCGCCGCCGGGATCCCGCAATCGCTCAAGGCACCGCCGGCATTGAGACCGGGCATTACCAGGGTCACTTTGATCGGGTCGAGCAGCACGTAGTCCTCGGCTACATCACCGAAGCCATGCCAGTCATCCTGGGGATGCAATAACCAATCGGCGGTGGCGACCTTGTCGATCCCCGACACCGACGGTGGCTGCCAGATGGAAAACCACCAGTCCTCGGCGGCGATATGCTGGCGCAGATTGGCCAGGGCGCGGCGGAAGCTCAGCGCCTCATCAAACATCTCTTGCAACAGCGAACGCCCGGCCGGGCCTTCCATCATTGCCGAAGCCACGTCCAGGGAGGCAATGATGCTGTATTGCGGCGATGTGGAGATATGCATCATGAACGCCTCGTTGAAACGGTCACGGTCCAGTTGGCGGGCACCGCCGTCCTGCACATGGATCATCGAAGCCTGGCTGAAAGCTGCCAGCAGTTTGTGGGTGGAGTGAGTGGTAAACACCAGCGGGCTGTCCGCCGTGCGCGAGGTGCCCATGCCGTAGCGCCCGGCGAAGAACTCATGAAACGCCGCGTAGGCGTACCAGGCCTCGTCAAAATGCAGCACCTCGACGCTGTTACCCAATTGCTGCTTGATCAGCTCGGCGTTGTAGCACAGGCCGTCGTAGGTGGAATTGGTGACCACCGCCATTTTCACTTTCGGCGGGCGGCCACGGGTCAAGGGACTGGCGTCGATCTTGGCGCGGATCGACTCGGGGCTGAACTCGCTCAGGGGAATCGGACCGATGATCCCCAGTTCGTTGCGCTCCGGGCACAGGTACAGCGGGATGGCGCCGGTCATGATGATCGAATGCAGCACCGACTTGTGACAGTTGCGGTCCACCAGCACCAGGTCATCGCGCCCGACCATGGAATGCCAGACGATTTTGTTGGCGGTGGAGGTGCCGTTGATGACGAAGAACGTATGGTCGGCGCCAAAGTTACGCGCAGCACGGGCTTCGGCTTCGGCCAGCGGCCCGGTGTGATCCAGCAGCGAACCCAGCTCGGGCACCGAGACCGATAGATCCGAGCGCAGTGTGTTTTCCCCGAAGAACTGGTGGAACGCTTGCCCCACCGGGCTTTTGCGATAGGCCACACCGCCGCCATGGCCCGGTGTGTGCCAGGAATAGTTCGAATCAGCCGTGTGCTGCACCAGCGCCTTGAAGAATGGCGGCAACAGACCATCCAGATACGTACGTGCCGCACGGGCGACTTGCCGGGCGAGAAACGGCACGGTGTCTTCGAACAGATACAGGATGCCGCGTAACTGGTTGAGTTCGCTCATGGCGTCGGCAGGCGCGTTTTCCAGGGTGACTTGCTCGCCCAGGGCAAAGATCGGCAGGTTGGGCGCCCGCAGCCGCGCCAGGCGGATCAGCTCGACCATGTTCTGTAGAAGGTGGGTGTTTTCGCCAGCGCCTTCGGCGGCGATCAACATGCACGCCAGGCCATGATGGGTAGACGCCACCAGCCTGCCTTCGGCGTAGTCCACCGCGGAAAATATAGAAAAGCCCTCTTGCTCCAACTCCCGGGCGATGCCTCGGACCCGGTCACCGGCAACGGTGTCGGCCTTGATGTCGCGGTGCACGATCAGGACGGGAAACTTCAGGTCTTTATACATGTTTGCTTGTCGTCCTGAGGGCTATGCACTCAAGGGTAGAAGCTTGGCGGCCATGACGCGAATGAAGATTGACAGGCAATTGAAATCAATTGTGGGAGGGGGCCTGCCCGCGATAACGGTACATCAGTCAACACAGGTTTCGACTGGCCTGCCCCTATCGGGAGCAAGCCCCCCCCCACAGTTCCAATCGAGTTCAGCCAGGGGTTATTGCTGGGTCAGCTGGGTCCATAATGCCGGCGCGCCCGCCGATTTGGCGATCGCTTCGAGCCGAGCCGCGTGTTCCGCGAGGTCCTGTTCGCTGGCGCGGATGATAGTGGTCGGCTTGCGATCAGCCGGCAGTCGGCGGATTTCCGAAGGACGGTTGCCCGAGCCTTCCGCCGAACCGCTGCCATCGGAGGCGTTGCCCGCCAGGGACAGGCTGGTCTGCCCGCCGGTCATGGTCAGGTAGACGTCAGCGAGAATCTCGGAGTCGAGCAAGGCGCCGTGGAGCTCACGGCCGGAGTTGTCGACGCCATAACGTTTGCACAGGGCGTCGAGGCTGTTGCGCTGACCCGGGTGGCGCTCACGGGCCATCATCAAGGTATCGAGGATCGAGCAGTGCCGGGAAATGTCCGCGCGATCGGTCTGCCCCATCAGGGCAAACTCGTTATTGATGAAGCCGACGTCAAACGCCGCGTTATGGATGATCAACTGGGCACCGTTGATGAATTCGAAGAACTCATCGGCGACTTCGGCGAAGCGCGGCTTGCCCTTGAGAAATTCGTCAGTGATGCCGTGGACGGCGATTGCGCCTTCGTCACTGTCGCGGTCCGGTTGCAGGTAGACGTGGAAGTGACGGCCGGTCAGGCGACGCCCCATCAATTCGACACAGCCGATTTCAATGATCCGGTGACCGTCGGTCACCGGCATGCCGGTGGTTTCGGTATCGAGTACAACAGATCGGATGGCCATCAGGGTTCAGCTCTCAACGGTTTGGTGTATTTCAAAGGGCGCGATGTTACCACGTGAGTCGCCTTCAACTCTGCTTGTAGCCCCGCACTTCATCCACGCCACGGTTGGCCAACTGGTCAGCACGTTCGTTGCCGGGATGGCCGATGTGGCCGCGTACCCATTTCCAGGTGATGTCATGGCGATTGCATTGCTCATCGAGCAACTGCCACAGGTCGGCATTTTTCACTGGTTCCTTGGCGGCGGTTTTCCACCCGCGTTTCTTCCAGTTGACCATCCACTCGTTGATGCCCTTCATCACGTATTGCGAGTCGGTCACCAGCAGCACATTGCAGCGGCGCTTGAGTTCTTCCAGGCCACGAATGGCGCCCATCAGCTCCATGCGGTTGTTGGTGGTGTTGGCCTCACCGCCCCACAACTCCTTCTCCACGCCTTTGCACACCAGCAACGCGCCCCAGCCGCCGGGGCCCGGGTTGCCCTTGCAGGCGCCATCGGTGAAGAGTTCTACGCTATCGGTCATCGGTTGCTCGGTATCAATTCAAAAAGAGGATTACGCATCGCTTTGCTTGCGGTTGACCTTGGCCATCGGCAATGGCACCAGCTTGCCCATCGGTTCGCGGCGCACCTGCTGCAACGGGCGCAGCCCGACCGCGATCTTGCGCGCCACCAGCAGGTAAAAGCCGCCACCGGACAATTGCCAGGCGCCGGCCCGGCGTTCCCAGCCGGCCAGGCGGCCCTGCCACTTGGTCGACGCAAGCGGCGGACGATAGCACCCGAAGCGGCGTTTCTCCAGCGCGAAGCCCAGCAGGTTCAGCCAGTCGCCCACCCGCTGCGGCGAGATGCAGCGCGCCTGGCGCAGGCCGTCATGGGCGAACACATGGCGCAGGCCCCAACTGCTCCAGGGGTTGATCCCCACGATCAGCAAATGGCCACCGGGCCGTACGCTGCTCGCCGCCTCGCGCAACAAGCCGTGGGGCGACAGGCAGAAATCCAGCCCGTGCTGCAACACCACTACATCGGCAGCATGCTCGCTCAACGGCCAGGCCTGTTCCTCGCACACGATCTCCACGCCTGGCAACGGTGCCCCCAGGCGAACATTGCGTTGCACCTGCGGCGCGCAGGGCGGCGTTTCGGCCGAGGGGCCGTAGTGCACCAGATAGCCACCAAAGAACCGGCCCAGCTCGTCTTCGAGCATGCGCCGTTCTTCGTCCAGCAGAAATTGCCCGATGGGACCGGACAGCCACTCGCGGGCCGCGCCGATCAGGGCCAGCCACTCAGGATCGGCCTGGGCGAACGCTTTATCAGTCATTGCATTCTCCAACTCGCCTAGACGTTCTAAGATGCACCAATGTGTTCAGCTTGGCGAATCGAAGAATGATACAGATCAGTGCCCTGCCCGCCTTCACCGATAACTACATCTGGTTGTTACAGGACCCTCGCACCCAACGCTGCGCCGTGGTCGACCCCGGCGATGCCGCGCCCGTGCTGGCCTGGCTCGAACAGAACCCTGGCTGGAGCCTCAGCGACATCCTGATCACCCACCATCACCACGATCACGTCGGCGGTGTCGAACAGCTCAAGCGTGAGACCGACGCCAAGGTCTACGGCCCGGCCAACGAGAAGATCCCGGCGCGGGACGTGGCGTTGCACGATAACGACCGCATCACGGTACTCGGCTGGGACTTCGACATCTATAGCGTTCCCGGCCATACCCTGGGCCATATCGCCTTTTATCACCCGGGCGTGCTGTTGTGTGGCGACACCCTGTTCGCCGCCGGTTGCGGGCGCCTGTTCGAAGGCACGCCGGAACAGATGCACAGCTCCCTCGAGCGCCTGGCCGCCCTGCCCGCCGATACCCTGGTGTACTGCACCCACGAATACACGCAGAGTAACCTCAAGTTCGCCCAAGCTGTGGAACCGGACAACACAGATATAGCCGAACGAGTGGAGAACGTACGCCAACTGCGGGCCAGAGGCGAGATCACGCTGCCTTCCAACCTGGCCCTGGAAAAGCTGACCAACCCCTTTCTGCGTACCTCTGAAACATCCGTTAAACAAAAAGCGGACGAACGGAATGGCCGTGACAACCGCTCTGGGGCCGAGGTGTTTGCTAGCTTGAGGGCTTGGAAAGATAAGTTCTAAAGGGAAGCAATCTGATACGCAATTTCTGAATGGTTGACCGGAACCCAACGGGTTTCTAGAATCGCCCGACATTTTTGCCCGGAACTTACTTCCAGCCAATGTCGTCATCTATTCGTAAATCCAACCATTCAGACGCATTGACCCGCCTGGCTCAAGCTGTGGCGGTGGCTGTGTCCGCCACACTGGCGGGCTGCCAATCAAGCAATTTCACCGCACAATCCACCGTGCAACCCAAGCCAAACCTCACCGCCAAAATCAAACAGAAACCCGTCATCTGGCTTTCAGAAAAACCGGCTCCCGACGTACCCCAGGATGTTTGGGAACGCATGCGCCGGGGCTTTCAACTGCAGGAGGGTCTAGGTGTCAACCCGCGTATCGAGCAACAGCGCCTGTGGTTCGCCAGCAACCCGTCCTTCCTGGAGAATGCCGGAGAACGCGGCAGCCTCTACATTCACTACATCGTCGAACGTCTCGAAGAACGCAACATGCCCCTGGAGCTGGCGCTGCTGCCAGTGATTGAAAGTGCCTACAATCCGATGGCCTATTCGCGCAGCGATGCGGTCGGCCTCTGGCAGTTCATCCCCTCCACCGGGCGCTACTTCAACCTGCGCCAGACCCGTGCCTACGATGGCCGTCGCGACATCACCGCCTCCACCACCGCCGCACTCGACTACCTGACCCGCCTGCATGACATGTTCAACGGCGACTGGCTGCTGGCCCTGGCCGCCTATAACGCCGGCGAAGGCACGGTGAGCCGGGCCATCGAGCGCAACGAGAAGCTCGGCCTGCCGACCGACTACTGGAACCTGCCGCTGCCCCAGGAAACCAAGGACTACGTGCCCAAGTTCCTGGCGCTGTCCCAGGTGGTGCTGGCACCCGAGGCCTACGGCGTCAACCTGAACCCGATTGCCAACCAACCTTACTTCGAAGTGGTGGAAGTCAAGCAGAGCATGGACCTGTCACGGGTTGCCGCGCTGGCCGAGATCGACGAAGACGAACTGTTCCAGCTCAACCCGGCGCTGAAACAACGCACTACCCTGGACGGCCCGCAGCATTTGCTGGTGCCCAGTTCCAAGGCGCAACTGCTGACCAGCACCCTTTCGACGATGAAGCCTGAAGAATTGCTGGCGATGCGTCCGAAAAAGCAGGTGTTCGACGAGGTCGAGACCGCACGGGTGGCCGGGCGTACTCGCAGCTACAAGGTACGCACCGGCGACAACCTGACGCTGATCGCCAAGGCCAACAAGGTCGACGTACATGACCTGCAACGCTGGAACAAGCTCAACGGCCAGGCCCTCAAGGTCGGCCAGACCCTGGTAATGCAGGACACGCGCAAGCTAGTGGCCAAGGCCGACAGCAAGAAACCGGTGCAATACAAGGTCAAGAAAGGCGACTCGCTGTACATCGTCGCCAAGCGCTTCAATGTCGAGATGCAACACCTCAAGCGCTGGAACCCGCGTACCGGCCAGGCCCTGAAGCCTGGGCAGATGCTGGTGGTATCAGGTCCACGCTGAAACATCTGGAACACTGGGGACCCCATGTGGGAGGGGGCTTGCCCCCGATAGCGGTAGGTCAGCCAATGAATCTGTTGGCTGGTGTGTTGCTATCGGGGGCAAGCCCCCTCCCACATTGTTTCTGCGTCAATCCAACGGCCTTTTTCCAACCGGAACAAGCTGTTACTGTACCGATCATAAAGCCCAAGCCGCCTGGATCGGATCTCTGACTTGAAGCGTCCCCTCCTTCTACTAATAAGTCTGGCCTTGAGCTTTGCAGCGAACGCGACGATTACCGAGAGCCACGGTTATGCGCAGTTCGGCAGCCTCAAGTACCCGGCCAAATTCACCCACTACGATTGGGTAAACCCTGCAGCGCCGAAAGGCGGGACATTGCGGGTCATGGCCTTTGGCACTTTCGACACCCTCAACCCCTATACCTTCAAGGGCTCCAGCCCGGTTTCCACGCCGAACTTCCTGCAATATGGCGTCAATGAGCTGAATGAGCCCTTGATGGTCGGCACCGGCCTGTATGCGCCCTCCGGCGATGAACCCACCTCCAGCTATGGGCTGATCGCCCAATCGGTGGAGTACAGCGAGGACCGCAGTTGGGTGGTGTTCAACCTGCGTCCCGAAGCGCGCTTTCACGATGGCAAGCCGATCACGGCGTATGACGTGGCGTTTTCCTATCGCACCTTGCTGACCGAAGGGCACCCGCAATACCGCACCAACCTGCAGGAAGTGGCGCGGGTGGATATCCTCAACCGCCACCGCATCCGCTTTGTGTTCAAGCGTGCCGGCAACCCCTTGCTGATCCTGCGCCTGGGCGAGTTGCCGGTATTGCCCCAGCACTACTGGAAAAACCGCGACTTCAAGGCCACCACCTTCGAACCACCCCTGGGCAGCGGCCCCTACCGCATCAGCAAGGTCACGCCCGGACGGCAACTGGTGTTCGAACGGGTCAAGGACTACTGGGGCAAGGACCTGCCGGTCAACCAGGGCTTCTATAACTATGACAAGGTCGAGGTGGAGTTTTACCGCGACAGCGATGTGGCCTTCGAAGCCTTCAAGGCCGGTGAATTCGATATCTACATCGAGCACCAGGCCAAGAACTGGGCCAATGGCTACAACTTCCCGGCGGTGAACCGGGGTGACGTGATCAAGGCGCAGATCGCCCACCAAATCCCGACACAGAGCCAGGGTCTGTTCATGAACACGCGGCGGCCCACGTTCAGCCAGGCCAAGGTGCGCGAAGCCCTGGGGCTGATGTTCGACTTCGAGTGGACCAACCGCACCCTGTTCAGCAGCGCGTACAAGCGCACCTTGAGCTACTACCCCAACAGCGAATTCGCCGCCACCGGCGTACCCACCGGCCGTGAATGGCTGATGCTCTCGCCCTACCGCGAGCAGTTGCCGGCCAACCTGTTCACGCAAGCCTTCAGCCTGCCCCAGACCGACGGGCGCGGCATCCCCCGCGAGACTATGCGCCGCGCGCTGGCCCTGCTCGGCGAGGCTGGCTGGAAGCTGTCCGGACAACGCCTGGTCAACAAGGATGGCCAGCCGCTGCGTTTCGAGATCCTGCTGGTCAACCCGAACCTGGAGCGCATCCTGCAGCCCTATGTCGAGAACCTGATCAGCATCGGCGTCGACGCGCGCCTGCGTACCGTCGACCGTGCCCAGTACAAGCAGCGCCTGGACCAATTCGACTTCGACATGATCCTGATCACCCTCAACCAGACCTTGAGTCCAGGCCTTGAGCAGTGGCAGTACTTCCACTCCAGCCAGTCCGCGATCAAGGGCAGCAAGAACTACGCAGGCATCAACAATCCGATTGTCGATCACCTGCTGGAACAACTGCTGGCCGCCAAGACCCGCGAAGAGCAACTGGCCGCCGGCCGTGCCCTCGACCGGGTGCTGCTGTGGCAGCACTACAGTATTCCCAACTGGTACCTCAACTATCATCGCCTGGCGTACCGCAACCGGTTCGCCTTTGTCACCACGCCGCCCTACAGCCTGGGCCTGAGCGCGTGGTGGCTGAAAGCTTCGGAGAAAGCCCAATGATATCTTTGCGTACTGCCCTGCTCGGCAGCCTGCTGCTGTGCACTGCGGCCCAGGCCGCCCCGCAACATGCGTTGACGCTGTACAACGAACCGCCGAAATACCCCGCCGACTTCAAGCACTTCGACTACGTCAACCCGGATGCGCCCAAGGGTGGCACGTTCCGCGAGTCGGCCATGGGCGGCTTCGACAGCCTCAACCCCTATATCAGCAAAGGTGTACCGGCCGACAATCTGGGCCTGATCTACGACACCCTGGCCATGCAAAGCCTGGACGAGCCCATCACCGAATACGGCCTGGTGGCCGGCAAGATCGAAAAAGCCCCGGACAACAGCTGGGTGCGCTTCTACCTGCGCCCGGAAGCGCGCTTCCATGATGGCCACCCGATCCGCGCCGAGGACGTGGTATTTACCTTCCAGGAACTGATCAAGGAAGGTTCACCGATCTACCGCACTTATTACGCCGACGTCGACGAAGTCATCGCCGAAGACCCGCTCAAGGTTCTGTTCAAGTTCAAGCGCACCAACAACCGCGAATTGCCGCTGATCCTCGGACAACTGCCGGTATTGCCCAAGCATTGGTGGGCCACCCGCGACTTCGCCAGGGGCAATCTGGAAATACCGCTGGGCAGCGGGCCGTACAAGGTCGCCGAGGTCAAGGCCGGACGAATGATCCGCTACGAGCGGGTCAAGGATTACTGGGCCAAGGACCTGCCGATCACCAAGGGTTTCTACAATTTCGACAACCGCATCACCGACTACTACCGCGACAGCACCGTGTCCCTGGAAGCCTTGAAGGCCGGGCAGTTCGACTACTGGCTGGAGTTCAGCGCGAAGAACTGGGCCAACGCCTACAACATCCCCGCTGTTGCCCAGGGCCGGCTGATCAAGGAAGAAATCCCCAACGGTAACCCCACCGGGATGCAGGGTTTTGTGTTCAACATGCGCAAGCCGATGTTCCAGGATGTGCGCGTGCGCAAGGCCATCAGCCTGTTGCTGGACTTCGAGTGGAGCAACAAGCAGCTGTTCAACGGCGCCTATACCCGTACGCGCAGTTACTTCGAAAACTCGGAAATGGCCGCCACCGGCCTGCCCGGCCCGGATGAACTGGCGATTCTCGAGCCCCTGCGCGACAAGATCCCGCCCGAAGTCTTCACCCAGGCCTTCGAACCCTCCAGGACCGACGGCAGCGGCATGATCCGCGCCCAGCAACGCGAGGCCTACCAACTGCTGCAGGAAGCCGGCTGGCGCATCGTCGATGACAAGATGGTCGACACCACCGGCAAACCGGTGACCATCGAATTCCTGCTGGCCCAGACCGAATTCGAACGCATCCTGCTGCCGTTCAAGCGCAACCTGGCCGACCTGGGCATCGACCTGGTGATCCGCCGGGTCGACGTGTCGCAGTTCATCAACCGTATCCGCTCGCGGGACTTCGACATGCTGGTGGGCAGCTTCCCGCAGTCCACTTCACCGGGCAACGAACAGCGCGAGTTCTGGAAATCGTCCAGCGCCGACAAACCCGGCAGCCGCAACTACATGGGTCTCAAGGACCCGGCCATCGACCAGTTGGTGGAAGAGTTGATCGACGCCGATTCACGCAAAAGCCTGGTGGCCCATGCCAAGGCCCTGGACCGCGTGTTGCAATTTGGCTACTACGTGATCCCCAACTGGCACATCAAGACTTTCCGCGTGGCGTACTGGGATCACCTGGGCCACCCGAAAGTCCCACCGCGCTACGACGTCGGCACGGCCACCTGGTGGGCCAAGCCCGACGTCAAACCGGCCGTCATCCCGGACACCAACACGAGCGCCGATCCGGCGAGCGGAGGCGATTAAATGCTGGCCTATATCTTTCGCCGCCTGTTGCTGATTATCCCGACGCTGTTCGGGATCCTGCTGATCAACTTCGTCATCATCCAGGCCGCCCCCGGTGGCCCGGTGGAGCAGATGATCGCCAAGCTCGAAGGCTTTGAAGGCGCCACCAGCCGCATTGCCGGCGGCGGCGCCGAGGTATCGGTGGCCGGCTCCAGCAGCTACCGCGGCGCCCAGGGCCTGGACCCGGCGCTGATCAAGGAAATCGAGAAAATGTACGGCTTCGACAAGTCGGCGCCGGAACGTCTGTGGATCATGGTCAAGAACTACGCCCAGCTGGATTTTGGCGACAGCTTCTTCCGCGACGCCAAGGTCATCGACCTGATCAAGGAAAAGATGCCGGTGTCCATTTCCCTCGGGTTATGGAGCACGCTGATCATGTACCTGGTGTCGATCCCCCTGGGGATCGCCAAGGCCACGCGGCACGGCAGCCATTTCGACGTGTGGACCAGCTCGGCGATCATCGTCGGCTACGCGATCCCGGCCTTCCTGTTTGCGATCCTGCTGATCGTGGTGTTTGCCGGCGGCAGTTACCTGGACTGGTTCCCCCTGCGCGGGCTCACCTCCAACAACTTCGATGAACTGAGCTGGGGCGGCAAGATCCTCGATTACTTCTGGCACCTCGCGCTGCCCATCACGGCCCTGGTGATCGGCAACTTCGCCACCATGACCCTGCTGACCAAGAACAGCTTCCTTGACGAGATCAACAAGCAGTATGTGATCACCGCCAAAGCCAAGGGCCTGACCAACCACCGCGTGCTCTACGGCCACGTGTTCCGCAACGCGATGCTGCTGGTGATCGCCGGCTTCCCCTCGGCCTTCATCGGGATCTTCTTCACCGGCTCATTGCTGGTGGAAGTGATCTTCTCCCTCGACGGCCTGGGCCTGATGAGCTTTGAAGCGGCGATCAACCGCGACTACCCGGTGGTGTTCGGCACGCTGTTCATCTTCACCCTGCTGGGGTTGATCGTGAAGCTGATCGGCGACCTTACCTACACCCTGGTCGATCCGCGGATCGACTTTGCCAGCCGGGAGCATTGAGATGAACCTGTCCCCCCTCAATCGCCGCCGGTTCGAACGGTTCAAGGCCAACAAGCGTGGCTGGTGGTCGCTGTGGCTGTTCCTGATCCTGTTCGTGCTGAGCCTGGGCGCCGAGCTGATCGCCAACGACAAACCCCTGGCCGTGCACTACGACGGCGGCTGGTACTTCCCGGCGCTCAAGCGCTACCCGGAGACCACATTCGGCGGCGAATTCCCTCTGGAGGCCAACTACAAGAGCCCGTACATCCAGGAACTGCTCAAGGCCAAGGACGCCTGGACGTTGTGGGCGCCGATCCCGTTCAGCTACCAGAGCATCAACTACGACCTCAAGGTGCCGGCCCCCGCGCCGCCTTCCAGCGTCAACCTGCTGGGCACCGATGACCAGGGCCGCGACGTGCTGGCGCGGGTCATCTACGGCTTCCGCGTGTCGGTGCTGTTTGCCCTGACCCTCACCGTGCTCAGCTCGATCATCGGCGTGATCGCCGGGGCCCTGCAGGGCTTCTATGGCGGCTGGGTCGACCTGGCCGGGCAGCGTTTCCTGGAGATCTGGTCCGGGTTACCGGTGCTGTACCTGCTGATCATCCTCGCCAGTTTCGTGCAGCCCAACTTCTGGTGGCTGCTGGGGATCATGCTGCTGTTCTCGTGGATGAGCCTGGTGGACGTGGTGCGCGCCGAGTTCCTGCGTGGGCGTAACCTGGAATATGTGCGGGCGGCGCGGGCGCTGGGCATGCAGAACGGCGCGATCATGTTCCGCCATATCTTGCCCAACGCGATGGTGTCGACCATGACCTTCATGCCGTTCATTCTCACCGGCGCCATCGGTACGCTTACCGCTCTGGACTTCCTCGGCTTCGGTTTGCCCGCCGGTTCGCCGTCGCTGGGTGAACTGGTGGCCCAGGGCAAATCCAACCTGCAAGCGCCGTGGCTGGGCATGAGTGCCTTTGCCGTGCTGGCGATCATGTTGAGTTTGCTGGTGTTTATCGGCGAGTCCGCTCGCGATGCCTTCGACCCGAGGAAATGAGATGAATCAGGACAATCTGATCGAAGTCCGCGACCTCTGCGTCGAGTTCGTCACGGGCGAACACCACCACCGCGTGGTGAACCATGTCAGCTTCGATATCAAGCGCGGTGAAACCATCGCACTGGTGGGTGAAAGCGGCTCGGGCAAATCGGTAACCGCCCACTCGATCCTGCGCCTGCTGCCCTACCCGCTGGCGCGCCATCCCTCCGGCACCATCGAGTATGCCGGCCAGGACCTGCTGACCCTCAAGGAAAAAACCATCCGCCACATTCGCGGTAACCGCATTGCGATGATCTTCCAGGAGCCGATGACCTCCTTGAACCCGTTGCACACCATAGAGAAGCAGATCAACGAAGTGCTGGGCCTGCACAAAGGGTTGCAAGGCAAGGTCGCCACCCAGCGCACCCTGGAGCTGCTGGAGCTGGTGGGTATTCCTGAGCCGCACAAGCGCCTCAAGGCCCTGCCCCATGAACTGTCCGGTGGTCAGCGCCAGCGGGTGATGATCGCCATGGCCCTGGCCAATGAGCCCGAATTGCTGATCGCCGATGAGCCGACCACCGCACTCGACGTGACGGTGCAATTGAAGATCCTGGAATTGCTCAAGGAACTGCAGGCGCGCCTGGGCATGGCGCTGTTGCTGATCAGCCATGACCTCAACCTGGTGCGCCGGATTGCCCACCGCGTGTGCGTGATGCAAAAGGGTTGCATCGTCGAGCAGGCGGAGTGCGAGACGCTGTTCCAGTCACCCCGGCACCCGTACACCCAGGAGTTGTTGGCGGCAGAACCCAGCGGCAGCCCGGCGACCAACGATGTTGGCCCACCGTTGCTGGAGGTCGATGACCTGAAAGTGTGGTTCCCGATCAAGAAGGGCTTTTTGCGCAACACCGTTGACTACGTCAAGGCGGTGGACGGTATCAACTTCAGCCTGCCCCAAGGGCAGACCCTGGGCATCGTCGGTGAAAGCGGCTCGGGCAAGTCCACCCTGGGCCTGGCGATCCTGCGGTTGATCGCCAGCAAGGGCGGCATTCGTTTCGAAGGCCAGCAACTGGACAAGCTCAGCCAACAACAGGTACGCCCGTTGCGCCGGGAAATGCAGGTGGTGTTCCAGGACCCGTTCGGCAGCCTGAGCCCGCGCATGTGCGTCAGCGAGATCGTCGGCGAAGGCTTGCGCATCCACAAGATGGGCACGCCGGCCGAACAGGAAGCGGCGATTATCGCGGCGCTCAAGGAAGTGGGCCTGGACCCGGAATCCCGGCATCGCTACCCTCACGAGTTCTCCGGTGGGCAGCGCCAACGCATTGCCATCGCCCGCGCGCTGGTGCTCAAGCCACGTCTGATCCTGCTCGACGAGCCCACCTCGGCCCTCGACCGCACGGTGCAACGCCAGGTGGTGGAACTGCTGCGCAGCCTGCAGGCCAAGTACAACCTGACCTACCTGTTCATCAGCCATGACTTGGCGGTGGTGAAGGCGCTGAGTCACCAATTGATGGTGGTCAAGCATGGGCAGGTGGTGGAGCAAGGGGATGCGCAGGCGATCTTTGCGGATCCGCAGCATGCCTATACCCGCCAGTTGCTGGAAGCCGCTTTCCTGGTTCCCGCCTGACACAACCTTGAAAAAGTCTGAGAGGAGGCTTGCCGCCCGCAGGCCTTAACCTTGCGACCGTGGCTGACGCAAGCCACGGCCTTGCAGGAAACACCTGCTACAGAGGCCCCCTCCTCGTGGCGGATGATCCGGGGTTTCATCAGCCGGAACCGACCTCATGGATGACATTCACGCCCTTGCCCTGACCTGGGACAGCCTCCCCGGCGACACGCCGCTGCCACTCAGTCTCAGCCCTTCTATCGCCTACCTGAACGAACGCCAATCCCTGCGCAGCGAAGGCGACACGACCCTGATCGGCCACTTGAGCCGCCTGCTGGCCGTCGCCTCGAACCAATCGTTACCGCCTCCCACGCATCCCGTGCCAATGGTCGCGCATTCTCAGTTGGGCCAATGGTGCGAAGCCTTTTGCAAGGCCATCAATCAGAAAGACTTCATTGACTGGGCCAACGCCGAGGGGTTTGATCTGGCCACGCTACGCGTGCACAACAGCCGACTGAGCGTGACGGCTCACGGGCAGCCCAGGGTCTACACCCTGGCCGACTCGTCCGCCTGGTGGACATTGGCCAACCCGATCATCTACATCAGCCAACTCCTGGACCCGACCGAACTGGGCATGCCGTATATCGCACCTGTGCCTCCCGCCGGTGCGCGCACCTTTCCCTTGAACCTGACGCTGGCGTTCCATGGTTTGCCGATGCCTGCCAACCGCCTGCAGGCGCAGACCATTGTCGAAGAGCTCGACGCCTTGAAGGGTTTTCCCGGCTTTGACGATAACGGGCGCAGCAAGTCGATGAGCTACGCCGAGTCGAGCCAGCAGATGCTCGACTATCGACAGCTGGCAGAGGCCCTGCAACGGTTGGTCAAGGACGAGAACAGCTTTGACGCGTTGGATATCTACCGCACTGTGCTGTATCTGACATCCGATTCGCGGTTGTCCAGAAACCTCAAGGAGGCGGCGGGTCTGTTGCAGGCAATCATCAATAGCAACGACCTGGGCAGCACGGACGACGCGCCAGCGCCCGCTTACTTCGATTACCAGCGGCAAGTGTTGTGTGTGCTGAACCCGGACAGCGGGCGCGAAATAAACACCTTGGTGCCAAAGGCACCCGATGAGCGTTGGAACCGGTTGGCCACACTCGGCGAACAACTGGGCAGCCATGTCTATACCGACCAGCGCATCAGTATGGTCGGGGCTTTGCAGGCGTATGCCATCGAGCGCCCGCTGAGCAGGACGGAGGTCAGCCTCCTGAGCCAGCGCCTGCGCGACTGGCCGGCGCCTGCGGTGCCGGTGATATTGAACAGCGCCCGGTCGTTCGGCGAACTGTACCGCTATCGGCAGTACATCGGTCTGCTCAATGATCGCCACGTACTGCGCAACGCTTTGTCGACGGTGATCGCTGGCGGGAACCTGAATGATGCCGATCGGTTTGAGGTAGGCGCCAGCGTTGACCCGGACACACTCCAGGCAACCGTTAAAAAAGCCTACGCCCAGATCCACGTGCTGACCGACCACCCTGACTTCCTGGCCATCCGCACCCGGGAACGCGTCGACCCTGCCAGCCACGTATTGCTCACTGCCGAGGGTAGCGTTGGCGCCAATGGCCTGGACGGCACCTGGAAAACCCTGACCGACCCAGTGATGAGCAATGTTGAACTTGCCCCTCTGGTGTCGCGCCTGAAGCTGGTAGCGGCCAAGACAGGCGGGTACTTGCGCAGTCATTTCAAGGTGACGCTCAGCCAGGCACTGAACCTCTACCACCTTGTACGCCCCCACACACTGCACGAGGCACGCCTGACGTTGCAGCAACTGACCGTCAGCCAACCCCTGCCGACGCGTCAGGGCCACTACTGGCGAGCGCTCAAGCCGCTGTCTGGTTCACAACCCTCAGCCTGGAAACTGTCGGTGCTCGATCGCACGCAAATCATGCGCATCATCGAGCGCTTCACGGCCGACCAGGACGTGCCGCTGTTCGAGTACCTCGGCCAGCCCATCGTCGCCGGCAAGTCGATAGCCGATGTGCGGGCGGAAGCGGATTTCCTCATGGTCCGCCTGCTCGCAACACCCTTGGCCCAGCAACTGGCAGACGCTTTGTCGAACGCCCTGCACTGGCATGGCGGCCACGCCGGCGAGCGCACGGAAAGTGGCAGCCGCAGTGCACTGATACTGGCAGCACTGATCCTGAGCCTGGACCCCGAGCCCGATGCGTACCCGAACCGGATCAATCTGGTCGACTGGCACGACGATTACTTCTGGGGTGAGCACGTGCCGTTCATACGCCAGTGCATCGACAGCAGCCTGGCCGGGCTCCACCCAGCTACCGCAGCACTGGCCGCGCACCTGTTGCTGAGCGAAAAGGGTCCACATTTGCTCGTACGCGACATACCCGACGCCACGCCTTGCCTGAGCGCCCAGACCTGGGTGCTGTATCATCAATACGTCATGTACATGGAAAAGGTCATGCCGGGGTCTTCCCGTCAATTGACTTACAACCAGATCATGTTCCTGGCCGGGCTGGCGCCACACGGCAGCTGGAAGCGCTTCCTCGAAAGCAGCGAAGCAACGCCGCCGGTGCTGGAATGGGCCGTGGTCAACGGCATGCTGGACCCTCGACCGCGTTACGATGTGCTGGCGATCAATACGGCACTGGAAGGCCTCAATCGACAGCGTGCCAGCCTGGCCGACGCCGTCGAGACGTTTGCACAGCCTGTGGTGACCTTGCGCCAGACCGCGCTGGACGATCTGCGCCGAGTGTATGCCGACAACACCTTGCTTGAAGAGCCAGTGCTGATGTGGCTGCCGGAGCATTCGCCGTTTTCCGAAGACGGCCGCTTCGAGGGCGTGTATACGGGCCCTCTGTACTCGTTCGTCGACCTGCACAGTGCCGGTGCCCTGGATGTCACCTCGAAACGCTGGCACTCGGCAAACGCTGGGGTCAAATATCGGGAATTGGCTCGGCAATTCCACTTGCTCACTCCGATCAATCGGCTTTTTTTCGACACCTTTGATCGCAAGCTCGGGCAGTTGAAAGAAGCCTACGGGACCGCGCTCCGTTACGGCTTGTCGCACCTGACCCTGCCCAGTCGTGAAGCCCTGGAATACGGCCTGGTGCTTTTTTTCGGTCTCACCCAGAGGCACGGCGAAGTCGGCCGGTTCGGTGTACTGATGTATGTCTCGCATTACAGCGACAGAAAGTTCTATGAAGTTTTTCCCCGGCACCTGTTGGTTCGTCCACGTCCAGACCTTGACTACAAGCGGGTCATGCAGGCGGCCAAGGACGGCGCCAGCGGTGCCTGGATGCGTTTCGACTGGCCGGCCTACGCGCAAGGCACCCGACCTGCCGAGGTGGCGCTGACCACGGCGGCGACAGACCTGGTCATCCATCAGCTCGACAACTTCGCACCCGCCGAAATCCCCGCCCCGGACCTCTTCGGACGCAGGGTGCCGCGCACCTTCGACTCACCACGCAGCCGCGCCTTGATGAGTGTCATCGTCGAGCGGCATATGCTGCATGACGGCGAGGCCCTGCGGGAAAAGGCCCGGCAACCGGTCACCCTGGCTGAGGCCGTGGCCGGTTACGATCCATGGGCCGACTACCTGCGCCGCTGTGCACCGCCGGTACGTCAGGGCTTGAACAATGGCGGGTTTTAGCTGACGCTGCTCGCCTGCCCGTTGAACTGCTGCGAGGAAGCGCCCGCCCATGATTGCTGCCACTGCTCCGTATTTCTGGCGTGACCCCGCGCTGGCCTTTATCGAGGCGCGGACCATCGCCGATGGGCGCAAGGTCACCTACAGCCGGCATGCCCACGAGCATTTTTCCATCGGTGCGATCACCACCGGGCGCAGCTATTACCACTATGGCAGCGAGACATTCCAGATCAGCGCCGGCACGGTGGTGTTGATGAATCCGGGCGATGTGCACGCCTGCAACCCCATCGACAATGAACCGTGGTCCTACCAGATGCTGTACATCGACACGCCCTGGCTGACGGAGTTGCAGCATCAGTTGGGCTTCAGCACCGACCAGGGTTACCGACCGTTCAATACGCCCCATACCCAGGACGCCGTGCTGTACCGTGGCTTGCTGGAGTTGTACCGCATCCTGGTCGATGAACAGGCCGAGCACTTGCAGAAACAGGACGCGCTGGTGAGTTATTTCAGCGACGTACAACAGCGCCTCAACCCAGCCGGCACCCCGCTGCGCGAGGTCAACCACAAGCTGGAGCGGGCCGCCGAGTACATCCGCACGCACTGCACCGAAGGGGTGAAGCTGGAAGACATCTGCCTGGCGGCCGAACTGTCGCCGTCTTACCTGATCCGCGCCTTCAAGCAATATTACGGGCTGACACCCCATGCCTTCCTGGTCAACCAGCGCATCCAGTTCGCTCGCGCCCGATTGCGTCAGGGCGCGCCCATCGCCGATGTGGCGCTGGCGGCGGGGTTTGCCGACCAGGCGCATTTCCAGCGCGCGTTCAAACAGCATTTCGCCGCAACGCCAGGGCAATACCGCGACGTGCTCAAGCCATCAGCAAATAACCCACACTGGCCACCAGCAACGCGGCCATTGAACGGTTGAATACGCGCACGCCCTGGGGGTTGCCCAGGTAGCGCCGCAGAAACGTGCCGGCATAGGCCCAGCACGCCACCGACAGATAGCAGATCACCAGGTAGAGCCCGGCAAACAACCACACCTGCCGTGCATCGCCATCAGCGACGAACAACCCCATCCCGGCCACACACGCCAGCCAGGCCTTGGGGTTGAGCCACTGCATGATCGCGCCGTACAGCATCGACGGCGCCGTGGCACTGCCATCGGCGTCCAACCGACCATCGTCCACCGCCAGCTTCCAGGCCATGTACAGCAGAAAAGCTACCCCGCCCCACTGGATCAACTGGGTCAGTATCGGCCAACGTATCAGCACCTCATGCAACCCCAGGCCAATCAACACCAACAGCAAGGTGAAGCCCACGGCGGCCCCCAGGACATGTTTCTGGCTGGCGACAAAACCGAAACGCGCCCCCGTACTCAGTGCAACCACATTCACCGGGCCGGGGGTGATAGACGTGGCGAGTGCGAAGGCAGCCATGGAAATGATCAGACTCATTGCAGTTCCTTTTTATTCGAGCGAGTGACGATGGGACCACGGTAAAGGGGCCGCTCGGTCGAGGTATTGAAGAAAATGCCCCTCGCTCACTTAGATGCTTTTATTCCATTGATATAACTGTATTTTTTTCTTTCGCACTGGCGATTTTGATAGGCAAAAATGCGTATTTGCCGTGCGGGGGCCGATGCTAGAGTTCAATTCCTACTGATCAAAAAAAGGAACCGCCATGTCACGTCGCCTGCTGGCAGCCGCCTGCCTGATGTTGTGTTTTTCCGCCGCCCAAGCCGCTGAGCGCTGGGAAACGCTGCCGCCAACACCCGCCCCCGTGGCCGGTGCCAAGACCGGCTATGCCGCCGTCAACGGCATCAAGGTCTACTACACCCGTACCGGCCATGGCTCGCCG
The DNA here is from genome assembly GCF_900113815.1 of Pseudomonas sp. NFPP04. Classification (NCBI taxonomy): domain Bacteria; kingdom Pseudomonadati; phylum Pseudomonadota; class Gammaproteobacteria; order Pseudomonadales; family Pseudomonadaceae; genus Pseudomonas; species Pseudomonas sp. NFPP04. Next base: position 14,300 of record NZ_FOQS01000013.1, on the reverse strand, counting down.
GTGGTGCTGCTGCATGGTGGCCTGTCCAACTCCGATTACTGGGGTAATCAGGTCAAGGCCCTGGCAGCCAGGCACACGGTGATCAGTATCGACAGCCGCGGCCACGGGCGCAGTTCGCGGGATGAAAAACCCTATGGTTATGACTTGATGGCCGATGACGTGGTGGCCGTGCTCGACCACCTGAAAATCCCCCGCGCCGACATCGTCGGCTGGAGCGACGGCGCCATCATCGGCATCGACCTGGCCCTGCGTCACCCGGACCGCCTCGGCAAAGTCTTCGCCTTCGCCGCCAACACGCAGACCGCCGGGGTGAAGGAAGGCGTCGAGAAGAACCCGACCTTCGCCGCCTTCATCGAGCGCGCCGGCAAGGAGTACGCCAAGCTGTCGCCGACGCCGAAAGAGTACGACGCGTTTGTCGAGCAGATCAGCCATATGTGGGCCAGCCAGCCGAACTGGACTGACGCACAATTGCAAAGCATCAAGACGCCGATCCTGATTGCCGACGGCGACCATGACGAAGCGATCAAGCGCGAACACACCGAGTACATGGCCGCAACCATCCCCGGCGCCGGCCTGCTGATCCTGCCGAACACCAGCCACTTTGCGTTCCTGCAAGACCCGGCGTTGTTCAACGCAGCCCTGCTGGGCTTCCTCGACAGCAAGTAGGCACCGCCTCAAGCTCCGGGCATCTGGGTGACGATGTCGCCGATGCCCAACACCCGGCCATCCTCGGCGAGGATCTCGACCTTGCGCAGTGGCTTGAGCGAGCGCGCATCCAAGACTTGCGCGCCGACCTCCTCCGGCTCGGTATAGGCCTGGCCCCACTGCGCCAGCGTCACCAGCACCGGCATCAGCGCACGGCCCTTGTCGGTGAGTTGGTATTCGCTGCGTGCGCCGACTTCGCTGGTCTGCAACAGGCCTTGCTCGACCATGTCCTTGAGCCGTGTGGCGAGGATGTTTTTCGCCACGCCCAGGTGTTTTTGAAAATCACCGAAACGCGTTACTCCGGCAAAGGCGTCGCGGATGATCAACAACGTCCACCAGTCGCCCACCACGTCCAGGGCGCGGGCCACCGGGCAGCCATCGCCTTCCAGGCATTTGCGTTTCATCGTCGGGCCTCCGGGCACTTGCAAAATGAGGTTGCATTATAGGACCAACAGGCTCAGGATAAAAACGGTTTCATTATTAAACCTAACTAACTGTCTGGAGCGCATCATGGATATTCGTGGAAAAGTGGTACTGGTCACCGGCGCCAATCGCGGCCTGGGTAAAGCATTCGTCATTGCCTTGCTGGAAGCCGGCGCGGCCAAGGTCTACGCCGGCGCACGCGATCCAGGCAGCGTGAACATCCCCGGCAGCACGCCGATTGCCCTGGACATCACCGACCAGGCCAGCGTGCAGCGCGCCGCGGAGCAGTGCACCGATGTAGACGTGGTGATCAACAACGCGGGGTTCCTGAAATACGGCGCGCTGCTGGCTGAAGACAGCGTCGAAAACCTGCAACAGCACTTTGACGTGAACACCTTCGGCACCCTGCGCGTCAGCCGCGCCTTTGCGCCGATCCTGGCCAGGCAAGGCGGCGGCGCGCTGATCAATGTACTGTCGGTATTGAGCTGGCTCAGCCCGCCCGGCACTGGCGGCTACAGCGCCTCCAAGTCCGCCCAGTGGGGCCTGACCAATGGACTGCGCGGCGAACTGCGCGAACAGAAGACCCTGGTGATCGGCGTGCACCCCGCCTACATCGACACCGATATGGTGGCCGACGTGCAGGCGCCGAAGAGCACGCCCCAGGACGTGGTCGCCATCACCCTCAAGGCCCTGAGCGAAGACCGCGAGGAAGTGCTGATCACCGACATGACCCTGGCCGTGAAGGCCTCGTTGTCCACTGACAGCCCGGTCTACCTCAACAACTGATCAACCCGATGCCCGCCAGCGGCTTATCACCGCTGCGCGGGAATCCGCACGTCGCCATCGCGGCACTGGGTTTTCACACTGCGCGGGCAACCAGCAAAGGCCAGGTCCTTGGTCAGGCATACCCGCACCTCGGACAGCACTTTGCCTTTGCAGATGACTGCCAGCCCATGATTGCCCATGCGCGGGTTGCTTTCACGGAACAACGCCTCGATCTCACTGGCCTGCAACGCCGGCGGCGTATTGAACGGCTGCAGTTGCTGCGGAATGCTCACCACCCCCAGCGCCTGGTCGGTTTTTTCCAGGTAGGCCGACGGTTCCAGGCCACTGCAGGTGCCATGCTTGGACCATTCATGCTTGAGCAATGCACGGGTCGGAAACAGTGTTGCGCCCTTCTCGATTTCTTCACGACTCAACGGCGACTGCGGCGCACAGGATGCCGGCCAGCCGCCACGCGCATATTGCGGCCACAGGCCATGCAATACAAAACCGTAGCCTTTACCGGAGCACTGTTCATTGTCCGGGTGGGTCAGGCAAAAAGTCGGCGACCACGACAACGACAGCACATAAAAATCAAACTCCCCCGGTGTGCCTTGGCTGCGCGGAGCCGCCATCGCACTGGTGGCCAGCACCAGCCACATCGCCATCCAGTATTTCATTTGTCTATTCCTTGGAAAAAAGACCACCCTAACGCGCCTACTCAGGACGATGGGGGTTACGTTGTAGCACCTTGTCCAGGATCCGATCGGTCTTCAACGCTTCGATGCCCAGCGATGGGTGCTCGGCTTCGCCACGGATATGTGCGTTCATCGCCAACACGTGGTGCCACTGGATATGCGCATGGCACGGCACTTCCAGCACTTCGCACGATTCACCCTCAAGGTGCAGCGGCTGGTCTTCGAAGACCGAGAATCGGATGCGCCCATGGCTGCCGATCAGTTCCACCCGGTCCTCGCGACGGTCCGCGACAAAATTCCAGCAGCCCATGCCCAGTGCGCCCGAACTGAACGTCCAGCACGCCGTCACTGCATCCTCGGCCGCATACCTCCCGGCTTGTCGCGCGGTAAACCCTGTGACCTCAACGATATCCCCGGCCAGGTACTGGAACAGGTCGAAACCATGGCTGGCCAGGTCGGCGAAGTAACCACCGCCAGCGATGGTCGGGTCGGTGCGCCAGTTGGCGGGGCTGGCGTCGTCGGCACCCGGTGGCTTGCACAAGGTCCAGGTCAGGTGGCGCAGTTCGCCGATGCGCCCATCTCGCAACCAGTCGCGCACTTGCTGGAAACGCGGCAGTGAACGGCGGTAATAGGACACAAACAGATGCAGCCCGGCACGCTCGAAGGTGCGCTGCATCAACGCGCTCTGCTCGGCGTTGAGCGACATGGGCTTCTCGACGCAGCAATGCTTGCCGGCCGCCGCGACCATCAGGCTATATTCGAGATGGCTGTCCGGGGGCGTGGCGATGTACACCGCGTCCACCTCGGGGTCGTTGATCAGCGCCTGGGCGTCGGTGTAGAAACGCGCAATGCCATGGCGTGCCGCATAATCACGCACCGCCGCTTCGCGGCGCCCCATCACGGCCACCAGCGCAGAACCTGGCGCTTTGTAGAAAGCCGGTCCACTCTTCAATTCAGTGACACTGCCACAGCCGATCATGCCCCAGCGTACGGTGCTCATCTGCCCTCCTCGTGCGTTTTGATCAATCGGGCAGTATCCACATCCCCACACGTCAGCGCCATAAGCACTTAGCATGACAATTGCATTACACTTTTATGACACTCATCCCGCTGCGGGGCACAGACGATGAAAATACGTGCAACGGTCATTTGCGAACACGAGGGGCATATCCTCTTCGTGCGCAAGGCCAGATCCAAATGGGCATTGCCGGGAGGCAAGGTCGAACGCAACGAGCGCCCGGTCGGCGCGGCCGAACGCGAGCTGGAAGAAGAAACCGGATTGAACGTGGACGGCTTGCTGTATTTGCAGGAACTCAAGGCCCGCGACACCGTGCACCACGTGTTCGAAGCGTCGGTGGTGAACGTCGCCGATGCGAAACCTTGCAATGAAATAGTCGATTGCCAGTGGCACCCCTATGGCGCCATGGACGAGTTGGACACCACCGATGCCACCCGCCACATCGTCAAATCCTTCCTGCGTCGCCTGTAGTTCAGCGCTCCGGGCGCAGACCTACAAGCGCCACGTTCAGGACTGAGGCTTGCGGCCTGCCGCCTGCCCCCGCAGATACAACGCCTCCACTAACTTCTGCCGCTCCTCCCGAGGCAGGGTGCTGGCGAACTGCGCCAACGTCGTGTCCACCAACGCACGCAGCGCCATATCGGCTTCACGGGCCTTGGCCAGTTCCGCCACCAGCACATCCCGATCCAGGGTCGGCGCTTCCAATTGCTTGATCACGCCCATGCGCGCTTCACGCCCGGCCATGATCAGCGGCTGGCTGTCGGCCCGGTTGTGCCGCAGCAGTTGGCGCAATTCCCGGCGGCGCTCCGGCGGCAGCTTGATCATCGCCTGGCGCAAGCCGTGCTGATTGACCACCGCCTCCGCGGGCTTTGCACTGGCCATCCAGTGGTAGAGGCCACCGCCGACGCCGCCGATCAGGAACACGTTGAGCAAGGCCGAGGCCAGCAGCCAGGGTTTGAGGGACTTCAGGCTCATTGCTCGGTGTCCTCGGCATTGACGGTAAAGATGACTTGCGCATCGCCTTGATCGAAGACGCTGGGCAACACCTCGGACGACAGCATCGGCAGCGGCACGCTCAGGGATGCCACCAGCATCCCGGTGACAATGCCCGCAACACCCACGCCTACCAGGCCGGCCGGCGACAACCAGCGGGCATAGCGCGACCAGAACGAATGGCCGCGCGGGGCCGACAGCTGAATCTGCCGCGCCAGCGAAGGATCGACGTAGGCCAGTTGATGGCTGTCCAGTTGACCGTCGAGCCAGCGCGCCTGTTGCTGGGCCTCATGCGCAAGCACATTGCCGCTGTCCAGCAAAGCCTGGGCTGCGGGCTGTTCAGCGCGGGGCCAGCGGTGCAGGTCGGCGCCATAGGCGTCGGCCAGGTAAGCAAAACGTTCGGGTGTCATGGTTTTCCCCTTCCTGGGCGGGCAAGCCCGGGTGTGTCGGCAAGTTGGCTGCGCAACTGGCGTCGGGCCCGCGACAGCAGGCTCTCCAGTGCCTCGACGCTGATGTTCATCAGGGCCGCGGCGTCGATGTTCGACAGCTCCTGGTAGTACTGCAACACAATCGCTTCGCGCTGACGCTCGGGCAGCGCCGCCAGGGCGGCAGCCATCCGGGCGCTGCGATCGGCGGCTTCCAGCTGTTCATCCGGCGTCAGTGCGCTGTCTGTCAGCGCCAACGCTTCCTCGTCCTCCAACGGGCGCTCCTTGCGCCGGCGCAGACGGTCGTGGCACAGGTTGAGCGCCACCCGGTGCAGCCAGGTGTCGAAGCGCGCCTCGCCACTGCGCCAACTGGCGGCGTGGCGCCAGATGCGCAGGAAGCTTTCCTGGGCCACGTCCCTGGCTTCGTCGGCATCCCCCAGGATCCGGCCGGCGAGCGCCAGCAGACGCGGCAGTTTGCGCGTCACCATTTCGTTGACGGCCGCTGGTTCGTTGTTACCGATGCGCGCCAGCAGTTCAACGTCCGGATCAGTGTCTTTCAATCGGGCAATTCTCGGTCAGCGGATCCAATGCCCTTCACGCCAGTACCAATTGGGGCCGTGAGCCTCCCAATGGCCCGGTTCCCAACGCGCATTGCGCATCACCGGCTGCCAGTGCCCAGGCACCCACCCATAGCCGTGCCCTTCCCAGCGCCAGTGGCCGCGGTCCCAGGCGTAACCCGGGCGCTCCACGGGGATCACTTCCACGCGTTCCGGTGGCGGTGCCTGGCGGATGATGATTTCGGTCTGGGCAAACACAGGGGTGCTGACAAGCGCGGCAAGGACCAGCGGAGCAAGCAAGGCATAGCGCAATTTGGCCAGGGGTCTCATGGCAACTCCTTCATGCAACACGCGAAAGTGCGGGTGCTGATGGGTTGAACGGCGGGGGCCGGAAAATCCGTCGCAGATTTTTTGCGCAGTATTGCTCAGGGGGTGGCAGGGCTTGATGAAATGTTTGAAAGCTTTGCGACGGATTTATGCCGGTGGCCGCGTTGAAGGATTGACGCTGATCAACCCAAGAGGAAACACCATGTATCGCCGACTTTACATGCTGGTTGCCGCACTGCTGATCGTCAGCCTCAGTGGCTGCGTGATCCTGCCGGAACATCGCCATTGCTGCTGGCGCTACTACGGCGCGCTCGATGCCCCGAGCCACACCGTCGATGCCTGACCCAGCGCAGTACACCGGATACCCCGGTCAACAGAGGGTCGCCCCGTCCGGCGACCTCTCGTCTGCTGCGCCGCCGAAGGCTTGACTCGGCGCCCCGATCGAAAGACGCTCTTGGCTTTTCGCCATCATCCAGAGCAGCCGCCCCATGAGCATCGACCCTCCGAGCCAGCCCGACAGCGATGTGTACAAGACCTTGCTGGAGTCGACCAAGGCCATCCCCTGGCGTATTGATTGGCAGAGCATGACCTTCAGCTATATCGGCCCGCAGATCGAGGAGTTGCTCGGCTGGACCCCGCAAAGCTGGGTCAGCGTGGACGACTGGGTCGAGCGCATGCACCCGGACGACCGTGAATATGTGGTGGATTTCTGCGTATCGCAGTCCCGCGCCGGGGTCGATCACGAAGCGGATTACCGCGCGCTGACGGTGAATGGCGACTACGTGTGGATCCGCGATGTGGTGCACGTGGTGCGCAAGGACGGCGAGGTCGAGGCGCTGATCGGTTTCATGTTCGATATCAGCGAGCGCAAGAAGACCGAAGAGCACCTGGTGCGCTTGCAGAAACAACTCGAGGAGTACTCCTACCAGGATGGCCTGACCGGCATCGCCAACCGCCGCATGTTCGACACCGTGCTGGAACGGGAGTGGGCCAGCGCCCAGCGCAGCCAGTTGCCACTGTCGTTGATCATTCTGGATATCGATTTTTTCAAGCAGTACAACGACCACTACGGCCATATCAAGGGCGATGAGTGCCTGCGCCAGGTGGCACACACCTTGTCCCAGGCGGCCAATCGGCCACGGGATTTCATTGCGCGCATCGGCGGCGAAGAGTTCGTGTGGTTGCTGCCGGAAACCGATGCGCAATCGGCCAGGCAGGTGGCGCAACGCTGTCTGCACCTGATCCGCCAGCAGCAGATCGAGCATGGTCATTCGGCGGTATCGAACCTGCTGAGCCTGAGCCTGGGCGTGGGTACACGTATCGTCAAACCTGATACGCCGATGCTGGGGTTCGTCGAAGAGGTCGACAAGTTGCTGTACCAGGCCAAACGCAATGGACGGATGCGCGCGGAGTTCGGCGACAGTGAAGTTTGACGCGAAGGTCAAATCCCGGGCAAAAAAAATCCCAAGTAGCTGATGGAAACTTGGGATTTAAAAATGCATAAACCGTGGGAGGTGAACGCCCGGCTATAGTAACGATTGTAAAAAGCTGTAACAAGATTATTTTAATCCTTTCGTCGGATTAAAAGCGCTGTAAGTCATTCAATAACCACACATTTTTTAAGGTAGCCAACCCTATAAGTGCCACTTTTTGGTGCAACTTCTGGTGCTATTTCCACTGATAAGAAAGGGTTATTGAGTTAAGGCGACTTCACACTTTCCGATATACGCTCGCTCAACTGTTCGCAGGCATCTTGTGTATCGAGGCTATTGGGCAACACCGAGCGCGCCACACTTTCCACCTGTCGGCACAGCGCCAAGCGCTCATTGGTCGCATCCCGCTCGCGGTCGACCTGGGCATTGAGCTGCACAAAATAGACCCCCAGCAACACCGCCACGCAAAGCACTCCGATCACGAAGTAGCGAAAGTTGTTGGACGGCGGCTCGGATGGACTCATGGCTCACTGCGCCCTGCTCTTCTCATACTCAGATGGTTTTGCACCACCGAGGTGCGAAGGGTGAAGAGCGTGTCGACATCGTCCTGCGTCGCCGCGCGGATAAGCGTTTGCATACTGGCCTCCCAATGAAGGACCCAATTGTATGTAAATTGAAACACAGCGATTGTCGTGGATTTGTAAAACCGCCGCCCTACAAGGCCTGGCCATGTTGCTGGCGACGGAATTGCCCTGGGGCCAGGCCATGGGCCTTGCGGAAGCAGCGGGAGAAGTACGCTTCATCGGTAAACCCGCAGCGGTGCGCAATGGGACCGATCATCTGCGCACTGTTGAGCAACAAGGTGCGCGCCAACTGCAGGCGGCGGTCGAGCACCAGTTGCGAAAACGGCTTGCCAGTCTCCTTGCGCAACAGGTGCGTGAGGTAGTTGGGTGACAGGAACGCCGCCGCCGCCGCGTCAGTAAGGTTGAGGGTCGGCTCGTGCAGATGCTCGCGGATGTAGCGTTGCACCCGCGCCAACGCATCCTTGCGCCCGCGCCGGGTGGCGTTGTTGGCGGCGTACGCCTGCAACGGCTCGGCATACTGTCCGCAGACCAGGCCGATCAGTTGAAACAGGTAGCCCTTGAGACGCTCGCGGGCGCCAAAGGAACGGCGGGCATCCAGTTCGCGCATGTGAGCGAGCCAGCTTTGCACCTGCTCAAACGCCGCATCATCGAGGATGAAGTCCAGGTGTTCCTGGAAGCGAAACGGCGAAAGCTCCGGCGCCTGGCCGATGGGAATGTCTTCCAGGTCGAGGGGGTCGCAGGTCAGTTGCGGCAGGAGAAACCCCTGGCTGAAGTTGATCAGCATGAACTCGCCGTCTTCGGGGTGGGGGATCACATGCAGGCGATGGGGCAGGATAAAGGCAAGGGCCTTGCGCGGGAACGGCCGCACAGCGCCGCCAATGTGCTGCACAGTGTCGCCGCCGAGGTTGACCTGGATCTGGAAGTATTCATGCCGATGCGGGCTGGTCAGCGCCGCCCGCCCGCGCTTGTCGCGGATGTAGAAGTCGGGGCGGTCGCTGCGCTGCTGCATGCCGTAGGTGGTAACGCGGGTGCCTGGCATAACGGTCTCTCGGGTGGCCGGGTCACCACTTTAGCCTCAAGCCTGGCCGAGGGTGAACTGCAACTCGCCGATGCCCTCGATGCCCGCCGTGACCACATCGCCCGGCTGCAAGGCACCGACACCTGCGGGGGTGCCGGTGAAGATCAGGTCGCCCGCCTTCAGCGCGACAGACTTTGAGGCATGGCTGATCACTTCGCTGACCGACCAGATCTGGTCGGCCAGGTCGCCCACCTGGCGCTGTTCGCCATTGACATCAAGCCAGATTTTTCCGCTGGACGGATGCCCTACCGCGCTCACCGGGCGCAATGCGGTACTCGGCGCAGACGCATCAAACGCCTTGGCCCACTCCCACGGCCGCGAGAGTTTTTTCGCATGGGCTTGCAGGTCGCGGCGGGTCAGATCGACGCCGACGCCATACCCCCAGATGTGGGAAACCGCCTGTTCCGGACTGATATCCACGCCGTCCTTGCCGATGGCCACCACCAGTTCCACTTCGTGGTGCAGGTCGGCGGTCAGCGGTGGGTAGGCGATCACACCTTCGGCGGGCACCACGGCATCCGCCGGTTTCATAAAGAAAAAGGGCGGCTCGCGGTCCGGGTCGTGACCCATCTCACGCGCATGCTCACTGTAGTTGCGGCCCACGCAGAACACACGGCGCAGCGGGAAGCGCGCATCGCTGCCCTGTACTGCGAGGGATGGGGTTGGTGCGGGGATGAATACGTAGTCAGTCATGGCCTGTGCCTCTGGATTTGCCTGGCGCCAGTATGGCCAGGGGCGCCGAGGGAAAGTTGGACAGGCTTACGCAGATTTTGCACGGGGCGGTGCTTGCTCGATCATTTGCGTGCGACCTTGTAGCGCACGCAATCCTGATAGAAACCCTGGCGAATCGCCTCGGGCTTGAGCCGCGAACGGCTGTCGTAGGTCTGTTCGGTGATGCCCATGGCCATCATGCGCATCCAGGATTTGTTGAACTTCATGCTCTGGATCTTCTGCCGCGCCGCGTACAGCGACACCCCCGACAGTTTCAACTCCTGGGCCCTGGCCGCGGTGCCGGCGCCCCAACTGCACATGTACTTGTCACCCTCGCGCAGCTCCCGAGCCTGCACGGCTGCCGCGCCGCCGGCCAGGGAGCAGGCGATCAGCATGATTCCAACAGTGCGCATTTGCATCCCCACCTAACCACCTGAAAATAAAAGCGATTCTGGCGAGGATTTAGTTACAAAGGGGCCATTAAATTGCCTTATCACCACTGATAGGTTGCGCTCGCCTGCACGGTACGCTGCGAGCCATACCAGCACCACGAATAGGAGTAGCAGGACGCGACATACTCTTTATTCGCCAGGTTAGTGGCATTGAGCGCCAGGCGCAGGTTGTCCTTGAGGCTGGTGATGTTGGGGATGTCGTAGTGCACGGCGGCATCGAACAAGGTGTAGCCCGGCACCTTGAGGGTGTTGGCGGTATCGCCCCACGAAGACCCGACATAACGCGCTCCTGCGCCGGCGCCGAAGCCTTTGAGTTGACCGTCATGGAAGGTGTAGTCGGCCCACGCCGAGGCGGTGTGGCGCGGCACGCCGTAGGTGGTGGTGCCTTCGGCGGGGATGGCCGGACCTACGCCGATATCGCTGATGGGCGCGTACCGCACGGTGTTGTTGGATTTGCTGATGCGGTTGTCCAGGTACGCGTAGGCCGCCGTGATGTCGAGGTTGTCGTTGAGGCTGGCCTTGCCTTCCAGCTCGAAGCCACGGGATTGCACTTCGCCGTCCTGGCTCTGGCAGCGCCCGGTGCCGCACAGGTGGGTGGGGTCCGGGTCGGTGGTCAGCACGTTGGTCTGGCGCAGGTCGAAGATGGCCGCAGTGATGAAGCTGTTGCTGCCCGGCGGCTGGTATTTGATGCCGATTTCATACTGCTTGCCTTCCGTCGGCTTGAACACCGAACCGCCGTAACCGGTACCCGATTGCGGGTTGAACGACTCCGCATAACTGGCATACGGCGCCAGGCCATTATCGAAGAGATAGACCAGGCCGATACGACCGGTAAACGCCTTGCTGTCCAGGGACGACTCGGATTTGGCGCCGGTGCGCAGGGTCTTGGTGCTGCTGTCGGTGCTGGCCCAGTCATAGCGACCGCCCAGCAAGAGCACCCATTTGTCCCACTTCATCTGCTCTTGCAGATACACCCCGGTCTGTTCGCTGCGCGAGGTGCCATCAGTGGTGTAGGCCGGCACCGGGACGGCTGCGCCGTAGACCGGGTTGAAAATATCCAGGGTCGGACCTGCGGTGTACACGCCGGAGCCGGACTTGGTGTCGGTGCTGGTGTTCTGGTAGTCGAGCCCCATCAACAAGGTGTGCTGCAACGGGCCGGTGTCGAACTTGGCCTGCAGCTGGTTGTCGAGGGTGTAGGCATCCAGGTCGACATCGCTGGCGATGGTCGAACGGCGAATGGTGCGGTAATCCGCCATCAGGTAGTTGCTGTACAGGCTGCGGTACTGGCCTTCGCTGCGCAGGTAACGCGCATTCTGGCGCACAGTCCACACGTCATCGAAGTGATGCTCGAACGCCCAGCCGATCGAGTAGTACTCGCGGTCGCTTTTCTCGAAGTTCTTCTCGCCATCGTAGAAATCCACATCGATGCTGCGTCCAGTCGGGCTGTGCAGCACCGAACCCCAGGCCGGCACCGAGCCGTAGGAAGCCCCCTTGGGGTCCTTCTGGAAATGCCCGAGCAGGGTCAGAGAAGTGGCATCGTCCGGACGCCAGGTAAAGGCGCTGGACAATGACTGACGGCGCGTCTCGGTGTGCTCCACCTGCCCATCGGCATCGTCGAAAAGCCCGGCCACACGGTAGGAATACACGCCCTGATCATCCAGGGGGCCACTCAAGTCGAAGGTGGTGCGCTTCTTGTTGAAGGTGCCGTATTCCACGCCCACTTCATGAAACGGCGTGTCCAGCGGGCGCTTGCTGACCATGTTGATTACCCCGCTCGGCGTGCCCTGCCCGTACAGCACCGACGCAGGGCCGCGCAGCACTTCCACGCGTTCCAGGTCGAAGGCATCTTTCTGCGGCAAGGCGTCACGGCTCGACGGCATGCGCAGGCCATCGAGGTAGGTGGCCGGGGAGAAACCGCGGATGGTCAGTTGATCGAGACGCGATGCGGTGGCGCCACGGGTTTCCGGGATGACGGCGGCGCTGTAGCGCAGGATCTGGTTGAGGCTCTCGGCGTTCTGCGCACGCATCTGGTCTTTGGTGACGATGGAAATCGACTGCGGGGTTTCGATCAGCGCGGTGTCGGTCTTGGTACCCGAAAAGCTGCGCGTGGCCACATAGCCGGCCACCGGCCCGGTCGGGCTTTCGGCCTGGTACGCGCCGCTGATGGTGGTGGCCTGGAGTTCCATGGCGCCACCGTTATCCGGGATGGCTTCGAGGCGGTAGCGGTCGGCGGAAATCTTCAAGGCTTGCAGGCCGCTGCCGGCGAGCAATTGGCTCAGTGCCACGTCGGTGTCGTATTGCCCGCTCAAACCCTTGCTGCGCTTGCCCCGGGTCAGGCCCGCATCGAAGGCCAGCACCAGACCCGCCTGCTCGGCCAGGCTATTGAGTGCCTGGCTCAAGTCACCCGCAGGAATCGAGAAACGGCGCAGCGCGCTGCTGCTCTCTTCGGCATAGGAAGACTGAACGGTCAGCAACGGCACGGCGGCAAAAGCCATCGCCACTGACAGAGCCAGTGGGTGCAAGGGACGAGCAAGGCGCGACATGGGAAATCCTGCGTAAGGGAGGTTCTATTAACCATGACGGCCATGTCGGGAAATCGGGCAAGGATGCGAGCGATTTTTATTTGGCGGGCAATTTTGCAATCAGGTTTATCGCTTTTCGGTGTAGCACTTCGAGCTGACTTTTCGCGGTTTTTCCCCCTGCGTAGTGGGCTCTTTCTGAATTTTCCAACCGTTCATCCAGCCGCATTTTGCTGCGGCATGCTCCGACGCCTTGCCCTTTGCCGAGACGTCACGGATGACCCACGCTGCCCACATTGCCCTGATCGAATTTGAGCTGGATGGCTTTCATCAGAGCCTGGTGATTTATCGCCAGCAGATGAACGCCTGGTATTCGCGCGCGCTGGATTCAGTGAGCCATGCGGCTGACATGCCGTCGTTGCTGGGGATGGACCGGGTATTGCGGGTTGGCGATTCGCAGCGTTCGGTGAGTCTTTCCGACACTGACCTTTCGACCGTGACCCGCTGCCCGATGGGCGGTGAATTGAAGATCGAGAGCAAGTTCGAGTCGGTATATGACGTGCCGATCGGCAATATCCCGGTTGAGGTCATCGGCCTGGATGACGGCAGTTCCAGCGTAATCATGCTGGATGAACAGGGTAAGGGCTCACACCACTGCGCGGCGGGTGGGCGCTATCAGGTGCGGGTGCAGGGCGGTGTTTCCAGCGAGCAAGTCGACGCGTTGTTTGCCTCCTACGACGGGTTGATGGGGGATCTGCAGCAGTGGCTTCGGGAGCAGTGGTCTGGCTTTAAACCGCACTGGGAGCGCTCGACCGCCAGTGCGATTGGCAGCGGTCTGTTGGCGGGCAGTTGGGCGGCAATTCACGACGTGTGGGACAGCATCAAGCTGGTACAGGCGATTCTTGAAGACCCGCTGCAGTTCGCCGACCAGTTAGGTGATCAAGCCGCCAAGTTGGCACAAATCGCCACCGATACGCCAAAGGTCATGGAGCAGGCCATGTTGCTGGCCAGTGACGAGGCGGCGCTGTACCTGATGGTACGCACGGCGATGCTCTGGCTGGACGCATTACCGCCCAGTGAAATGGCCGAGGTAGCGGCAGGGTTAGTGGTGTCGCTGCTGATTGACCTGGTGATTGGCGCCGTGTTGACCATCGCCTTGCCGGCGGCGGGTGTGGCGTATCTGAGCTTGCGGTTGGTCAAGTATGGAGCGGCGATTCTTGAGGCGGCGGTGGGTTTTGTTAAGGGCCTGTTGGCGATTCTGACCAAATTCATGCAGGCGGTGGATCGCTACAAGGCGGTGGCGGTTCGCGGGGTAGTCGGCGGGCTCAAGCAAGGCACGATGCAGATACGCTGGAAGGCGCGGCAGAACGCGGTGCTGAAGCAGAAAGAGCATGTGGATGACGTGCCGGTTTCTGCTCGCAACCCGAATGGGGATGCTGCCGCCTCTTCGGACAAGACCGCCACCAACGGCTGCCCGGTGTCGATGGTCACCGGCGAGGAACTCCTGACCCTCACCGATGGGACGCTGGACGGGATCTTGCCGTTTGAGTGGACGCGGTTGTATCGCACCAGTGCGGTGGAAGTGGATGTCGGGCTGGGGTTTGGCTGGAGTCAC
>NZ_FOQS01000011.1:0-230592 GCF_900113815.1 Pseudomonas sp. NFPP04 | reverse complement strand
GTCTCAACCGAGGCGCGCATTCTACAGCAGCCTCATTTGCTGTCAAGTGATTATTTTCAGAAGCTTTCGAAGATTTCTTCAACAACTTCAACCACTTGCGCTTCCGATCTCTCGTTAGCGGGAGGCGAATTCTACAGCGTTACACGCTGCTGTCAACACCTCTTTTTCTCCGCTTTCGACCGAGAAGATCGAAACGTTAATAGAGCCAGACAACACTGCCCTATCAACTGCTTCTGGGCTTCGATGAACTGAAGCAAGTCGCTGTCGAATTCTGCGTAACTCTTTGTTTACCAAGGAGTTTTCCGTTTCGACTGCGCCGGAAGTGGGGAGAATTATAGACTTCCAGAATCTGCCGTCAACCCTTAATTACGTTTTTGTTGCAGAAAGTGGTTTTTTCGCAATAAGCCGTGGGATTCGCCGCATTACGGGCGGTATCCGTAGCACCAACAGCAACGCACCTACAGAAGCATAGATAGCCCACTCTTTGAGGTCCGCTCGCACGATCCACAACATATGCAGCAAACCCAGCCCAAGAACTACGTACACCAAGCGATGCAGCTTCTTCCAACGCGCCCCCAACCGACGCTGACTGTAACGATTCGACGTCACCGCCAAAACCAACAGGGAAATAAAACCCAGCGCCCCGACAATAATGTAGGGCCGTTTGCGCAACTCCACCCCCAGCTGCGACCAATCCAGCCCAAGCACAAATACACAATAAGCCGCCAGATGCAGCACAACGTAGGCAAAGCACCACAACCCCAGTTGCCGACGCACCGCTATCCACCCCGCCCAACCGCTGAGCTTCTGCAGCGGTGTCATTGCCAGAGTAATCAGTAACAGAATCAACGTGCCGAGCCCCAGCCGATCCACCAATACCTTGCCCGGATCCGGCCCGAGAGCAGAACTCCACGCTTCATAGAGCCAGAAGAGCGGCCAAATCGCCGCTGCTATAAAGACGCCAACACGCCAGATCGGGTAACGCATCAGTAGTTCTTCCGCAGATCGAGACCGGTATAAAGAGAAGCCACCTCATCCGAGTACCCATTGAACATCTGAGTCTCACGTACATTAGGGCTGAACAGCCCACTCGGCAGACGACGCTCCCGCGCCTGAGTCCAACGTGGATGATCGACCGTAGGGTTCACGTTTGCGTAGAAGCCATACTCGTCAGCAGCAATGCTCTGCCACGTGGTTTTCGGCTGCTCACTCACGAGACTGATCCGTACAATCGACTTCACACTCTTGAAGCCGTACTTCCAAGGCACCACCAGGCGCAGCGGCGCACCATTCTGATTGGGCAACTCACGCCCATACATACCCACCGCCAGGATCGCCAGAGGATTCATCGCCTCATCCAGACGCAAGCCCTCCACATAAGGCCAATCGATCAAGCCAAAACTCGAACGCTGCCCCGGCATACTTTTGGGATCCTGGAGGGTTTCAAAACGGATGTATTTGGCCTTCGAGGTCGGCTCAACTTGCTTGAGCAGCGCCGAGATGGGAAAACCGATCCATGGAATAACCATCGACCAGGCCTCGACACAGCGCAGACGGTAGATCCGCTCTTCCAACTGATAGGGCTTCGTGAAGTCTTCCAGGGCATAACGGCCTGGCTTGGCAACCTCACCATCAATGACAACGCTCCACGGCTCGGTCTTGAGTGAACCGGCATTCGTGGCCGGGTCCCCCTTACCTGTACCGAACTCATAGAAGTTGTTGTAGTGCGTAGCGTCTTTGAAAGGCGTGATCGCCTCGTCCTTCACCGTGATGGCCTGCCATTTTGTGCCTGGCAGTTTCTCGGTAAACCAGCCAGGCGCCTTGCCCGCTTCAACATCGGCATAACGCGAGGCCTCGTCAGCACTGGCCCAACGCGGCAAGCTACTGGCTGCAATGCCGGCAAGCGCACCACCGAGCAAGCTACGGCGAGAGAAATAGAAGGATTCAGGCGTGACATCCGACTCGTGGCAATCGGACGCTTTGGGTAATTTGATTAACATGGCAACTCCGCAGCATTGGAGGACTGATGCACCAATAGACTGCGGAGTATGGGGGAAATTACATTAAGGCAATGTTTTGTCGCGGCGCAGATGCAGCAGGTATTGAACCGGCCCCGAAGCGGCGTACACCAGGAACGCCAGCAACAGGATGCGCGGTGGATCACTGAACACCACGGCAAATACCAGCACTACCGCCAGAATTGCCACGAAAGGTACACGCCCCTTCAAGTCCAGTTCCTTGAAGCTGTTGTATTTGATGTTGCTGACCATCAGCATGCCGGCAGCGGCCACCATCAAGGCCACCAGGAACGACATTTTCGAACCCTGGATGCCGTAATCACTGAAGGCCCAGACGATACCTGCCACCACACCCGCAGCAGCAGGGCTGGCCAGACCGATGAAGTAACGCTTGTCGGCGGTCCCAACCTGGGTGTTGAAGCGCGCCAGGCGCAGGGCAGCACCGGCGACATAGATGAAGGCAACCATCCAGCCAACCTTACCCATATCACCCAACGCCCAGGCAAACGCCAGCAACGCGGGGGCGACGCCAAACGCAACCATGTCCGAGAGCGAGTCGTACTCGGCACCGAAGGCGCTTTGTGTGTTGGTCATGCGCGCCACACGGCCATCAAGGCCGTCGAGCACCATGGCCACGAAGATTGCGATGGCAGCAAAACCGAAATACTTGCTGGCACTCGCCGCATCACCCGCCGCCAGAGCACTCTGCGCGCTCATGGAATTGATGATGGAATAGAACCCGGCAAACAGGTTCGCCGTGGTGAACAGGTTGGGCAGAAGATAGATGCCACGATGCCGGACCTTGCGACCTTCCGCGTCATGCCCTTCTTCGACATGTTCATCGATCGGCAGCAGGCTTTCGGCGTCAGGAGCCTGGCTTGGCTCTTCGGGACGTTCGCTCATGGACTTTACCTTGCAACGGTGTGAAAAAAGTTCGACAGATACTTGCGGCGAGTGTTCGCCCGCAAACGATGCAGCTTTATACCAGAACCCGCCGCCCAAACGAAAAAACGCGGCCTAGGCCGCGTTTTCCCTTGATACGTACGACTTAGTTCTTGGCTTTGTCGACGATCTTGTTGGCACCGATCCACGGCATCATGGAGCGCAGTTGCTCGCCGATGACTTCGATACCGTGAGCGGCGTTATTACGACGCTTGGCGGTCATCGAAGGGTAGCCGGTAGCACCTTCGCTGATGAACATTTTGGCGTATTCGCCGTCCTGAATACGTTTCAGGGCGTTGCGCATGGCCTGACGGGACTCGGCGTTGATCACTTCCGGGCCAGTCACGTACTCGCCGTATTCGGCGTTGTTGGAGATCGAGTAGTTCATGTTGGCGATACCGCCTTCGTACATGAGGTCAACGATCAGCTTCAGTTCATGCAGGCATTCGAAGTAGGCCATTTCCGGCGCGTAGCCAGCTTCAACCAGGGTTTCGAAACCGGCTTTTACCAACTCGACGGTACCGCCGCACAGTACGGCTTGCTCGCCGAACAGGTCGGTTTCAGTCTCGTCCTTGAAGGTGGTTTCGATGATGCCGGTACGACCGCCACCCACGCCAGCGGCGTAGGACAGTGCCACGTTCTTGGCGTTGCCCGATGCGTCCTGGTAGATCGCGATCAGGTCAGGAATACCGCCGCCCTTGACGAACTCGGAACGTACAGTGTGACCCGGCGCTTTTGGCGCGATCATGATCACGTCCAGGTCGGCGCGTGGCACGACCTGGTTGTAGTGGATCGCGAAGCCGTGGGAGAAGGCCAGGGTGGCGCCCTTCTTGATGTTCGGCTCGATTTCGTTCTTGTACAGCGCGGACTGGAACTCGTCCGGGGTCAGGATCATGACCAGGTCGGCAGCAGCAACAGCGGAAGCGACGTCAGTCACTTTCAGGCCGTGGGCTTCAGCCTTGGCAACAGTGGCCGAGCCTTTGCGCAGGCCAACGGTCACGTCAACGCCGGAATCTTTCAGGTTGCACGCTTGAGCGTGGCCCTGGGAACCGTAGCCGATGATGGCGACTTTCTTGCCCTGGATGATCGACAGGTCACAATCTTTATCGTAATAAACTTTCATGAGGTTCCTCTATATATCCAGGCCGTAAGGCCATTCGCTAATTTGGGTTAGATGCTGAGTACTTTGTCGCCACGGGCAATCCCGGTGACACCACTGCGTACCGTTTCCAGAATCGAGGCCGTCCCGATCGACTGGATGAAGCTGTCCAGCTTGTCGCTTGTACCGGTCAGTTGAACGGTATAAACGCTGGCGCTCACATCGACGATCTGCCCGCGATAGATGTCGGTCGTGCGCTTGATCTCGGCACGTTGGGCACCCGTAGCCTTGACTTTAACCAGCATCAGCTCGCGCTCGATGTGGGCACTCTCCGACAGGTCGACCAGCTTGACCACTTCGATCAGCTTGTTGAGGTTCTTGGTAATCTGCTCGATCACCTCATCGTGGCCCACAGTGGTCAACGTCAGACGCGACAGGGTCGGGTCTTCGGTCGGAGCCACGGTCAGGCTTTCGATGTTGTAGTTACGCTGCGAAAACAGGCCGACAACACGAGACAGAGCGCCGGGTTCGTTCTCCAGAAGCAGGGAGATAATGTGCCGCATGATTAAGTACGCTCCGTCTTGTTCAGCCACATGTCGCGCATAGAGCCGTCCTTGATCTGCATCGGGTAGACGTGCTCGCTGGTATCCACCTGAATATCGATGAATACCAGGCGGTCCTTCATGGCGAACGCCTCTTCCATCTTCGGCTTCAGATCTTTCAAATCAGTGATGCGAATGCCGACGTGGCCATAGGCTTCAACCAATTTTACGAAATCCGGCAACGACTCCATGTAGGAATGGGAGTGACGGCTGTTGTAGCTCATGTCCTGCCATTGACGAACCATGCCCAGCACGCCGTTGTTCAGGCAGACGATCTTCACGGGAAGGCCGTACTGCAGGCACGTCGACAGTTCCTGGATATTCATCTGAATGCTGCCTTCACCGGTGACGCACGCGACGTCGGTGTCGGGGAAGCTCAGTTTCACGCCCATGGCCGCAGGAAAACCAAAGCCCATCGTGCCCAGGCCACCGGAGTTGATCCAGCGGTTAGGCTTGTCGAACTTGTAGTACTGCGCGGCGAACATCTGGTGCTGGCCCACGTCGGAGGTCACAAAGGCGTCGCCCTTGGTCACTTCGCACAGGGTCTCGATCACGGTTTGTGGCTTGATGATGCTGCCGTCACCCTTGTCGTAAGGGAACAGGCCGCGATCACCGCGCCATTCGTCGATCTGCTTCCACCAGCTGGCAACGGATTCCTTGTTCGGCGCCTCGCCGATGTCCTTGAGCGCGGCAACCATTTCGGTCAACACGCTTTCAACAGGACCTACGATCGGCACGTCGGCCTTGATGGTCTTGGAGATGGACGCCGGGTCGATGTCGATATGGATGATCTTGGCATTCGGGCAGAACTTGCTCGCACCGTTGATCACACGGTCATCGAACCGCGCACCCACGGCCAGGATCACGTCGGCATGGTGCATGGTCAGGTTGGCGGTGTAGCTGCCGTGCATGCCGAGCATCCCGACGAACTGACGGTCCGTACCCGGGAAGGCGCCGAGGCCCATCAGGGTGTTGGTGACCGGCAGGTTGAGCAGCTTGGCCAGTTCGGTCAGCTGTGCAGAACCGCCGCCCAGGATCACACCCCCCCCCGAGTACAACACTGGGCGCTTGGCCGCCAACAGCATTTCTGCCGCCTTGCGGATTTGCCCCGAGTGCCCGCGGACCGCCGGGCTGTAGGAGCGCAGCTTGGCTTTCTTCGGGAAGATGTATTCGAATTTTTCGGCCGGGTTGGTCATGTCCTTGGGGATATCGACCACCACAGGACCCGGACGACCGGACTGTGCGAGGTAGAAGGCCTTTTTCATGACTTCCGGGATTTCCGAAGGATGCTTGATCATGAAGCTGTGTTTCACGATCGGCCGGGAGATACCGATCATGTCGGTTTCCTGGAATGCATCGGTCCCCACCATGGTGCTGGGCACCTGGCCGGAAATGACCACCATCGGGATAGAGTCCATATACGCAGTCGCGATGCCGGTGATGGCATTGGTTGCGCCAGGGCCGGACGTTACCAGTACCACGCCGGCTTTACCGGTGGCACGGGCATAACCGTCAGCCATATGGGTCGCGGCCTGTTCGTGGCGAACCAGGATGTGGGTAACAGCCGGTTCCTTGAACAGTGCGTCGTAAACATGCAGCAGAGCACCACCTGGGTACCCGTAGATATAGTCGACGCCTTCGTCACGCAAAAAGCGGACGAGCATCTCACCGCCAGATAAAAGCTCCACGTTGTTCACCTCTAAAACGCCAGAATACCGTCCGTTGAAAACCGACGGGTCTTAATAGGTTTACTTCTCAACAGAGCATGAGCGACGGTGGTCGCCGACTACGTCAGCACTGACTGAGCAAGTATTGGGATCGTCCCAAGTGTTGCGGGCTTTTCCCACCCAGCGCGAGGTAACGCGTTGCGGGTGTAACAGGTCGGCGCGGATGTGCGCCTCATGATCTGCTGAGCGGGCCTGCTTCTGGCAGTCCCGATACAGCGGACTTTGGATTCTTCTGTTTCAGGCCCTTCAAGTCAAGCAATAATTGCGCTTTTTTCCAACTAAGCGCATGAGAACGTAGAAGAAAGGGCTTTGAGGAGGGATAAAACTCGCCTGAATGTCGTCAAGCGGTAGAAATATGCGCAAGACTGCCGAAAAAGCCGGCAGTCAGGCAATTAACGAGCGTCGACGATCAGTTGATCGAACTTTTTCAGCGCATTGCGTAAGCCAAGGCTTTCCAGCGGGCGATCGGCGTAAACCATCTCGGCCATTTCCAGAATGCCCGACGCATTGGGCAGCGGCAGGTCCTGTTCGAGGATCTGCTTCATGCGTACCAGGAATATCCATTGCAGCCACTGGTGAAAGTCCAGGGTGTCCACCGAAAAGGGTTCGACACTGCTGAGCGCCTCGACGCTGGGGGACACCTCGTCCCACCAGCCCTGGACACGCAACTCTCGCTCGATCAGCAATAACTGTTCGGCAATCGCGGGAAACCGTGCATCCATCAGAGACTGACCTTGGCTTTCTGGCGCGCCTGGGCGGCACCGGCGGCGTCGCCTTGTGCGGCGCGCGCGTCACCAATCAAGGCCCACAGGCTGGCTTGCAGGTCGGGACGACCATTGGCCAAGGTCAGGCCACGACGCGCGAATTGCTCGGCCTGCGGCGCATCGCCCTGGGCCAGGCGCACCTGGGCCAGGCGATACAGCACTTGCGGTTCACGCGGCGCAACGCGCTGGGCGCGCTCGAGACTCGACGACGCACCATTCAGGTCGCCACTCGCCTGCTGCTGCTGTGCAGTGGTCAGCAAGGCCAGTACCGGGCCATCCAATTGCTCGTCAGCCGACAGGCCGCCGGCGCTGGAGGACGATGGAATGCCGCTCGGGGTGGATGGCATGTTGTAGGTGCCCTGGTTGATCGGGGCCGTCTGAATCGGGGTCGCGTCAATCGGACCGGAGGTGCTTGGCCCCGGGGTCCACGGCTCGGCGCTGATCGGCGCCGACGTCGCTGCGCCACCACCCGGCACCATCACCACCACACCTGAATCCTGCGGCACAGCTTGCGGCTTGGCCTGGGCGGGACGGTTGGTCACGGTCTGGCGGAACCCGCCGTTGGCCGAGATCCGGTCGTTATTGGACACGGACGTGCTCGAGTCCACCACGGGAATGGAGCCGCGCTGCACGCTGGCGCAACCATTGAGCAAAGCCAGAGCTGTAATAGCTGGAATCCACCACTTGTTCACTTGAAACCCTCTTTGCTTAATTCATCCAGCCCTTGACCCAATCCATCACCGATTCCGCGTCAGCAGGGGCACTGCCACCGCATGCGGCGCCGGGTGGCGGTTCGCTGCCGCGAATATACGGCATCTGCACCGCGCCCGGACAGTTGGCATCGGACCCCTGCCCGGTGTGCGGATCGATCCAGGCCTGCACGATGTTGTCCGGCTGCGGCATGTTCAACGGCAGCGGGTCGGCCTTGCGCATGAAACTGGTCCAGACCTGCAGCGCACCGGTGGCACCGGTGAACGGTGTCTTGCCGTTGTCGTCACGCCCCATCCAAACCACCGCCAGCACATCCTGGCCAAAACCCGCAAACCAACTGTCGCGCGAATCGTTACTGGTACCGGTCTTACCCGCCAGGGTCAGGTTGGACGGCAGCACCTTATAGACCGAACTACCAGTACCCTCACGCATCACACGCTGCATGGCGTTCTGGATCAAGTAGATGGAGCCCGCATCGAAACGCTGCTGGATCTGGAACGGATAACGCTTGAGCGGCTCGCCTTCAGCCGTCAGCACGCTTCGGATCCCGCGCATCGGCGTATTGAAACCACCGTTGGCCAGGGTCTGGTACATCGTCGCGACTTCCATTGGGGTCATTGCGCCGGCACCCAGCAGGATCGATGGAAATGCCGGGAACTCACGCGTAATGCCCAGGCGCGCGAGGGTCTTCAGGACATTCGGCACTCCCACTTCGAGGCCGAGACGCGAAGTGGAGATGTTGTAGGAGTGCGCCAACCCTTGGTACAGGAACACTGTCCCATGAGAACGGCGATCGAAGTTCTGTGGCGTCCACACCTGCCCGTCAGCGCCTTTTACTGACAGCGGGTCGTCAGACAGCCAACTGGTCAGGGTGTACTTGCTCGGTTTTTCCAGGGCCGTGAGGTAGACCGCCGGCTTGACCAACGAACCAATAGGTCGCACGGCATCCAGGGCGCGGTTGAAACCGGCGAAGCTGGCCAGGCGGCTGCCGACCAGGGCCTGGACCTCACCGGTTTCCGGGTTGGTCACGACCATGGCCGCTTCGACTTCATCCGCGCCTTTGCGGCCGGTCATTCGCTTGAACGTGTCATTGACCGACGCTTCGGCTTTCATCTGCAGGATCGGATCGAAACTGGTGAAGATCCGCAGGCCTTCTTCGGTCAAGTCTTCGTCACGGTAGTCTTCACGCAACTGGCGCTTGACCAGGTCGATAAAGCCCGGGAAGGAGCTGTCTGCCAACTTGCCGCGGGTGGTGACACCCAGTGGCATTTTCTTCGCGGCGGCAACTTGTTCGGCGGTGGCAACACCTTGCTGCTCTAGAACATCCAGCACCAGGTTGCGACGCTCCAGCGCACGCTCGGGGTTGCGACGCGGGTTGTAGTAGGAAGGCCCCTTGACCATGCCCACCAGCAACGCAACCTGGTGCAGCTTCAGTTCGGACAGCGGCTGGCCAAAGAAGAATTGGCTGGCCAGACCGAAACCATGCACCGCGCGCTGACCGTCCTGGCCGACGAATACTTCGTTGAGGTACGCCTCAAGGATTTCCTGCTTGCTGTAATGCAACTCCAACAGCATCGCCATCATGGCTTCTGTGAGCTTGCGGGTCAGGCTGCGTTCGTTGGTCAGGTAGAAGTTCTTGACCAATTGTTGCGTCAGCGTACTGCCGCCCTGGGTCATCTTGCCGCCGGACGTATTCACCCAGACTGCGCGGGCGATCGACTTCGGCGAGACACCCCAGTGATGGTAAAAATCACGGTCTTCAACGGCTACCAGGGTTTCCAGCAGGTAAGGCGGCACCTGATCAAGTTTGATCAGGATGCGATCTTCAAGGTTCTTCGGGTAAATGCCGCCGATCATCAGCGGCTCCAGGCGAACCACAGGCAGCTTCGAGCCATTGAGGGACGACAACTCGGCGACGTAATCGCCGGAGAAACGCACACGCACCGGCTGGGCTTTTTCGAGGCCTTCATAGAATTGGAAGCCACGGGTGTTCAGGTCGACGGTATTTCCGCTGACAGCCGCTGCACCCGGACCATTGCTCACGGGCTCACGACGATAGCCCAAGGCGTCGAGTTCGGTCAGGAAGTCATCCTTGCTCAGCTTCTGGCCTGCAAACAATTCCAGCGGGCGCGCGTACACCTTGGCCGGAATGGTCCAGCGCTTGCCGGAGAACTTCTCCTGCACCACAGCGTCGAGGTAGACCGCAAAGCCGGCAAGCACCACAAGGCCTACCAGGCCAAGCTTGAGCGCCCAGCCAAGCCAGGGGCGCAGACCACGGGAAGGAGGTTTTTTACGGGAACGGGGAGATCGGGTTCGAGTCATGGCGGCGGATTATACGCACTTTATTGATGATCAACATGAGCCGGACAGCGGTTTGCACAAGCGGTCGCAGCAGCCATAATGCCCGCCATGTTTTTCCCCAGACTCTGAAGGATCGCCCGTGAGCCAGTCCCTGATCGCTGCCCTGCAAAATCCGGCTTTATACCCCCATCCGGTTGAAGCGTTCCAAGTCATCGAGACCCATATTTCCTGGGTCGTACTGACCGGTCCTTACGCCTATAAGCTGAAAAAGCCGATGAGCTTCGGATTTCTGGATTTTACCGACCTGGAAAAGCGCGGCCACTTCTGTAACGAAGAGCTGCGCCTCAATCAGCGTCTGACCGAAGATTTGTATCTTGAAGTGTTGCCGATCACCGGCACAGCCGAAGCCCCGCAGTTGGGTGGCGATGGCCCGGTGATCGAATACGCACTGAAAATGCGCCAGTTTCCGCAGAGCCAACTGCTCAGCACCCTGCAAGCCAACGGCGAATTGACCAGCGCACACATCGATGAGATGGCCAAGCAGATCGCGCACTTCCACCTCTGCGCACCGAAAGTGCCGCAGGAACACCCGGCCGGCACGCCGGATGAGGTAATGGCGCCGGTTCGCCAGAACTTCGACCAGATCCGCCCATTCCTCAGCGACAAGACTGACCTGACCCAGCTGGAAGCCCTGCAGGCCTGGGCCGAAAGCAGCTTCGAGCGTCTCAAGCCACTGTTTTCCCAACGCAAGCTGGACGGCTTCACCCGCGAATGCCACGGTGATATTCACCTGGGTAATGCAACGTTGATCGACGGCCACGTGGTGATCTTCGATTGCATCGAATTCAACGAACCCTTCCGTTTCACCGATGTGTACGCCGATACCGGCTTCCTGGCCATGGACCTGGAAGACCGTGGACTCAAGTCCCTGGCACGCCGCTTCATCAGCCAGTATCTGGAATTGACCGGTGACTATCAGGGCCTGGAAGTGCTGAACTTCTACAAAGCCTATCGCGCCCTGGTCCGCGCCAAGATCGCGCTGTTCAGCATGCCGAGCGAAGCCAGCCCGGTGCAGCGCGCCACGACTCTGCGCCAATACCGCAACTATGCCAACCTGGCGGAAAGCTACAGCACCATTCCATCGCGCTTCCTGGCCATTACCCACGGCGTTTCGGCTGTCGGTAAAAGCCATGTGGCCATGCGCCTGGTGGAGGCACTGGGTGCCGTGCGCCTGCGATCGGACGTGGAGCGCAAGCGCCTGTTTGGCGAGCAGCACGTGGAAAACACACCACAGGCCGGTATCTATGCGGCCGACGCCAGTGCTGCGACCTACGCACGCCTGAATGAAATCGCCGATACCGTGCTGCGCGCCGGCTACCCGGTCGTGCTGGATGCGACCTTCCTGAAACGTGAACAACGCGATGCGGCCGCCACTGTTGCCGAAGCCACGGGTGCGCCTTTCCTGATTCTGGATTGCAACGCCCCACAAGCAGTTATCGCCAGTTGGCTGGCGCAACGTCAGGAGGACAACAACGACCCTTCCGACGCGACACTGACTGTTATCAAAGAACAGCAAGCCAATCGCGAGCCACTCACCGCCGAGGAGTTGCTCCTCAGCAAGCGCGTCGAGACCAATGAAAGCGGGACCCTCGATGCACTGGTGGCGCATATCCGCCAGCGCCTGCCGGGCCTGTAAGAAAAAGTTTCTTGGTCGTGTCGCCTACTTGGGCCACGCGACCAAGCAATAGTGGCACTATAATGGCGCCATAAATCCAACGGGAGTTGCCGTCATGAGTCAGCCCAAGCTTCTTGATACGCCGCTTTACTCGCTCCTGCATAAAGACGATGTGCGAGGCTTCAACCGGGAACGTCCAAAAGACGGTGCCATCGACATGCGCGGTGGCGACTTCCGTGGGCTGGATCTGCGCGAACTGAACACGGCAGGCGTGGACTTTACCGACGCCTATTTCCGATCTGCCGATTTACGCGGGCTGGACCTGCGCGACTGCCCGCTGGAGGGCGCCAGCCTGGCCCACGCGCAGATTTCCGGCACATACTTCCCGCCCGAACTGAGCGCTGACGAGATTCTCATGTCGGTCAATTTCGGCACACGCCTGCGCTATCGCACTCGCTGAAACCCTCTGCTTCCGCCCCGGTTTCGCGCAGGCGTGCCGGGGACTTCCCGCCTGCCTGACCTGGTCATGCTTATACGTCTTTAGGCCGTTTCCGACTAAAGAACTACGCTTTTCCTACTGAGCGCTACACTTCTGTTCAGGCTTGCCTGGTCACATACCCACCGCACCATTCGGCCGTCGCAAGGAGGCTTGATGAACGATGAGCTGCAACACCTGAAAAACCTTGGCAAGACATCAGCACAGTGGCTGCATGCGGTGGGCATCCACAGCGCGTCCGACTTGCGTCGCCTGGGTGCGGTTGATGCCTACCGGGCCGTGCGAACGCGCGGGTTTCGTGCATCGAAAGTGCTGCTGTATGCCATCGAAGGGGCATTGATGGACGTGCACTGGAATGACATTCCTGCCGAGCGCAAGGAAGCGCTGAACCGTCAACTCGACGCTCTTTCAACGCGCCAAAAGAATTAGATCGACTATCAGGCCCCCCTGTTTATAGACATTCCGAACGGGCGTTTGTGAAAACCCCAAGACACCGAGAAAACAAAGGTTGACTCTCAAATGAGAATCGTTATGATTATCACAACTGGTCGCGAGATCAGCCGATAACTGAAAGACCATTGGTTCGGACTCTCAGATTATCTCCTCA
Organism: Pseudomonas sp. NFPP04; assembly: GCF_900113815.1. Classification (NCBI taxonomy): domain Bacteria; kingdom Pseudomonadati; phylum Pseudomonadota; class Gammaproteobacteria; order Pseudomonadales; family Pseudomonadaceae; genus Pseudomonas; species Pseudomonas sp. NFPP04. The sequence goes on along the minus strand of NZ_FOQS01000011.1, from coordinate 217,650 downwards.
TCAGGCTAATCACGGTTATTTGACCCGGCTTTTGCCGGGTCTTTTTTTGCCTATGAAAAAGTCGAATTCAGCGCGCAATGATCAGAGGATGCCCACGCTGGGGATGAGCCTGCACAAGCACATCCAGACCAAAAACAGCTTTCAGGGGCTCAGGCTGCATCACTTGCGCCGGCGTATCCAAGGCATGCGGACGCCCCGCCTCCAGCAACAGAATACGGTCACAGTAACGGGCTGCGAGGTTCAAGTCATGAAGGATCACCAGCACCGCCGCCCCACGATCGGCGAAGGTACGAATGGCCTGCAAGGTCGTGTGTTGATGCAAAGGGTCCAGCATTGACGTCGGCTCATCCAATAACAACGTCTGCCCCGCTTCACCTGGCCATAATTGTGCAAGCACGCGCGCCAGGTGCACCCGCTGGCGCTCGCCACCGGACAACGCCAGGTAGCTGCGACCGCTCAAGTGCCCGACGTCAGCCGCCTGCAAGGCCGCCTCGATGATCTCGTCATCGCGCACGCGCCCGGTCTGATGAGGCAAGCGGCCCATGCCGACAACCTCTTCGACACGGAAAGCGAAGTCCAACGTCGAGCTTTGCGGCAATACCGCCAGGCGCTGTGCTCGTCGTGCCCCACTCCACGCCTGCAAAGGACGTTGATCCAGGCACACTGTGCCTAGGTCGGGATGCAACTCGCCGCACAACGCACCGAGCAGCGTACTTTTGCCTGCACCATTGGGCCCCAACACGCCGAGCACTTCACCCGGCAACAGGTCGAGTGTGATATCCGCCAATACGGTTTTGCGCCCGCGACGGATGTGCAGGTCTTCCACACGAAGCATCAGGCACGCCCCCGCAACAACAGGAAAAGAAAGAACGGCGCACCGATAAACGCTGTAACGATACCGATCGGCAACTCAGCCGGTGCCAAGGCAAGCCGTGCGACCAGATCGGCAAACAACAAAAGGCTCGCACCCGCGAAGACCGATGCCGGTAACAGCACACGATGATCCGGCCCCGCCAACAAGCGCACCAGATGCGGCACCACCAGCCCCACGAAACCGATCATGCCCGCTGCGGCAACCGCCGCCCCCACGCCCAGCGCCGTGCACAACACCAATTCGCGCTTGAGCCGTTCCACATCGATGCCGAGATGACTGGCCTCCGACTCACCGAGCAACAGGGCATTCAACGCCTTGGCCCGGCGCGGCAACCACAGCGCCACACCCGCGCTCACGAGCAACAGCGGCCATAACCGCGAATAGCTGGCGCCGTTGAGACTGCCCAGGTTCCAAAATGTCAGGGTGCGCAAGGTGGCGTCGTCGGCCAGGTAGGTGAACAGGCCCACCGCCGAACCGGCGAGAGCCGTAAGGGCAATGCCCGCGAGCAGCATCGTCGCGACGTTGGTCTGGCCGTTGCGCCGCCCCAAGCGATATACCAGTGCCGTCACACCCAGCCCTCCCAGGAATGCGCAAAGTGACAACAGGTAAGGTCCAACTGCATCCGGCAAACCACCGAAAAACGAACCGCCGACAATCGCCACCGCCGCCCCCAGCGCAGCACCGCTGGAGACCCCGACCAAACCCGGATCCGCCAGAGGATTGCGGAACAACCCCTGCATCGCCACCCCCGACAAGGCCAATACCCCGCCGACAGCCAAGCCCAGCAGCGTGCGTGGCAAACGGATCTGCCCCAGGATCAGCTCAGCCTGCTCCAGCCCTTGGGGCTCAATAGGCAGCCCCATCAAGCGCAAGGCGGCTTTGAGCGTATCCAACAGAGGCAAGCTGACTGGCCCCAGCGCCAGCGAAAGCCAGATCGCCAAGACACACAACAACGCCAACCCAACAAACAGCGTTTTCGGTCTTACCGGAGTGGTCATGGGGCTGGTTTGGCCTGGGACGGGTAAAACCCGGCAGACAGGTCCGCGAGGCTTTGCGGCATACGCGGCCCAAGTCCGCCGACCAACAGGGTGGGATCGACCTCAAACACTCGCCCGCTCTTGGCCGCCGGCGTGGACGCCAGGATCGGGTTTTCCTTGAACAGTGCCGCACGCGCTGCGTCTGCGGTCAAGGCACGGTCAGCAAACACCAGTACATCCGGGCTCAAGCCCGCCAACGACTCCACCGAAAACGGCTTGTAACCTTCATGGACCGCCAGATTGCGCCCGCCCGCCTGTTGCAACATCCAGTCGGCCGCCGTGTCTTTGCCCGCGATCAGCGGCTTGCCGCCTGCATGCCCGAGCAACAACAACACGCCTGGCGCCTTTTGCGTGGACTGGGCCTTGGTCACCCAGCGTTTCTGCTGATCCAGCGCCTGCTCATATCCGGTAAACAATTCGGTGGCCTTGGCCTCGCTGCCCAGCAACTTACCCAGGTGTTGAAGATTGTCTTTCAACGTTGGCAGGTCCGGCTGCGCCGAGAACATTTCCACCTGCACGCCTGCACTGCGAATCTGCGCCAGCACCGGCGGCGGCCCCATTTCTTCGGTGCCGACCAGCACCTGCGGGCGCAGACTTAAAATGCCTTCCGCCGACAATTGCCGCTGATAACCAATGCTCGGCAACGCCTTGAGGGACTCGGGATGCTGGCTGGTAGTGTCCACCCCGACCAGTTTCGACTCGCCGCCCAGGGCCGTCACCCATTCCGACAGCGCCCCACCGGCACTCACCCAGCGTTGTGGCAGTTCAGAGGCTTGCGCCCCGTGGTTGACCAGCAGTCCGACAACGAGCGCAATAGCGCTGGTACTCAGTCGCATAACAGGGTTTCCTTCCAAGGGCAGGGCCGCTCAAGCACTCATTGATGTGACAGCAAACGCCCGTCTGGCATCGTATTGAGCGCCCGGTCAGCTGACGGGCGAGCCGGCATTTGATAATTGTTTGCATTTGAACGTCAAGGCACTTAAGGAGTGAAATGAAGTTTCTCTGCCCCTCCACCGCACTCGCGCCCAACAGCAGCCTCGGTTTTGATATCGACGGGTGCAAGCTGCTGGCCGTGCGTCGCGACGGCGTTGCGTACTTCTACATCAACCGTTGCCCCCATCGTGGCATTCCACTGGAATGGCAACCCGACCAGTTTCTCGACGACAGCGCCAGCCTGATCCAGTGTGCGACTCACGGGGCCCTGTTCCTGATCGAGAATGGCGAATGCATCGCCGGCCCTTGCGCCGGGCAGAGCCTGACCGCCCTGCGCGGCTGCGAAGACGCTCAAGGCCTATGGGTGGAACTCTAGTCGAGCAGCACGTCCAGGCGCCGGCCTACACAGATTTCTTCGCAGGTCACACGCACGCCATACGCCAGCACTTGCACCCCTGCCGCCTTGGCTTCACGCAGGGCTGCGGCATAACCGGGGTCGATTTCCACCGCCGGTCGCACAGCCTCAATCCCCGAGAGATTGACGCAGTACAGCTGCACCGCGCGCACACCCTCCCGCGCCAGGTGCGCCAGCTCACGCAAATGCTTGGCGCCGCGCTGGGTCACCGCGTCGGGAAACGCCGCAACCGCAGAGCCGTCATAGCCCAGGGTCACACTTTTGACTTCGACATAGGCCGCGCCGTCGGGATAATCCAGGCGAAAGTCGATGCGGCTTTTCTCCTGGCCGTAAGGCACTTCGCGTTTCAACGCGGTAAAGCCATTGAGCTCAGTGATCACCCCTGCATGCAGCGCCTCCTCGACCAATTGATTGGCCCGCGCCGTGTTCACACAGGCCAACCGGCCCTGGGGCGTCTCGGCGATTTCCCAGGTGCCGGGCAATTTGCGCTTGGGGTCATTGGAGCGGCTGAACCAGACCTGCCCACCTTCCACCATGCAATTGAGCATTGAGCCCGTGTTGGGGCAATGAATGGTCAGCAACTCGCCGGTAACGGTCTCGATATCGGTGAGAAAACGCTTGTAGCGGCGAATCAGTCGCGCTTCTTCAAGGGGAGGATTAAAGCGCATCAGCCTTGCCAGCTCCGCAGACCACGGGCGATCCGCTCCACCGCTTCTTGTAGCCGATCGAGGTTCTGCGTGTAGGCAAAACGCACATGATGACCGGCCTGGTAGCGGCCAAAGTCCAAGCCAGGCGTAAAAGCCACATGCTCGGTTTCGAGAAAATGGCGGCAGAATGCGAAGGCATCACCGCCAAATGCGCTGATATCGGCGTACAAGTAGAACGCCCCTTCCGGCTCAACGGCGATGCCAAACCCCAGCTCGCGCAGGGCGGGCAACAGGAAGTCGCGACGGCGACCGAATTCGGCACGGCGCTCTTCGAGAATGCTCAGGGTCTGTGGGGTGAAACACGCCAGCGCCGCGTGTTGGGCCATGCTAGGAGCACTGATGTAGAGGTTTTGCGCCAACTTCTCCAACTCGCCCACTGCCGCCGGGGGTGCAACCAGCCACCCCAGGCGCCAGCCGGTCATGCCGAAATACTTGGAAAAACTATTGAGGACGAAGGCGTCGTCGTCGACTTCCAGCACGCTGGCTGCGTCGGTGCCGTAAGTGAGGCCATGGTAGATCTCATCCACCACAAGGTGGCCGTTGCGCGCCTTGATGGCCGCAGAAAGCCCGGCCAATTCGTCACGGGTGAGGATCGTCCCCGTCGGGTTGGCTGGCGAGGCCACCAGCGCGCCCACACTGTCCTGATCCCAGTGCCTGGCCACCAGGTCGGCGGTCAACTGATAGCGCACCTCCGGGCCTACCGGCACGAGTTGCGCCGCGCCCTCTACCAGGCGCAGGAAGTGGCGATTGCAGGGGTAACCAGGGTCTGCGAGCAGCCAATGCTTGCCCGGGTCAACCAGCAGGCTGCTGGCCAGCAGCAACGCGCCGGACCCGCCAGGAGTGATCAGAATGCGCTCGGGATCCACGTTCAAGCCGTAACGCTGCTGATAAAAACCGCTGATGGCTTCGCGCAACTCTGGCAGGCCACGGGCTGCAGTGTAACGGGTCTTACCATTGGCCAATGCCGCCTGGCCGGCCTGGATGATCGGCTCGGCGGTGGTGAAATCCGGCTCGCCGATTTCCAGGTGGATCACATCATGGCCGGCGGCCTGCAGCTCATTGGCCCGCGCCAGCAATGCCATGACATGAAAAGGTTCGATGGCGCGACTGCGCGCACTGTAGGGCTGGGCCATTAGCCTTCCTTAACGGTGAGGACAAAATCTGGATTCTACCGAACCCGCGCCGTAAAACATGTTCTATTGCCTGCCCGGCGGCATGTGCAGTCCGGGCAAGCGCGTGCAAACCGACTAAAATCTACATTCGAGGCAACACATACCCAGCAATGGCGGGCAGTCGCAGTTTGCAACCCCTTTGCGGTGGGCCTCGACAACCGGGAGTGGCGCACCCCGAATCTATCTGGTAAGTTCGCCCGCTTGCAGCCGCAGGGCCGGCAGGTGTCGGTGACGTTGCAATCCTGCGCAATGGATTAGAAGAGTGAGAGGCGGTCTATTCATGTCCACCCAAGCAAAGCAACAGCAGACTCAAGGCCTCAACGGCTTCGAACCTTACGTAGAGACGAAAGGTGAGGAGTACATGGGCGAGCCCATGCGCGAGCACTTCACCAAGATCCTGAACAAGTGGAAACAGGACTTGATGCAGGAAGTCGACCGTACGGTTGACCATATGAAGGACGAAGCAGCCAACTTCCCTGACCCGGCCGACCGCGCGAGCCAGGAAGAAGAATTCGCCCTGGAACTGCGCGCCCGTGATCGCGAGCGCAAGTTGATCAAGAAGATCGACAAGACGCTGCAGCTGATCAAGGACGAAGAATACGGCTGGTGCGAATCCTGCGGTGTCGAGATTGGTATTCGTCGCCTGGAAGCCCGCCCAACCGCAGACCTCTGCGTAGACTGCAAGACCTTGGCCGAAATCAAGGAAAAACAGGTCGGCAAGTAATCCAGCCGAGCTGAACGAATGGGGCGTGCGAACGCCCCATTTTTGTTTCTGGGGTTTAGCGAATTTCCAGTAGTATCCGGCCCATGACAGCCTCTACCTATATCGGGCGTTTTGCCCCCACGCCCAGCGGCCACTTGCATTTCGGCTCACTGGTCGCCGCGCTCGCCTCCTACCTCGACGCCCGCGCCAACCACGGCCGCTGGCTGATGCGCATGGAAGACCTCGACCCGCCCCGCGAAGAGCCCGGCGCCCAGGCTGCGATCCTGCACGCACTGGAAAGCTACGGGTTTGAGTGGGACGGCGAACTGGTCCGACAAAGCGAACGGCACGAAGCCTATGCCAAAGTACTGAACGATATGTTCAACCACGGCCTCGCCTACGCCTGCACTTGCTCACGTAAACAACTGGAGGCCTACAACGGCATCTACCCGGGCCTGTGTCGCAATGCCGGCCACGATCAGCAAGATGCCGCCATCCGTTTGCGTGTTCCTGAGCTTGCTTACCACTTTACCGACCGCGTCCAGGGCGAATTCCGACAGCACCTGGGTCGCGATGTAGGCGATTTCGTCATCCGTCGCCGCGATGGGCTCTATGCTTATCAATTGGCAGTCGTCCTCGACGATGCGTGGCAAGGTGTTACCGACATCGTGCGCGGCGCCGACCTGCTCGACTCCACGCCGCGCCAGCTCTACCTGCAGGAACTGCTCGGCCTGCGCCAACCGCGCTACCTGCATGTGCCACTGATCGTCCAGCCGGACGGTAACAAATTGGGCAAATCCTATCGTTCCCCGCCGTTGACACCCGACCAGGCCACGCCTTTGCTATTAAGGGCCCTGCGCGCCCTCGGGCAGCAACCCGGTGACGAGCTGCTCCACGCCAGCCCACGGGAACTGCTGGATTGGGGCATCCAGCACTGGGACGCCACGCGGATACCGCACACACTCACGCTGGCAGAAGCGCAATTGAGCTGAAGGCGCTTGCAGCTTGGCCGGCATCCGTTACCATCGCCGCAGTTTTTCAATCAGAGGCCAACATGTACATCTATCGATTGGTCCTGCTGCTGGTCGTCGGGATCTACCTGTTTTCCCCCGCCATCATGGATTGGTGGATCGACGCCACGGGCGCCTGGTATCGCCCTTATCTGCTGTGGCTGATCCTGATCGTCGTGACTTTCATCCTGCAGAGCCAAAAAGATGCCGATGAGCTTTAGCCTGACCCAGATGCTGCTGATCAGCGCCGCCTACCTGGCCGCGCTGTTCGGGGTGGCCTGGATCAGTGAGCGTGGAATGATTCCGCGGGCGATCATTCGCCATCCGCTGACCTACACCTTGTCCCTTGGCGTTTACGCCAGCGCCTGGGCGTTCTATGGCACCGTAGGCCTGGCCTATCAATACGGTTACGGCTTTCTTTCCAGCTACCTCGGGGTGTCCGGTGCGTTTCTGCTGGCACCGGTGCTGCTTTACCCGATCCTGAAGATCACCCGCACCTACCAACTGTCCTCCCTGGCCGACCTGTTCGCCTTCCGCTTTCGCAGCACCTGGGCCGGCGCGCTGACCACCATGTTCATGCTGATCGGCGTGCTGCCGTTGCTGGCCCTGCAAATCCAGGCGGTGGCGGACTCCATCAGCATCCTGACCCGCGAACCGGTGCAACATCGGGTGGCCCTGGCCTTCTGCGCGCTGATCACGCTGTTCACGATTTTCTTCGGCTCACGCCATATCGCCACCCGCGAGAAGCACGAGGGCCTGGTGTTCGCGATTGCCTTCGAGTCGGTGATCAAGCTGATCGCCATCGGCGGCGTTGGCCTGTACGCGCTCTACGGCGTGTTCGACGGCCCGCAACAGCTGGAACTGTGGCTGCTGCAGAACCAGACCGCCCTCGCCGCCCTGCATACGCCATTGCAGGAAGGCCCCTGGCGCACACTGCTGCTGGTGTTCTTCGCCTCGGCAATCGTGATGCCGCACATGTACCACATGACCTTTACCGAAAACCTCAACCCGCGCTCGCTGGTCAGCGCCAGCTGGGGTTTGCCGTTGTTCCTGCTGTTGATGAGCCTGGCGGTGCCGCTGATCCTGTGGGCCGGTCTGAAACTGGGGGCCACCACCAATCCTGAGTATTTCACCCTGGGCATCGGCATAGCCGCGAATAGCCCGGCCTTGGCGCTATTGGCGTACGTCGGGGGGCTATCGGCTGCCAGCGGGTTGATCATCGTGACCACCCTGGCCCTCTCGGGGATGGCACTCAACCACCTGGTGTTACCGCTGTACCAACCACCGGCCGAGGGCAATATCTACCGCTGGCTGAAATGGACACGGCGCGCGCTGATCGTCGCGATCATCATGGCCGGCTATGGTTTCTACCTGCTGCTGGGCGCGGGTCAAGACCTGGCCAACCTGGGGATCGTTGCATTTGTCGCCACCTTGCAGTTCCTGCCGGGCGTGCTGTCGGTACTGTATTGGCCGACCGCCAATCGGCGTGGCTTCATCGCCGGGCTGCTGGCGGGGATCCTGGTGTGGGTCGTGACCATGCTGCTGCCGCTGGTCGGCAACCTGCAGGGCTTCTACATCCCGTTGCTGAACATGATCTACGTGCTGGATGACACCAGTTGGCACATGGCCGCGATTGCGTCGCTGGCCGCCAACGTCTTGATGTTCACCCTGATCTCACTGTTTACCAACGCCAGCCCGGAAGAAACCAGCGCCGCCGAAGCTTGCGCGGTGGATAACGTACGCCGTCCGCAACGACGTGAATTGCATGCCGCCTCACCCCAGGAATTCGCCACGCAACTGGCCAAGCCGTTGGGTGCCAAGGCGGCACAGAAGGAAGTCGAGCAGGCGCTGCGCGATCTCTACCTGCCGTTCGATGAGCGCCGCCCGTACGCCCTGCGCCGCCTGCGTGACCGTATCGAAGCCAACCTGTCCGGATTGATGGGGCCGAGCGTGTCCCAGGACATGGTGGAAACCTTCCTGCCCTACAAGGCCGGCGGCGAAAACTACGTAACCGAAGACATCCATTTCATCGAAAGCCGGCTGGAGGACTACCACTCCCGCCTCACAGGCCTGGCCGCCGAACTCGATGCCCTGCGTCGCTACCACCGCCAGACCCTGCAGGAACTCCCGATGGGCGTCTGCTCCCTGGCCAAGGATCAAGAGATCCTGATGTGGAACAAGGCCATGGAAGAACTCACCGGTATCGCGGCGCAACGCGTAGTCGGCTCACGCCTGAATACACTGGGCGAGCCGTGGAAAGAACTGTTGCAAGGTTTCATCAATCTGCCCGACGAACACCTGCACAAGCAGCACCTGGCCCTCGACGGCCAGACCCGCTGGCTCAACCTGCACAAAGCCGCCATCGACGAACCCCTGGCCCCCGGTAACAGTGGTCTGGTGCTGCTGGTGGAAGACCTGACCGAAACCCAGATGCTCGAAGACAAGCTGGTGCACTCCGAGCGCCTGGCCAGTATCGGTCGGTTGGCGGCGGGCGTGGCCCATGAAATCGGCAATCCGATCACCGGTATTGCCTGCCTGGCGCAGAACCTGCGGGAAGAGCGTGAAGACGACGGCGAAATCACCGAAATCAGCGGGCAGATCCTCGAACAGACCAAGCGTGTTTCGCGCATCGTGCAGTCGCTGATGAGCTTTGCCCACGCCGGCGCCCACCAGAACCACGACGAAGCCGTGTGCCTGGCCGAGGTGGCACAGGACGCCATTGGGCTGCTGGCCTTGAACCGGCGCAATTTCGAAGTACAGTTCTTCAATTTATGCGACCCCGACCATTGGGTCGACGGCGACTCCCAACGCCTCGCCCAAGTGCTGATCAACCTGCTGTCCAACGCCCGTGACGCCACCCCGGCCGGCGGTGCGGTGCGCGTCAAGACCGAGGCTTTCGAACATACGGTCGATCTGATCGTCGAAGATGAAGGCAGCGGTATTCCACAGAACATCATGGACCGATTGTTCGAACCCTTCTTCACCACCAAGGACCCAGGTGAAGGTACCGGTCTGGGCCTTGCACTGGTCTATTCCATCGTTGAAGAGCATTATGGACAAATCACCATCGACAGCCCGGCTGACACCGAAAGCCAACGCGGCACCCGTATTCGGGTGACCTTGCCGCGTCATGTCGAAGCGACGTCCGCTGTGAACTGAGACCGTCGAGAGAATTGAATCAATGCCGCACATTTTGATCGTCGAAGACGAAACCATTATCCGCTCTGCCTTGCGTCGCCTGCTTGAACGAAATCAGTACCAGGTCAGCGAAGCCGGCTCGGTGCAGGAAGCCCAGGAGCGGTTCAGCATTCCCACGTTCGACCTGATTGTCAGCGACCTGCGCCTGCCTGGCGCGCCTGGTACCGAGTTGATCAAACTGGGCCAGGGCACTCCGGTGCTGATCATGACCAGCTACGCCAGCCTGCGGTCGGCGGTGGACTCCATGAAGATGGGCGCGGTGGATTACATCGCCAAGCCATTCGACCATGACGAGATGCTCCAGGCGGTGGCCCGTATCCTGCGCGACCGCCAGTCGGCCAGCAGCGCGCCGGCCGAGCAACGACCGGCGAGCAAAACCAATGACAAGCCAGGCGTCGACAACAGCAACGGCGAGATCGGCATCATCGGTTCCTGCCCACCCATGCAGGACCTGTACAGCAAGATCCGCAAAGTCGCGCCCACCGACTCCAATGTATTGATCCAGGGCGAGTCTGGCACCGGTAAAGAACTGGTGGCCCGCGCCCTGCACAACCTGTCCAAGCGTGCCAAGGCGCCGATGATCTCGGTGAACTGCGCGGCGATCCCTGAATCCCTGATCGAGTCCGAACTGTTCGGCCACGAAAAAGGCGCGTTTACCGGCGCCAGCGCCGGGCGTGCGGGCCTGGTGGAAGCGGCGGACGGCGGCACGCTGTTCCTCGACGAAATCGGCGAACTGCCTCTGGAAGCCCAGGCGCGGTTACTGCGCGTGTTGCAGGAAGGCGAGATTCGCCGTGTGGGCTCGGTGCAATCGCAGAAGGTCGATGTTCGACTGATCGCCGCGACCCACCGGGACCTGAAGAGCCTGGCCAAGATCGGCCAGTTCCGTGAAGACTTGTATTACCGCCTGCACGTGATCGCCCTCAAGTTGCCGGCCCTGCGTGAGCGTGGCGCCGACGTCAATGAGATCGCCAACGCGTTCCTGCTGCGCCAGAGCGCGCGCATCAACCGTACCGACCTGAAGTTTGCCCCGGACGCCGAGCAGGCGATTCGCCATTACTCGTGGCCGGGTAACGTGCGGGAGCTGGAAAATGCGGTCGAGCGTGCGGTGATCCTGTCGGAGAGCCCGGAGATTTCCGCCGAGCTGCTGGGTATCGACATTGAGCTGAGCGATCTGGAGGACGACGACTTCATCGGCCTGGCCCCACAACAGGGCGGCGGTAGCAACACCAGCCACGAGCCGACGGAAGATCTGTCACTGGAAGATTACTTCCAGCATTTCGTCCTTGAGCACCAGGACCATATGACCGAGACCGAACTGGCGCGCAAGCTGGGCGTGAGCCGTAAATGCCTGTGGGAACGTCGCCAGCGCCTGGGCATTCCGCGGCGCAAGACCGGCGTGGCCAGCGAGAGTTGAGGGCGCGCCCCCACAGGTAACACCCGCAGATGTGAAAAAACTGTTACCGCGGATATTTCGCGTAACAAAAGCCGGGGCTTACGGTAACGAAGCCCCGGTTTTTTTTGGGCCGTCAAAAGCCCGATACCACCTCAACCCCCCGGTTTTGCTGGGCGGTGCAAAAGTTGGCACGCACCCTGCTATATGCTTAGTACAAAAACAATAACAAGCTTTGTACAAGACAATAAAAATAAGACGAATCGACTCACGCATAACAAAAACAACACGGCGGAGGCGCAGCTAACTGATTCTTTTGGAGAGGCGTTGCATTTGGGGCTTGCCCCGCAACCAGGCCGAGAACAACAAAAACTGCCCTAAGGCAGAGCCTGAACTGGTTGGATCGTAGATCAGCAACACAGCGACCAAAGCAATCCGTTTGCTCTTGACTCCCGATTGGGAGTGTCATGAAGGTGAAGCTTCATGGCGAGGGCGATCAACAAAAACAAGAAGCCCGCAATCCATAATAAAAATAGAGCACGCAACTACTTCTGGGGGAGCTTCGGCTCCCCTTGTAGTTTCCGCCATTTGACCACCCAGCAACCTCTTGAAGCTTTTGGCTTGGGGCTTGCAGCTTGTTCCTACACCATCCCCTGACTAAATGCTAGAATCCCCGCCCATCATGCGGTCATTCTTCGTTATGGCCGAACATTCCTTCAAACAGTGCATCCCATGCTGAAGAAGTTGTTCCAGTCATTCCGTTCTCCCTTGCGTCGTACGCAACACAAACGCAGCACGCCTGAAGTGCTCAACAGCAGCCAGCATTCGCTGCAACGCGCTCAATTCAGCCGTTATGCCGTGAATATCGTCGAACGTTTGCAGAACGCCGGCTACCAGGCTTATCTGGTGGGCGGTTGTGTACGCGACATGCTGCTCAATATCACGCCCAAGGACTTCGACGTCGCTACCAGCGCCACGCCTGAGCAAGTGCGTGCCGAATTTCGCAATGCGCGGATCATCGGCCGGCGTTTCAAGCTGGTGCATATCCACTTCGGTCGCGAAATCATCGAAGTTGCGACGTTTCGCGCCGGCCACCCGCAAAACGATGAAGAGGAAGACACCAATCAGTCCTCTCGCAACGAAAGCGGGCGCATCCTGCGTGACAACGTCTACGGCACCCTCGAGGAAGACGCGCAGCGCCGCGACTTCACTATCAATGCCTTGTATTACGATCCGGTCAGCGAGCGCATTCTCGATTACGCCAATGGCGTACACGATATCCGCAACAACCTGATCCGCCTGATCGGTGACCCGGTCCAGCGCTACCAGGAAGACCCGGTGCGCATGCTGCGTGCGGTGCGTTTTGCCGCCAAGCTCAACTTCGGCATCGAGAAACACACCGCCGCGCCGATTCGCGAACTGGCACCGATGCTGCGGGAGATCCCTTCGGCGCGCCTGTTCGAAGAAGTGTTGAAGCTGTTCCTCTCGGGCTACGCCGCCGACACCTTCGAAATGCTCGTCGACCTGCAGTTGTTCGACCCACTGTTCCCGGCCAGCGCCGAGGCGCTGGAATACAACCCGACGTACACCCACACCCTGATCAGCGAAGCACTGATCAACACCGACCTGCGCATCAAGCAGAACAAACCGGTCACCCCGGCGTTCCTGTTTGCCGCCCTGTTGTGGCCGGCCCTGCCCAAGCGCGTGCTGCGCCTGCAGGAGCGTGGCATGCCGCCGATCCCGGCCATGCAGGAAGCCGCCCATGAGCTGATCGCCGAGCAGTGCCAGCGCATCGCCATTCCAAAACGGTTCACCATACCGATCCGTGAGATCTGGGACATGCAGGAGCGCCTGCCACGCCGCAGTGGCAAACGTGCCGACCTGTTGCTGGACAACCCGCGTTTCCGCGCCGGCTACGACTTCCTGTTGTTGCGTGAGAGCGCCGGCGAGCAGACCGACGGCCTGGGCGAATGGTGGACCGACTACCAGGACGCCAATGACAGCGAACGCCGCGACATGATCCGTGACCTCGGCAGCAAAGGCGATGGCGAAGGCGCCGGGCCGAAGAAGCGTCGCCGCAGCAGCAGCAAGCGCAAGCGCAGCGCGGCCGACGCCTCGGGCGAATAAGCGTGGAACGCATCTACATCGGCATGGGCAGCAACCTGGCGGCCCCGGATCAGCAATTGCGCAGCGCTATCGAAGCACTGGCGCAATTGCCCGGCACGCACGTCGCCGGTGTCTCTGCCTTCTATCAAAGTGACTCCCTGCTCCCGGGCCAACCGCGCTATACCAATGCAGTGGCTGCCCTTGACAGTAACCTCGCCCCTCTTGAGCTGCTGGATGCGCTGCAAGCCATCGAGAACGACCAGGGCCGCGAACGCCTCGAGCGCTGGGGCCCGCGCACGCTTGACCTGGACATCCTGCTGTTTGGCGATCGCCTGATCGACGAACCGCGTCTCAAGGTGCCGCACTACCAGATGCACCTGAGGGCTTTTGTGCTGTACCCGTTGGCCGAACTGGCGCCCGCCAGCCTGGCGTTACCCGATGGCCAAACCCTCAACGAACTGCTTGAAGCCTGCCCGTTTGTCGGTCTTGAACGGCTCACCGTTGCTGAATCGCGTCAGTAACAGCGGTAACACCGTCATCGTAACAATGCGGTAACACATCCAATTGACTTCCCGTGTCCTCCTCACGACTATAGGCGTCCCGCTGCCGCCAACCCGGCGCTGAAGGGCGCAATCCAGGCCTTATAAGCACTGCTCTCAAGACAGTGCGCCTGTATAAACGAAGACTCACGCGCGTTACTCGCTGTTTCCAAGCGCCTGAACGAGGACCCTTTTCATGCCAGACATTACCCTGACCACCTTGCAGAGCCTCAAGCTCAAAGGTGAAAAAATCGCCATGCTGACCTGCTACGACGCCACGTTCGCCCACGCCAGTTGCCAGGCCGGGGTTGAAGTGCTGCTGGTGGGCGACTCCCTGGGCATGGTTCTTCAAGGGAATGACAGCACCCTGCCCGTCACCACCGATGAACTTGCGTACCACACCGCCAGCGTCAAGCGCGGTAACGATGGCGCCTTCATCATCGCCGACCTGCCGTTCATGGGTTACGCGACGCTCGAACAAACCTTCCAGAATGCCGGCAAGCTGATGCAAGCCGGCGCGCACATGATCAAAATTGAAGGCGCGTTATGGCTCGCCGAGTCGATCCGCCTGCTCGCGGAACGCGGCGTGCCGGTGTGTGTGCACATGGGACTGACGCCGCAGTCCGTGAACATCCTTGGCGGCTATAAGGTCCAGGGCCGGAATGAGGCCCAGGCGCGCCAGATGCGTGCGGACGCCATCGCCCTGGAACAGGCCGGCGCGGCCATGATCCTGCTTGAGTGTGTGCCGAGCGAGTTGGCGGCAGAAATCACCCAGGCCGTGAAAGTGCCAGTAATCGGTATCGGCGCAGGTTCGGCCACCGATGGCCAGGTGCTGGTGCTGCACGACATGCTCGGCCTGTCGATCAGCGGTCGTGTGCCGAAGTTCGTGAAGAACTTCATGGCTGGCCAGACCAGCATCCATGACGCCTTGAGCGCCTACGTCGCCGAAGTCAAAGGCGTGACCTTCCCGGCCGCCGAACATGGGTTCTCTGCATGAACACCGTTAAAACCGTACGTGAACTGCGGGCCGCCGTAACCCATGCCCGCAGCGCCGGCAAGCGTATCGGCTTTGTGCCGACCATGGGCAACCTGCACAGCGGCCACGCCACCCTGGTGACCAAGGCCGCCCAGCAGGCGGATTTCGTGGTCGCCAGCATCTTCGTCAACCCGCTGCAATTTGGCGCCGGCGAAGACCTGGACAAATACCCCCGCACCCTGGCCGCCGATCAGGAAAAGTTGCTGCAGGCCGGCTGCAACCTGCTCTTCGCACCTACCGTCGAGGAAATGTACCCCGGCGGCATGACCGGCCAGACCCGTGTCAGCGTGCCGCAACTGTCCGAAGGCCTGTGCGGCGCCAGCCGTCCCGGGCATTTCGAAGGCGTGGCGACGGTGGTCAGCAAGCTGTTCAACATGGTGCAGCCGGACATGGCCGTGTTTGGGCAGAAGGATTACCAGCAACTGGCCGTGATCCGCGCCATGGTGCATGACCTGAACATGCCGATCCAGATCATCGGCGAGCCCACCGTGCGCGCCGACGACGGCCTGGCGCTGTCGTCGCGCAACGGCTACCTCAGCGACGAACAGCGCGCCATTGCGCCGGTGCTGTACCGCAGCCTCAGCCAGATAGGCGCTGCGATCAAGGCCGGTGACCATGACTTCGCCAAGCTGCGCGCCGAACAGGTCCGCCAGATCGAAGCCGCCGGGCTGCGCCTGGACTACCTCGAAGTGCGCCAAGGCGTGCATTTGCGCCCGGCCACGGCCGAAGATCGGGATATCGTGATCCTGGTCGCCGCCTACTTGGGGGCCACCCGCCTCATCGATAACCTGCATCTGATCCTCGACTGACCCTTCCAGTTGCCCTCCTCACTGCGTAAATAAAAAGTGCCGGTATAAAAAAGTACCGGCCTTAGCGCAGACAAAGCCAAGACATATCGACACGCTAGGTTTAATGTAATCGCCCTGCGCTATGGTTAGCGCTGTCTGGAACCCATTGCTTGATCAAAGACTGGATGTTCCAGGCAAATAAGTGTCCTAAAGGCAGTCCCCGTAATAAAAGGAAACCCGCAGCGATGGCGTACTACCGCACCCCTCATGACGTTACCGCTCTGCCCGCCTGGCAAGCGCTCAATCAACATCGCCAAGCCATGCAGGATTTCAGCATGCGCGAAGCGTTCAATGCCGATCCTCAGCGTTTTTCCCAGTTCACCTTGAGCAGCTGCGGACTTTTCCTCGATTACTCGAAAAACCTGATCACCGGCGAAACCCGTGACCTGCTGGTAAACCTCGCCAAAGAGGTCCACCTCAAGGAAGCCATTGACGCGCTGTACAAAGGCGAACCGGTCAACTCGTCGGAAGGCCGCCCAGCGCTGCACACCGCACTGCGCCGTCCGGTGGGTGACAAGCTGTCGGTCAACGGCGTGAACATCATGCCGGACGTGCACAAAGTGCTGAACCAGATCACCGACCTGGTCGGCCGCATCCACGACGGCCTGTGGCGTGGCTACACCGAGAAGCCGATCACCGACGTGGTGAACATCGGTATCGGTGGCTCGTTCCTCGGCCCGGAGCTGGTCTCCGAAGCGCTGCTGTCCTACGCCCACAAAGGCGTGCGCTGCCACTACCTGGCGAACATCGACGGCAGCGAGTTCCACGAGCTGACCCTGAAGCTGCGCGCCGAGACCACGCTGTTCATCGTCTCGTCAAAATCCTTCAACACCCTCGAAACCCTGAAAAACGCCCAGGCCGCCCGTGCCTGGTACCTGGCCCAGGGTGGCTCGGAAGCCGAGCTGTATCGCCACTTCATCGCCGTGTCGAGCAACAACGCGGCGGCCGTGGCCTTCGGAATTCGCGAAGAAAACATCTTCCCGATGTGGGATTGGGTCGGCGGCCGTTACTCGCTATGGTCGGCCATCGGCTTGCCGATCGCCCTGGCCATCGGCATGTCCAACTTCAAGGAACTGCTGTCCGGTGCCTACACCATGGACCAGCATTTCCAGAACGCCCCGTTCGAACAGAACATGCCGGTGCTGCTGGGCTTGCTGGGCGTGTGGTACGGCAACTTCTGGGGCGCGCAGAGCCACGCGATCCTGCCGTACGACCACTACCTGCGTAACATCACCAAACACTTGCAACAGCTGGACATGGAATCCAACGGCAAGAGCGTGCGCCAGGACGGTACGCCCGTCGCTACCGATACCGGCCCGGTGATCTGGGGCGGCGTTGGCTGCAACGGCCAGCACGCTTACCACCAGTTGCTGCACCAGGGTACCCAACTGATCCCGGCCGACTTTATCGTGCCGATCGTCAGCTTCAACCCGGTGTCCGACCACCATCAATGGCTGTACGCCAACTGCCTGTCCCAGAGCCAGGCGCTGATGCTCGGCAAGACCCGCGCCGAAGCGGAAGCCGAGCTGCGCGACAAAGGTATCCCGGAAGACGAAGTGCAGAAGCTGGCACCGCACAAGGTGATTCCGGGCAACCGCCCGAGCAACACCCTCGTGGTCGAACGCATCAGCCCGCGTCGCCTGGGTGCCCTGGTAGCCATGTATGAGCACAAAGTGTTCGTACAGAGCGTGATTTGGGGTATCAACGCCTTCGACCAATGGGGTGTGGAGCTGGGCAAGGAGCTGGGCAAGGGCGTCTACAACCGCCTGACCGGCGCCGAAGAGACCTCGGCCGAGGACGCTTCGACCCAGGGCCTGATCAATTACTTCCGCGGTCGTCACCGCGGCTGATCCGGGTTTTGCAAGGCCAATGTCCATTTGGAGGTTGGCCTTGAACCCTACCCCTGCCGGGTGCATCTTTATGACTTGTCGCAAAAACAAGAATAAGGATCGCTCATGTTCGATATCAGCACGTTCCCCACCGCCGATGCCGTCCGCCGGGCTGCGCAACTCAGTCAAGAGGACTATCAGCGCCTCTACCGCCAATCCATCGAACAGCCGGATACCTTCTGGGCTGAACAGGCCGAGCGCTTTCTCGACTGGATAACGCCCTGGCACACCGTTCAACGCTCAGACATCCACACCGGCGCCGCCCAATGGTTTGCCGGTGGTCAACTCAACGTCAGCTACAACTGCATCGACCGTCACCTGGCGCAACGCGCCGATCAGCCGGCCTTCATCTGGGAAGGCGATGATCCGACAAAATCTTCAAAAATCACCTACCGCCAGTTGCACCAGAACGTCAGCCGCCTGGCCAATGTGCTGAAAAGCCGTGGCGTGAAGAAAGGCGACCGGGTATGCATCTACATGCCGATGATCCCGGAGGCCGCCTACGCCATGCTCGCCTGCACACGGATTGGCGCGGTGCACTCCGTGGTGTTTGGTGGTTTCTCGCCGGATGCCTTGCGTGACCGTATTCTCGATGCCGACTGCCGCACGGTGATCACTGCAGACGAAGGCGTGCGCGGCGGCAAGCCCGTTGCACTGAAGCAGAATGTCGACAAGGCCCTGGCCAGTTGTCCGAATGTGAGCACGGTGCTGGTAGTGGAGCGCACCGGAGCGACCGTTGGCTGGAGCGAAGGTCGCGACCTCAAGTATCAACAAGCCCTGGATGCGGCCAGCAGCGACTGCCCGCCCGAGCCGATGGACGCCGAAGACCCGCTCTTCATCCTCTACACCTCCGGCAGTACCGGCAAACCCAAGGGCGTGCTGCACACCACCGGCGGCTATCTGCTGCAAGCGGCGATGACCTTCAAGTACGTGCTCGATTACCGCGACGGTGAAGTGTTCTGGTGCACCGCCGATGTGGGCTGGGTCACCGGCCACAGTTACATCGTGTACGGCCCGCTGGCCAATGGCGCGACCTCGCTGATGTTCGAAGGCGTGCCGAACTATCCGGACAGTTCGCGCTTCTGGCAGGTGATCGACAAGCACCAGGTCAACATCTTCTACACCGCGCCCACCGCCCTGCGTGCGCTGATGCGCGAAGGCCACGGCCCGCTGGAAAATACCTCGCGCGCCAGCCTGCGCCTGCTGGGCAGCGTCGGCGAACCGATCAACCCGGAGGCTTGGGACTGGTACTTCAATGCCGTGGGCGAACAACGCTGCCCGATTGTGGATACCTGGTGGCAGACCGAGACCGGCGGCATCATGCTCAGCCCACTGGTCAGCGCCCAGCGAATCAAGCCAGGGTGCGCGACCCAGCCAATGTTCGGCGTACAGCCGGTACTCCTCGATGAACACGGCAAGGAATTCAGCGGCGCCGGCAGTGGCGTACTGGCGATCAAAGCCAGCTGGCCGGGGCAGATCCGCAGTGTGTACGGCGATCCGCAGCGCATGGTCGACACCTACTTCAACCCCTACCCCGGCTACTACTTCACCGGTGACGGCGCACGCCGCGATGAAGACGGCGATTATTGGATCACCGGGCGCATCGACGATGTGATCAACGTGTCAGGCCACCGCATCGGCACTGCCGAGGTAGAAAGCGCCCTGGTGCTGCACGACCAGGTGGCCGAGGCTGCCGTGGTGGGCTATCCCCATGATGTCAAAGGCCAGGGCATCTATGCCTTTGTCACCCCCATGAATGGCGTGGAACCCAGCGATGCGTTAAAAAAACACCTGCTGGATCTGGTCAGCAAAGAAATTGGCAGCTTCGCCAAGCCGGAACTGATCCAATGGGCCCCGGCCTTGCCGAAAACCCGTTCCGGCAAAATCATGCGCAGGATCTTGCGCAAGATTGCCTGCAACGAACTGGACAGCCTGGGTGACACCTCGACCCTGGCCGATCCGAGCGTGGTGGACGGTTTGATCGACAAACGCCTGAACCGATAGGAAACCCCACGTCGCCATGGAATTTATCCGCAGCCGTATCGAAACCCAGTTGATGAGCCTGACCGGCCTGTCGCTGGGCCAACTGGACCTGGAAAACCCCAAGGGCGACCCAGGCTTGTTCGGGCCCGACTCGGTGAGTTGGCAAGTGCATGGCGACTTCAGCAGTATGCTCATCGGCGGCATCAGCGCCTTGATGCTGCAAGCCTTGCATCCGTTGGCCCTGGCGGGCGTGTGGGACCATTCCAACTTTCGCCAGGACATGCTTGGGCGCTTGCGGCGGACCTCGCAGTTCATTTCGGGCACGACGTTCGGCTCGCGCAGAGACGCCGAATGGCTGATCGAAAAAGTCCGCACCATTCACTTGCAGGTGGTCGGCCACGCCCCGGATGGCCGGCCTTATGCGGCCAGCGACCCGGAATTGCTGACCTGGGTGCATGTGGCGGAGGTCAGTCACTTTCTGGCCGCTCACTTGCGTTATTGCAACCCGCACCTGTCCGGTCGCGACCAGGACCGTTACTACAGTGAAATTGCCTTGGTCGCTGAACAGCTGGGTGCGCGGCATGTTCCGCGTTCTCGGCAGGACGTTTCGGATTATCTGGCTCGCATCCGCCCGCAATTGCTGTGCGACGATCGCAGCCGCGAAGTGCTGCGGCTACTGCTGAATGCTCCCTCCCCCAGCCTGCTGGCCAAGCCATTTGGCAGCTTGATGATGCGCGCCGGGATCGACCTGCTGCCGGATTGGGCCAGCGCGATGCTCGACCAGCACCAGAGCCCGCTGCAACGCCAGATGATCCGTGCCGGCGTCAAACGCAGTGCCCCGATGTTGCGCTGGGCGATGCGCAATGGCTCTGTGCAACGCGCCCATCGCCGGATGGGGTTGATGTAGGCGACGGCGCATAGCTGTTAAACTTCGCGCCCTCAATTCCCCAGCAAGGCGCGCTCCATGTCTCCCTTGAATCAGGCGCTGCGCGCCGCCCTCGATCATCGCCAAGACCTGATCAGCGAGTTGCACGCACAGGGCACCGACTGTTACCGGCTGTTCCATGGCAGCCAGGAAGGCGCCGGGGGCCTGACCATCGACCGCTACGGCCCGCAGTTGCTGGTGCAGAGTTTCCACCAATCCCTGGAAACCGCCGACCTGCTGGACCTGCATCAACAGGTCAACCAGTACATGGGCCTGGAGTTGCTGCTGGTGTACAACGATCGCGCCCGTGGCAATTCGCGCATCGACCGCGAAGACACGGTGTATCGCGCCGAACCCGCCGCACTGCAGGACCTGGTTGGCCACGAGTGGGGCCTCAGTTACCGCGTGCGTGGGCGGCATGCCGGCCAGGACCCGCTGCTGTTCCTCGACCTGCGTAACACCCGCGGCTGGGTCAAGGCCAACAGCGCCGGAAAAAGCGTGCTCAACCTGTTCGCCTACACCTGCGGCGTGGGCCTGAGCGCAGCCGCCGGTGGCGCCCGCGAGGTGTGCAACCTGGACTTTGCCGAGGGCAACCTGGCGGTCGGTCGCGAAAACGGCTTGCTGAACCCGCAATTGCCGAGCATGGAGTTCGTACAGTCCGACTACTTCCCGGCGATTCGCCAATTGGCAGGCCTGCCGATCACCCAGCGCCGTGGGCAAAAGCTGCCGAGTTATCCGCGCCTGGAGCAACGTCAATACGACCTGGTGCTGCTGGATCCACCGGCCTGGGCCAAGAGCGCGTTCGGCACCGTCGACCTGCTGCGCGACTACCAGAGCCTGCTCAAGCCAGCCCTGCTGGCCACCGCTGACAATGGCGTGCTGATCTGCTGCAACAACCTGGCGAAAGTCAGCATGGAGGATTGGCGCGAACAGGTGCTGCGCTGCGCGGAAAAAGCCGGGCGCCCGGTGCGTGACTGGAAAATCATGACGCCTGGAGCGGACTTCCCGTCCCAGGATCAGCAACCGCCCCTGAAAACCCTGCTACTCCAACTGTAAGACGTTTCTCAAAGGCCCTTGCTCTTCGGAACCGAAAACCCGTGCCATACTCCAAGGCACTCCTGTTTGACATAGATGGCGCCGCCCCATGCCCAAAGGATTGATTCGCGCCGCTGGCGCCTTGTTGACCGCCCTTGCCCTGTACAGCTTGCTGGGCTTTTTGATTCTCCCCGGCATCGCCCTTCGCATCGCCAACCAGCAGTTGGCCAATTACGCCACGGTGCCGGCGCGGATCGAGCGAATCGAGCTCAACCCGTTCAGCCTGGAACTGACCCTGTGGGGCCTGAAGATCGGTGAACCCGGCAAGGAACAAGTCGGGTTCGAACGCCTCTACGCCAACCTGCAGCTCGACAGCCTCTGGACCCGCGCCCTGCACCTGGCCGATATACAGCTGGACAAGCCCAAGACCGAGCTGCTGTTCGACAAGTCCGGCCAACTCAACCTGGCGCAGTTGTTCAAACTGCCGCCCAGCGAGCCAACACCGACCAATCCGGATGCCAAACCGTTCCCTTTGCGTATCGACAGCATCAAGCTGGCCGGCGGCTATGTGCATTTCGAAGACTTGCGCCCCAGCGAGCCCATCGAATTCCTCTACGACACACTCGACTTCGAGCTGAAGAACCTCAGCACCCTGCCCGAAGACAATGCCGACATGACCCTGGTCGCAGCCGGCCCCGCAGGTGGACAGATCGACTGGAAAGGCAATTTCAGCCTGGTGCCGATCACCTCCGAAGGCACGTTGAAGGTCACCAACGGCAAGATGAAAGCCTGGTGGCCCTATGTACGTGACGCGCTGCCACTGGTGCTTGAAGACGGCGTGCTCAACTTCAGCACCGAGTACAAATTCAGCCTGGCCAAAGAGACCGAGCTGAACCTGACCAACACCGCCGCCAGCATCGCGCCCTTTGCCATCAAGGCACCGGACGGCCGCCCATTGGTGCGCCTGGAGCGCCTGGACGTCAGCGAGACCACGGTGGACCTGGCCAAGCAGCAAGTGGTGGTCGGCAAGATCCGCAGTAACAAACTGGAGACCTGGGCGGCCCTTGAGGCTGACGGGCAACTGGACTGGCAGAAACTGTTCGCCAGCCAGCCGAGCAAACCGGCCAAGGCACCCGAAGCGAAAAACGCACCCGCCACCGCCGACTCGCCAAAAGCCGAACCCGCCGCGCCAAGCAAACCGTGGCAAGTGCTGCTCAAGGACGTGCAACTGCGTAACTACCAGGTGCACCTGGCCGATCGACAGGCCAAGCCAGCAGTAGCGCTGGAACTCGGCCCGTTGAACGTCGACATGCAGAATTTCGACAGCCTCAACCGGAGCCCGTTTACCGTGAAGGTCGACTCCGGCGTGGGCAAGCAAGGCAAGCTCCAGGCGACCGGCGAGGTCAACCTCGACCCGGTCAGTGCCAGGCTGAAAGTGAATTCCCAGGACATCGACCTGCGGGTGGCCCAGTCCTACATCAGCCCGTTCATTCGCCTGGAACTGCGCAGCGGTATGCTCGGCAGCAATCTTGATGTGAACCTCAAAAGCACCGATCCGCTGAAGTTGCAGGTCACCGGCCGGGCTCAAGTCGATCAATTGCACACCCTGGATACCCTCAAGACCCGCGACTTTCTCAAATGGCAGCGCCTGGTGCTCGAAGGCGTGAACTACCAGCACGGCGACAGCCTGTCGATCGACAAGGTCAACCTGCTGCAGCCGTATGCGCGCTTCATGATCAACGACGACCGCACCACCAACGTGGATGACCTGCTGATTCCACAAGCGCCCGACAAAGGTTCCAAACCCGCCAGCAAGGACAAGCCCCTGGGCATCCGCATCGGGCAGATTGCGATTAATGACGGCTCGGCCAATTTTGCCGATTTCAGCCTTACCCCCAACTTCGCCACCGCGATTCAACAGCTCAACGGGCAGATCGGCACTATCGACAGTCGCCAGGCCAAACCGGCCAGCGTCGATATCAAGGGCAAGGTTGATCGCTATGCGCCAGTGACTATCAAGGGCAGCGTGAACCCGTTCGACCCGATGGCGGCGCTGGACATTGCGACCAGCTTCAAGCGTGTCGAACTGACCACCCTGACGCCTTATTCCGGCAAGTTCGCTGGCTTCCGTATCCGCAAGGGACGGCTGAACCTCGACCTGCACTACGTAATCACCAAAGGCCAGTTGAAGGCCGAGAACAAGGTGGTGGTTGAGCAATTGCAATTGGGCGAGAAAGTCGACAGCGCCGATGCCGTGGACTTGCCGATTCGCCTGGCCGTCGCTTTGCTCAAGGACAGTGATGGCAAGATCTCCATCGAATTGCCGGTAACCGGTGACTTGAACAACCCGCAATTCAGCGTGATGCCGATCGTATGGCAGACCCTGCGTAACCTCGTGGTACGCGCGGCAACGGCGCCTTTCAAGTTTATCGGTGGGTTGGTGACCGGTGGCGGCTCGGAAGATCTCGGTAATGTGTCGTTCGCCGCCGGTTCCAGCGAGTTGAACAAGGATGCCGAAAGCGCCTTGAACACACTGGCCAAAGCGCTGAAAGAGCGTCCTACCCTGCGCCTGGAAATCGAAGGCACCGCCGCAGCCAGCAGCGATGGGCCATTCCTTGCGGCCCAGCGGCTAGAGCGTGAATACCAGTACAACTACTACAAGATTCTTCAACGTCGCGGTGACAAAGTACCCGCCCAGGCGTCGTTGCTCGTCGTACCCGAGAAGGAAAAAGCCCCCTTGCTGGAAGGCATCTACCGCACCCGCCTGAAACAACAACCGCCGGCCGAATGGAAGGACCTGAGCAGCGATGAGCGCAGCGCTAAGCTTCGCGACGGCGTGATCAAATTCTGGAGTGGCAGCGACGTACTGCTACGCCAACTTGGCCAGGACCGTGCCAGCACCATCAAGGATTACCTGGTGGATAAAGGCCAATTGGAAGATGACCGGGTGTACTTCATTGATGCCAATCTGGGCCAGGCGGAGAAAGATGGTCGCGTCGTTACGCCAATGCACCTGGATGCCGAATAAGCCCTGTAGGAACAGCCCACAATAGAACAGGCCCCGACACAAGTGCCGGGGCCTGTAATGACCACATCCGTGTGGTCGGTCGCATGAACTCCAGAGGTGCATCGGGTGGATATCTAACTCACCCTAAGCCGCCGCCGTCTCGTTCAGACGAAGCTCCAAGGGTTACTCTGCTTTCAGGCCGTCGGCCGATACAGCTTTAACGCCTTTGATTTTCTTGGTGATGTTCACCGCGGTAGTTTTCTGAGCTTCAGTGACCGGGGTGGTCGAAGACAGGGACACTACACCTTTATTGGTTTCGACTTTGATGTCGGTACCAGGGATGCCTTTCTCGGTTACCAGGTCAGCTTTTACTTTGGTGGTGATCCAGGTATCGGAGGTGGACTCTTTAGCGCCTGCTGCTGCGCTTTTGGTTTTGTCGACGTTGTCCGCCTTGGTCGCGCCGCCAGCCAGCAGGCCGTCAGCCGAAACAGCGGTTACACCTTTGATTTTTTTGGTGATGGCTACGGCAGTCGCTTTTTGCGAGTCCGAGATAGCGACGTCAGAAGAAAGGGAAACCACGCCTTTATTGGTTTCAACCTTGATGTCGGAACCTGGAATACCTTTTTCGGTCAGCAGGTCAGCTTTGACTTTGGTAGTGATCCAAGTGTCGGAAGTAGCTTCTTTCGCCTTGGTGGCTTCACCCGCTGCAAGGGTCATTGGCGCTTGGGAAGTCTGGGCAAAGGCAACGTTGGCACCCATGGCCAGGGTCAGAGCGGTAGCAGTAGCGAGAGCGAACTTCTTCATACGAGTAACTCCTGTTTTATTAAAAGTCTGCAGTGTGTGAACCTTGATGCTGCAGCGTTAACAGGGTTATTGCAGGCAGTGTGCCAAGTCCGAATCATCAATAAAACCCTTTATAAACAACAACTTATAAAAAACAGAAAATTTCGGATTCGTGCAACTTGCATGATGCCGCCCGCGCCTGCATGCAAGTTGCGGCTTTTGCTCTCATTTAAGCGCCTGATTTTTAGGTACTTTCCTGCATCCAAAAAAAAGGACTCCGAAGAGTCCTCTTTTTCAACCTGAAGCCTTGGGTGATTAAACGCCCGAAGCTTTGGCTGCTGCTACGTCCTTGATGGACAGCTTGATACGGCCGCGGTTGTCCACGTCCAGTACCAGCACTTCCACTTCCTGGCCTTCCTTCAGAATGTCGGTGACTTTCTCAACGCGAGCGTCGCTCAGCATGGAGATGTGCACCAGACCGTCTTTGCCCGGCAGGATGTTGACGAATGCGCCGAAGTCGACGATGCGCTCAACCTTACCGACGTAGATCTTGCCGATCTCGGCCTCGGCAGTGATGCCCAGGACGCGCTGACGTGCTGCTTCAGCCGCTTCCTTGGTTTCGCCGAAGATCTTGATCGAGCCGTCGTCTTCGATATCGATCGAAGCCTTGGTTTCTTCGCAGATCGCACGAATGGTCGCGCCGCCTTTACCGATAACATCACGGATTTTGTCGGTGTCGATTTTCATCGCGATCATGGTCGGAGCATTTTCCGACAGTTCGGTACGGGACTGACCAATGATCTGGTTCATCTGGCCGAGGATGTTCAGGCGCGCTTCCAGGGCTTGGCCCAGGGCGATTTCCATGATCTCTTCGGTGATACCCTTGATCTTGATGTCCATCTGCAGCGCGGTCACACCTTTGGCGGTACCGGCTACCTTGAAGTCCATGTCGCCCAGGTGGTCTTCGTCGCCCAGGATGTCGGTCAGGACGGCGAACTTCTCGCCTTCTTTAACCAGGCCCATGGCGATACCGGCAACCGGCGCCTTCATCGGCACACCGGCGTCCATCAGTGCCAGGGAAGCACCGCAAACGGAAGCCATGGAGCTGGAACCGTTGGATTCGGTGATTTCCGACACAACACGGATGGTGTACGGGAACACGTCAGCGGCAGGCAGCATGGCCTGGACCGAACGGCGGGCCAGACGGCCGTGACCGATTTCGCGACGACCAGCACCACCCATGCGACCGCACTCGCCCACCGAGAACGGAGGGAAGTTGTAGTGCAGCATGAACGGGTCTTTTTTCTCGCCTTCCAGGGTGTCCAGCAACTGTGCGTCACGGGCGGTACCCAGGGTCGCAACGACCAGCGCCTGGGTTTCACCACGGGTGAACAGGGCCGAACCGTGAGTCTTCGGCAGAACGCCGACTTCGATGTTCAGCGGGCGCACGGTACGAGTGTCGCGACCGTCGATACGTGGCTTGCCGTTAACGATGTTTTCGCGGACGGTGCGGTATTCGATCTCACCGAAAGCCGCTTTGACGTCGCTGGCGGAAGGCTGGCCTTCTTCACCGGACAGCTTGGCGACAACCTGATCCTTCAACTCGCCCAGGCGAGCATAACGGTCGGCCTTGACGGTGATGGTGTAGGCGTCGGAGATGGCAGCGCCGAACTCGGAGCGGATAGCGCCCAGCAGTTCGGTGGCTTCAGCCTGTGGAGCCCAGCTCCAGGTTGGCTTGGCAGCTTCGGCAGCCAGTTCGGTGACAGCCTTGATGACAGCCTGGAACTCGTCGTGGGCGAACAGTACGGCGCCCAGCATCTGGTCTTCGGTCAGCTCTTTGGCTTCCGATTCAACCATCAGCACGGCTTCCGAGGTACCGGCAACGACCATGTCCAGGCTCGATGCTTTCAGTTGCTCGTAAGTCGGGTTCAGCAGGTAGCCGGTGCTTTCGTGGAATGCAACGCGGGCGGCGCCGATCGGGCCATCGAAAGGAATACCGGAGATGGCCAGGGCCGCCGAGGTACCGATCATCGCAGCGATGTCCGGATCGGTCTTCTTGCTGGTGGAAACGACGGTGCAGACAACCTGCACTTCGTTCATGAAGCCTTCTGGGAACAGCGGACGGATCGGACGGTCGATCAGTCGGGAAGTCAGGGTTTCTTTCTCGGAAGGACGGCCTTCGCGCTTGAAGAAACCGCCAGGGATCTTACCGGCAGCGTAAGTCTTTTCCTGGTAGTGAACGGACAGGGGGAAGAAGCCTTTGCTCGGGTCAGCGGTCTTGGCGCCAACAACGGTCACCAGTACGGTAACGTCGTCATCAACGGTAACCAGCACTGCGCCGGAGGCTTGACGGGCGATACGGCCTGTCTCGAGGGTAACGGTCGACTGACCGAACTGGAATTTTTTGATAACCGGGTTCACGGTGTCCTACCTTCTTTGTGGCTCTTGGGGAACTTGTCTTCTTGCGAAATTCTTGGGCAATGCCGGGAATCGGCCCGACGCTCGTCCAGGGTAAAACGTGTGTCCAGATAAAACTTGAGGCTGGGAGCCTGCCATGGGCCAGCGGGAATCCCACTGGCACACGGCAGACAACCAACCTCTAGCGCAATCGCTTATTAGCGACGCAGACCCAGGCGACCGATCAGAGTCTGATAACGACCCAGATCCTTGCCTTTCAGGTAGTCCAGCAGCTTACGGCGCTGGTTTACCATGCGGATCAGACCACGACGCGAGTGGTGGTCTTTACCGTTGGCCTTGAAGTGACCTTGCAGCTTGTTGATGTTGTGGGTCAGCAATGCAACTTGCACTTCTGGCGAACCAGTGTCACCAACAGCTTGCTGATAGTCAGCAACGATTTGTGCTTTTTCTTGAACGTCGAGAGCCATGAGGCAATCCTTTTTTCAGGAAACCACCCAAAGGGCAGTTTCAACAGGCCAGGGACAAATCCCTGTATCTAAAAATGAGTGTTGACCGTGCCTGTTAACAGCCACACTCGTTCGGTCATTCTGACCGAATCAGTCGACGCGGCGCGATGCGCCCGTCTTCGCTCACTTCACCGATACCGATAAAGCGACCGTTATGATCCTGTACCCGCACCATGCCGAACTTCGGGGCATCCGGGGCACGTACCGGCTGGCCGTTGAGCCAGTAGAACGCGCTGTGCTCCGAGAAGTGCAGCAATGGCCAATCGAGCAAACCGCTGTCCGATGGCATCAGGAAGCGATCAACTGCTTCATTGCCGCCTTCGGCGTGTACCGCTTCCAACTCTTCCAGCGTGACCGTCTGGGCCAGGCTGAAAGGACCGGCCTGGGTGCGCCGCAGTTCTGCAACGTACGCGCCGCAACCGAGCTTTTCACCAATATCTTCCACCAGGGTACGGATATAGGTGCCTTTGCTGCAGTCCACGGCCAACCGGGCGGTGTCGCCTTCACAGGCGAGCAATTCCAAGCGCGCAATAGTAACAGAACGCGGTTCGCGCTCCACTACTTCGCCCGCACGTGCCAGCTTGTAAAGAGGCTGGCCATCACGCTTGAGCGCCGAGTACATCGGCGGTATCTGACTGATTTCCCCACGAAAAGCGGGTAAAGCAGCTTCAATATCAGCACGACCAACGGTCACTTCGCGAACCTGCAAAACATCACCTTCGGCGTCGGCCGTGGTGGTGGTCTTGCCCAGTTGCATCAGGGTTTCATAACCCTTGTCGGAGTCGAGCAGGTATTGGGAGAACTTGGTGGCCTCGCCAAAGCACAACGGCAACACGCCGGTGGCCAGTGGATCGAGGCTGCCGGTGTGCCCGGCCTTTTCGGCATTGAGCAGCCAGCGGACCTTCTGCAACGCGGCATTGGAGGTAAAACCAATGGGCTTGTCGAGCAGAATGATGCCGCTGACGTTGCGACGGATACGTTTGACCTGAGCCACCGCTTACTCCTTGGCGTCTTCAGGTGTGGACGGGTGCTGGCTGTCTTCAGCCACGGCGCGCTCGATCAGGGCCGACAGATGTGCACCCCGCACGACGCTCTCATCGTAGTGAAAGTGCAGCTGAGGAACACTGCGCAGCTTCATTTCACGGGCCAACTGCATGCGCAGGAAGCCTGCAGCCGAGTTGAGCACCTTGATGCTTTGCGCGATTTCTTCGCTGTTGTCCTGCCCCATCACGGTGATGAAGATCTTGGCGTGACCCACGTCACGGCTCACTTCAACGGCGGTGATGGTGACCAGGCCAACGCGTGGGTCTTTGACTTCGCGACGGATCAATTGGGCCAGCTCGCGCTGCATCTGATCGCCGATACGCTGGGTACGGCTGTATTCTTTTGCCATGTCTTGTTACCTGTTACTGCCACACGGTGAAACCCGTGGGGTCTGAAAGCGGCAAACGCCCGGCCTGACAAAAGCCAGACCGGGCGTTGCGTTTAGAGTCCGTACGCTGCGCGGGGCAATTGCATGCCCACGCGTTGCGTGGCTCCTGAAGTGCGCGAGTTAGAGGCTGCGAGCAACCTGAACCTTCTCGTAGACTTCGATCTTGTCGCCAGCCTTGACGTCGTTGTAGCTCTTGACGCCGATACCGCATTCCATGCCGGCACGTACTTCGGAAGCGTCATCCTTGAAGCGGCGCAGGGATTCCAGCTCGCCTTCGAAGATAACGATGTCTTCACGCAGTACACGGATTGGACGGTTACGGTACACAGTGCCTTCAACCACCATGCAGCCGGCGATCGCGCCGAATTTCGGCGAGCGGAACACGTCACGTACTTCGGCAATACCCAGGATGTTCTCCCGGACGTCGCTGCCAAGCATGCCGGTGAGGGCTTTCTTGACGTCTTCGATGATGTCGTAGATGACGTTGTAGTAACGCATGTCCAGGCCTTCCTGCTCGACGATCTTGCGAGCGCCGGCATCGGCACGCACGTTGAAGCCGAACAGTACAGCGTTGGAAGCCAGTGCCAGGTTGGCGTCGGACTCGGTGATACCACCGACACCGCCACCGACAACGCGCACTTGTACTTCGTCGTTACCCAGGCCGTTCAAAGCGCCGTTCAACGCTTCGAGGGAACCACGTACGTCAGATTTGAGGACGATGTTAAGCGTCTTCTTCTCTTCCTGGCCCATGTTCTCGAAGATGTTTTCCAGCTTGCCGGCGTGAGCACGGGCCAGCTTGACTTCACGGAACTTGCCTTGACGGAACAGAGCCACTTCACGGGCTTTCTTCTCGTCGGCAACCACGCTCATCTCGTCACCAGCGTCCGGTGTACCGTCCAGGCCGAGGATCTCGACCGGGATAGCCGGGCCGGCTTCCTTGATTGGCTTGCCGTTCTCGTCGAGCATGGCACGTACACGGCCGTAGTTCGAACCGACCAGCACCATGTCGCCTTGGCGCAGGGTACCGTCTTGAACCAGAACGGTCGCAACCGGGCCACGGCCCTTGTCCAGACGGGACTCAACTACAACGCCACGGCCAGGAGCCGATGGAGTGGCAGTCAGTTCCAGAACTTCGGCTTGCAGCAGAACGGCTTCGAGCAGTTCGTCAACACCAGTACCCATCTTCGCGGAAACCGGTACGAATGGAGTGTCGCCACCCCACTCTTCGGATGTCACGCCGTGAACCGACAGTTCGCTACGGATGCGATCGAGATCGGCGCCCGGCTTGTCGATTTTGTTCACAGCGACTACCAGCGGAACGCCAGCTGCCTTGGCATGCTGAACGGCTTCGATGGTTTGTGGCATCACGCCGTCGTCGGCTGCAACCACCAGGATCACGATGTCGGTCGCCTTGGCACCACGGGCACGCATTGCGGTAAACGCAGCGTGACCAGGGGTATCGAGGAACGTCACCATGCCACGGTCGGTTTCAACGTGGTACGCGCCGATGTGCTGGGTGATACCGCCGGCTTCGCCTGCGGCTACCTTGGCACGACGGATATAGTCGAGCAGGGAGGTTTTACCGTGGTCAACGTGGCCCATTACGGTCACAACCGGTGCACGGGAAACCGCCTCACCTTCAAACTTCAGGGACTCGGCCAGGGAATCTTCCAGGGCGGTGTCGCTGACCAGGGTCACTTTGTGGCCCAGCTCTTCAGCAACCAGTTGGGCAGTTTCCTGATCCAGTACCTGGTTGATGGTGGCCGGTGTGCCCAGCTTGAACATGAACTTGATGATTTCAGCAGCCTTGACCGACATCTGCTGGGCCAGATCGCCCACAGTGATGGTCTCGCCGATCTTCACTTCACGCACGACAGGGCCGGTTGGGCTCTGGAAACCGTGGGCGTTGCGTTTCTTCAGCTTGGCCTTGCCGCGACCACCACGACGGAAGCCATCGCTTTCTTCGTCAGTAGTACGTGGGGCAACGCGTGGAGCAGGCGCTTTCTCTTTGACCGAGGCACGATGCGGAGCGTTTTTGCGCTCGCCATCGCCACCACCACCGCGACGATTGTTATCGTCGGCACGTGGTTTGTCCGGACGACGAGGTTCGTCGCGTTTACGGGCGTCAGCAGCCGGTGCTGGTGCAGCGGCAACCGGAGCGGCCTCACGCACAGCTTCAACTGGCGCGCTAGGCGCGGCGACCGCTTCAGTGGCAGCAGGTTGCGCAGCAGCAGGCTGGCGACGCGCTTCTTCTTCGGCGCGACGCTTGGCTTCTTCTTCAGCCTTCTGACGAGCAGCATTTTCTACTGCGCGACGTTCTTCCAGTTCGCGTTTGCGCTCGGCTTCGATTTCTTCCGGGCTGCGCTGTACGAAGACTTTCTTCTTGCGTACTTCAACGCTGATGCTCTTGCTACCAGCAACACGCAGGGTGCTGGTGGTTTTGCGCTGCAATGTAATCTTGCGCGGTTCTTCCACTTTCGCCTTGTGGCTGCTCTTCAAGTGAGTCAGCAAAGACTGCTTCTCACTATCGCTCACACCTTCATCGGCGGCGGTGTGCGGCAGACCTGCCTCACGCATCTGCTGCAACAGGCGCTCTACCGGTGTTTTGACCTCATCGGCCAGTTGTTTCACCGTGACTTGCGTCATGCACTTCTCTCCTCAGGCCGCGCCTAGTTACTCGAACCAATGGGCTCGGGCGGCCATGATCAACTTGCCGGCACGATCATCGTCAATGCCGTCGATGTCGAGCAGATCGTCAATAGACTGCTCGGCCAGGTCTTCGCGGGTAATTACGCCGCGCACCGCCAGTTCCATCGCCAAATCCTTGTCCATACCCTCAAGCGAGAGCAGGTCTTCGGCCGGATGGGCGTCTGCCAGCTTTTCCTCAGTAGCGATGGCTTTAGTCAACAAACGATCCTTGGCCCGAGCGCGAAGCTCGTTGACGGTGTCTTCGTCAAAGCCGTCGATGTTGAGCATTTCTTCCAACGGTACGTAGGCAATCTCTTCCAGGCTGGTGAAGCCTTCATCTACCAGCACCTGCGCCAGGTCTTCATCGACTTCGAGCTCTTCGATGAAGTTGCGCAGGATGTCACCGGTTTCAGCTTGCTGCTTAGCCTGGATGTCCGATTCGGTCATCACGTTCAGGGTCCAACCGGTCAGTTGGCTGGCCAGACGCACGTTCTGACCACCACGACCAATGGCCTGAGCCAGATTGTCTGCGCCAACGGCGATGTCCATGGCATGGGCATCCTCGTCAACGATAATTGCCGCCACTTCAGCCGGCGACATGGCGTTGATGACAAACTGCGCCGGGTTATCGTCCCACAGCACGATGTCCACACGCTCACCACCCAACTCGCCCGACACTGCCTGAACACGCGAACCGCGCATACCAATGCACGCGCCCTGCGGGTCGATGCGTTTGTCCTTGGAGCGGACCGCGATCTTGGCGCGCGAACCCGGGTCGCGGGACGCAGCCATGACTTCGATCAGGCCTTCGGCGATCTCCGGCACTTCGATACGGAACAGCTCGATCAGCATTTCCGGTGCGGTACGCGACAGGATCAGCTGCGGGCCGCGGTTCTCGGTGCGGATTTCCTTGAGCAGCGCACGCAGGCGCACGCCGACACGGAAGGTTTCGCGGGAAATGATGTCTTCGCGAGCCAGCAACGCTTCGGCGTTGTTGCCCAGGTCGACGATCACGTTATCGCGGGTGACTTTTTTCACGGTGCCGGAGATGATTTCACCCAGGCGCTCGCGATAGGCGTCAACGACTTGAGCGCGCTCGGCTTCGCGAACCTTCTGCACGATGACCTGTTTGGCGGTCTGTGCAGCGATACGGCCGAATTCGATCGATTCGATCTTTTCTTCGACGACATCACCGACCTTGGCACCAGGATGCGTTTCGGCAACCTTGCTTGGCCAGGTTTCGATGGCCGGATCATCAAGATCGGCTTCTTCGACGACCGTCCAGCGACGGAAAGTCTCATAGGCACCGGTGTGGCGGTTGATTTCCACACGCAGATCAACTTCGTCTTCAAAACGCTTTTTGGTAGCAGTGGCCAGGGCCAGCTCCAGCGCTTCAAAAATCACGTTTGCCGGTACGCCCTTTTCATTGGATACCGACTCAACAACCAGCAGTACTTCTTTGCTCATCGTACGCCTCGCCTTTCGCAAGCCATTGGATCCGCGGGATCCGCGTCTCAGTCAAAACTGGGAATAATGTTGGCCTTGTCGATCATATCGATCGGCAACAGGAATTCATGGTCTTCTACCTGCACCACGACATCCTGTTCTTCTACACCGCGCAGAAGGCCCTGAAAGTTGCGTCGCCCTTCAAAGGGAGATCGCAGCTTGATCTTCACTTGTTCACCGGCAAATTTTGCAAACTGATCAATAGTGAACAGTGGGCGTTCCATGCCTGGCGAGGAAACTTCGAGGGTGTATTCAACGGAGATCGGATCTTCAACATCCAGCACACCGCTGATCTGCCGGCTGACAATGGCACAATCGTCCACCAGCACGCCGCCCTCTTTATCGATATAAACGCGCAACATTGAGTGGCGACCTTGAGCCGAAAACTCAATACCCCAGCATTCATAGCCTAGGGCCACGACCACCGGGGCCAACAAGGCCTGCAACTCTTCTAGCTTGCTCGACACCTGAACCCCCTCGTGCATGTATGTGCATGCTGTGCAAAATAAAAAAATGGGCGAAACGCCCATCCTTGAAACGCCGTCGAACAGCGGCGTTGAAAGTGTCCAGCTAACAAAAAGCCCCTTAAAAGGGGCTCCGCTAAAACTGGTTGCGGGGGCCGGATTTGAACCGACGACCTTCGGGTTATGAGCCCGACGAGCTACCAGACTGCTCCACCCCGCGACAAAGCTGGGGCGGAAGTATACGACCGATCCCTTACAGGGTCAATGTAACCTTCCACCTACAAGAAAGCCCGCAACAGCGGGCTCTCCTGACAATTGGTACCGAGAAGGGGACTCGAACCCCTACACCCTATGGGCACAACCACCTCAAGGTTGCGTGTCTACCAATTCCACCACCTCGGCAATACAGCGTTTACAACCCTTCTTACTTCTGCTCTTGAGCTGGAGGCACGTCAGTCGCTGGAGTAGCCGACTTTTGCTCTTGAAGCACCGGGACATCATCAGAAGCCGGTTTTGCTTTTGGTACTTCCAACACTGCTGGGTTCGGGAGACCTACTTGAGTCAGCACATGAGCTTTCTCTTTAGCAAAGTAACCTAACCCCAAGCTGGTTATGAAGAAACCGGCGGCAAGTATAGCAGTAAACTTACTAAGAAAGGTAGAGGAACCTTGGCTTCCGAACACAGTATTTGAAGCACCTGCACCGAAAGACGCACCAGCATCCGCACCTTTACCCTGTTGCAGCAAAACCAGAGCAACTACGCTCAGAGCAGCCAACAGATGAAAAACGACTACGACTGTTTCCAGCATTTTTTCAGTTTCCCGCGGCGCGACAGATCGCACCGAACTCATCTGCATTCAGGGAAGCTCCACCAATGAGCCCCCCATCGATATCCGGCATGCCGAACAGTTCGACCGCATTGGCCGCCTTCACGCTGCCGCCGTATAGAAGACGCACACCTTGTGCGACTTCAGAATTCTCTGCCGCCAACTGCGCGCGGATGGCTGCGTGCACATCCTGCGCTTGTTGCGGTGTAGCAGTCAGCCCGGTACCAATGGCCCAGACCGGCTCGTAAGCGATTACTGCCTTTGCAAACGCACCAACACCCAACTCCTCGATGATGCTGCCCAGCTGACGCGAGACAACTTCAAGAGTCTTGCCCGATTCGCGCTGCTCCAGGGTTTCCCCTATGCACAACACCGGAATCAAGCCACAAGCCTGTGCTGCTGCGAACTTGCGATTGAGTGCTCCATCACGCTCGCCCATCATCTGACGGCGCTCGGAGTGCCCGACAAGCACATAGGAACAACCCGCATCGACCAACTGGCTCGGTGCAATCTCACCGGTCAATGCGCCTTGCATGGCTTCCACCGCAGAATTCTGCGCGCCGACCTGGATCGACTTGCCCTTCAAGCCATCAACCACTTGGGTGATATGCAAGCAAGGCGGGAAAACCGCGACATCAACACCGCTCGGCAAGGCCAAGTGACGAAGGCCATTGATCAGCTCAGCGACACTGGCGCGGGTACCGTGCATCTTCCAGTTACCAGCTACCATAGTGCGACGCATGCTGTACCTCGTCGGTCAAAGTGGGCGCAGATGTTACCCAACCACATCATCACTGGCAAGCCGAATTCAGGCGCAAACTTCAGTTACCAGTTTTGCCAGGTCTTCGGCATGGCCGCGAACCTGTGTTTCGTCATCACCTTCGACCATGACACGCACCAACGGCTCTGTGCCGGACTTGCGCAACAACACACGGCCACGCCCCTCCATTGCCAGGGTTACACGCTCACATGCCTCTTTGACAGCCGGATGCTCAATAGGATTTGAGCCGCCCGCAAAACGCACGTTCAGCAATACTTGCGGGCACTTGCGCATGGCCTGGCGCGCCTGGGCCAGACTTTCTTCACGACGCTTCATGGCCATAAGCACCTGCAGCGCAGCAATGATCGCATCGCCTGTCGTGGTGTGCTGGAAGCAGACTACGTGTCCGGAATTCTCACCACCTACCTGCCAGTTGCGCTCAAGCAGTTCCGCGATCACATAACGGTCACCGACATTGGCACGCACGAACGGAATACCCAGATCCGCCAGGGCCAGTTCAAGCCCCAGGTTACTCATCAGCGTACCGACGACACCGCCCTGCAGCTTGTTACGCTCGTGCAGGTCGCGAGCAATGATGAACAGGAGGTCATCACCATCAACAATGACACCCGTGTGATCCACCATCAGTACACGATCACCATCACCATCAAAGGCGATACCCAGGTCGGCATGCCCGGCAAGTACAGCGGCCTGCAACTGCTCCATATGGGTGGAGCCGCAGTTCTCGTTGATGTTCAACCCGTTAGGCTGGGCCGACAGCACTGTCACGTCTGCGCCCAGCTCCTTGAATACGCTCGGCGCGACCTTGTAGGTCGCACCATGGGCGCAATCGACCACAATCTTCAGGCCGGCAAAATTGGTGCTGCTTGGCACGCTGCTTTTGCAGAACTCAATGTATCGGCCGGAGGCGTCGTTGATACGCGACACCTTGCCAAGCTTGCTGGACTCAACCACCGTCATCGGCGCATCCAGGAGCTCTTCGATCATCAACTCGATCTCGTCCGGCAGCTTGGTGCCCTGACCCGAGAAGAACTTGATGCCGTTGTCATCATGAGGATTATGCGAAGCACTGATCACGATACCGGCTTCAGCGTGAAAGGTGCGCGTCAGGTAAGCGATGGCCGGCGTCGGCATCGGCCCCAGCAGCATCACATCGGCACCCGCAGCAGACAACCCCGCCTCCAGCGCCGACTCGAACATGTAACCCGAAATCCGAGTGTCCTTGCCCACCAGGATGCGGCACGCGCCCATGCTGCGGAACGCCATACCTGCGGCCCAGCCGAGCTTGAGCATGAAATCAGGAGTAATCGGAAACTCGCCGACCCGACCGCGAATACCGTCGGTGCCAAAATATTTTTTAGTCATAAGTGCTCCATCATTCTTATTCGGCTGATTCTACCGCGGCAATCATACGCACCACATCCACCGTCTCGGCAACATCATGCACCCGCAAGATACGCGCACCCTTGGTGACTGCAAGCGCCGCCAGTGCAAGACCACCGTACAGTCGCTCACCCACCGGGCGATTCAGCGCAAGCCCTATCATGCTCTTGCGCGAAACGCCGACCAGAAGAGGCCGACCAAGGGCATGCAAGGACTCCATATGCTTGAACAGACTTAGATTGTGCTGCAGGGTCTTGGCAAAGCCGAAACCGGGATCGAGGACGATCTTTTCCACAGCAATCCCGGCGGCAACGCAGTGCGCAACCCGCTCGGCAAGAAATCCACTCACCTCACCAACAAGATCATCATAGTGAGGACTGTCCTGCATATTGCTCGGCTCACCCAGCATATGCATCAGACACACCGGCAAACCGGTGGCCGCTGCCGCATCAAGCGCACCGTCACGCTGAAGGGAGCGGACATCGTTAATCATTCCCGCCCCCAGGCGTGCAGTTTCGCGCATTACCGCCGGGGTTGATGTATCAACCGAGATGATCACGTCCAGTTCACGCGCAATGCGTTCAACTATTGGCGCGACCCTCTCCAGCTCCTCCAAGGGAGAAACCAGTCGAGCACCAGGCCGAGTCG
Organism: Pseudomonas sp. NFPP04; assembly: GCF_900113815.1. Lineage (NCBI taxonomy): Bacteria > Pseudomonadati > Pseudomonadota > Gammaproteobacteria > Pseudomonadales > Pseudomonadaceae > Pseudomonas > Pseudomonas sp. NFPP04. The sequence continues at coordinate 179,408 of NZ_FOQS01000011.1, read as the reverse complement.
ACTCACCGCCGACATCAATCAGGGTCGCTCCCGCCGCCACCATGGCCTCTGCATGACGCAATGCAGCATCGCGCTGACTGAAGCGGCCGCCATCAGAGAAAGAGTCGGGGGTTACATTGAGAATGCCCATGACATGCGTATGGGCCAAATCAAGAACCCGGTTGCCGCAAGGCAACCGGGTGGAGGACAACACAGAAGTCATTTCAAACCTTAGACGTCAGCTGCCGGGCCGCCAATCGGGGTTTCAGGGCGTTCATTCTGAACCACGGGTGGAGTGCCAGAGGTGCCAGAACCGCCTTCCCAATCGCGAGGTTCACGCGGCGTGCGGCCGGCCATGATGTCGTCGATCTGGTCGGCATCAATGGTCTCGTACTTCATCAGCGCATCCGCCATGGCATCCAGCTTGTCGCGGTTATCCGTGAGAATCTGCTTGGCCGTGCCGTAGCACTGGTCAATGATGCTGCGCACCTCGGAGTCGATCAGCTTGGCTGTCTCACCGGAGAAGCTGGCGTTTTGACCACCACCGCCACGCCCCAGGAACACTTCGCCTTCTTCTTCGGCATACATCAGCGGACCGAGTTTTTCCGACAAGCCCCACTTGGTCACCATGTTCCGTGCAATCTGGCTGGCACGCATGATGTCGTTGGAAGCGCCGGTGGTGACGCCATCGAAGCCAAGGGTCATCTCTTCGGCAATCCGACCGCCGTACAGCGAGCAGATCTGACTGATCAGTGCGCGCTTGGACAGGCTGTAACGGTCTTCTTCCGGCAGGAACATCGTGACACCCAGCGCCCGACCACGCGGGATGATCGACACTTTGTAGACCGGGTCGTGCTCAGGCACAACACGACCGACAATGGCGTGACCGGCTTCGTGATAAGCGGTGTTCTGCTTCTCTTTCTCGGACATGACCATGGACTTGCGCTCGGCGCCCATCATGATCTTGTCCTTGGCCAATTCGAACTCTTTCATCTCCACGATACGCTTGCCGGTACGGGCAGCGAACAACGAGGCCTCGTTGACCAGGTTGGCCAGATCGGCACCGGAGAAGCCAGGAGTACCACGGGCAATCACGGCCGGAGCCACATCATCACCCATTGGCACTTTGCGCATGTGTACTTTCAGGATCTGTTCGCGACCACGGATATCCGGCAAGCCCACCACAACCTGACGGTCGAAGCGGCCTGGACGCAGCAATGCAGGGTCCAGCACGTCCGGACGGTTGGTAGCAGCGATCACAATGATGCCGTCGTTCATTTCAAAGCCGTCCATCTCAACCAGCAACTGGTTGAGGGTCTGCTCACGTTCATCATGACCGCCGCCCATGCCGGCGCCACGATGGCGACCGACGGCGTCGATTTCATCGATGAAGATGATGCAAGGCGCATGTTTCTTAGCCTGCTCGAACATGTCACGAACACGGCTGGCGCCCACACCGACGAACATCTCGACAAAGTCGGAACCGGAAATGGTGAAGAACGGCACCTTGGCTTCGCCGGCAATCGCCTTGGCCAGCAAAGTTTTACCGGTACCCGGAGGGCCAACCATCAGCACACCACGAGGAATGCGGCCGCCCAATCGCTGGAACTTGCCCGGATCGCGCAGGAACTCGACCAGCTCGCCCACTTCTTCCTTGGCTTCGTCGCAACCGGCAACGTCAGCCAGCGTGGTTTTCACCTGGTCTTCGGAGAGCAGGCGTGCCTTGCTCTTGCCGAAACTCATCGGTCCGCCCTTGCCTCCCGCACCACCTTGCATCTGGCGCATGAAGAACATGAACACCGCGATGATCACCAGGATCGGGAAGCTGGCTACCAGCAACTGGGTCCAGATGCTCTGCTGCTCAGGCTGCTTGCCTTCGACGACCACGTGGTTATCCACCAGATCACCGATCAGACCGTTGTCCTGGATGGCCGGACGAATGGTCTTGAAGCTGTCGCCATCGTTGCGTTTGCCGGTGATCACGTAGCCATCAACCGCTACGCGCTCGACCTTGCCATCCTTAACTTGCTGGATGAAGTCGGAATAGTTGAGGGTCTGCGGCTCGTTAGGGCTGGAGAAGTTGTTCATCACCGTCACCAGGACAGCCGCGATGATCAACCACAGGATCAGATTCTTTGCCATATCGTTCAATTAACTACCCTCTGAAGCAAGCTCCGCTACTGGCGCGCGCTTCGCATGATATTCACCGGCCTAACTTACTACATTACCTACAACACTGGCAGGCGCCGTCTGTAACCCTTTGTGAAACTTTGACTACACAATATTCGTAAAGCTTCGTGACGAAAGCGATATAAAAAAACCTATCGACTCCCTTCAAACCCTCAAAGACGCTCATCACTGGCGGCGCCTTCGATGCCACGGAACCCCCGCGCCAGCAGATACTGCTCGCGAGACCGGTCACGCGAGGAGTCCGGCTTACGCATTTGCACCTTGTCGAACAGCTTGCGAATGTTCTTGTGGTACTCGTCGAAGCCTTCACCCTGGAAGACCTTGACCAGGAAATCACCACCCGGACGCAATACCCGACCCGCCAGATCCAGCGCCAACTCGCACAGGAACATGGCTCGCGGCATATCAACAGCCGGTAATCCACTCATATTGGGGGCCATGTCGGAAATCACAAGGTCCACCTGCGAATTTCCGACGGCTTCCAGGATTTCGGCCAGGACCGCGTCCTGGGTAAAGTCCCCGTGCACGAACGTCACATCCGGGATGCTGTCCATCTCCAGGATGTCAGAAGCGATCAACCGGCCTTGCCCACCAATCAGACGACTGGCCACCTGGGACCAGCCACCCGGGGCGGCACCCAGGTCGATCACGCTCATGCCTGGGCGGAACAATTTGTCCTTGTCCTGGAGTTCCAGCAACTTGTAGCTGGCCCGGGACCGGTAACCGTCCTTTTGCGCCTTTTTGACGTAAGGATCGTTGAAATGTTCTTGTAGCCACTTAAGGCTGGTTTTGGAACGGGCCACGGGCCACCTCGAAAAATAAAACGGGTCGTGATTAACTGGGCGGTCCCGGACTCGCTCGGGTAAACTGGCCGCCGCTTTTTACAAGATCAGACGCAGGGGTCAGATTATGCCGCTCACTCAAGAGCAGAAGAAACAGTACAAATCCATTGGCCACCATCTGAAACCAGTTCTGATTGTGGCAGATAACGGTTTGACTGAAGGTGTGTTAGCCGAATTCGAACGTGCGCTGAACGATCATGAACTGATCAAGATCAAGGTCAACATCCTTGATCGCGAAGCTCGCCTGGCTGCTATTGCAGAACTGTGCAAGGCAGGCAAAGCGGACCTGGTCCAGGTCATCGGCAAGATGGCGCTGCTGTATCGCAAGAACTTCAGCGTCAACAAGCAACTGTCGAACGTACACCGCTTCAAGTAATAAAAAGGGTCACGGGCGTGCTTCGCGCGCCCCACCACTCCATCCCGGTGCAGGCTGTAAAACCAGCACCAGGCCGGAGAACCCTAGCACAAGATAGCTGAATAGCTGCCAGCGCAACGCTTCCGGCAACCAGACATGCACCACGCAAAACATTGCGCATGCATACAGCGCCATCAACAGCAGTTGCCCGCGAATATCCCGCCACAAACTCCCCAAGCCCTCGGCTTTGACCAGCACCAATACCTGGAGCGTCACGCACACCGCCGCAAAACCCACCAGCAGCGCACTGAGTAGTCCATCGATCTCGTCGATCAGCAGCGGTGCCAGGCCAATCAGGCCCAGCGCCGGCAACACACCGATGTGCAACAACCACAGGCCGCCCACCCAAAGCATCTGGGAGAGCTGCCAAAGCATGGCGCCCGCACGAAGCGGGCGCCGTCTTTCAGATGTGACGAACTTCAACAATCTCGTACTCGATCACACCGCTCGGCGTTTTCACAGCGACCACATCACCCTCTTCCTTGGCGATCAAGGCGCGGGCAATCGGAGACCCCACAGAGATCTTGCCTTGCTTGATGTCGGCCTCGTCCTCTCCCACGATGTGGTAGGTCACGCTTTCATCGGTCTCGACATTGGCGATTTCGACGGTCGTACCGAAGATCACCTTGCCCGTATGAGGAATGGTGGTCACATCGATGACCACCGAGTTCTGCAGACGGCCTTCGATGTCACGGATCCGCGCTTCGACCATACCTTGCTGCTCGCGGGCAGCGTGGTATTCGGCGTTTTCCTTCAGGTCACCCAGTTCGCGGGCCGTCCCGATGTCCTGGCTAAGCTTCGGACGGACGACCTTGGTCAGGTGGGCGTGCTCCTCTTCCAGGGCCTTGAAGCCCTGGACGGTCATTGGGTATTTGGTCATGCCTTCAATCCTGCGTGTAGATCCTGCAAGCGACGCACGGTCTTTTCCGGACCGAACTTGAGCGCTTCACAGATGGCTTCGCCAGCAGCAATGGTGGTGGTGCAGTAGATCTTGTGCTGCAAGGCGTTACGACGAATAGAGTAGGAATCCGCGATCGACTGGCGACCTTCGGTGGTGTTGATGATCAGGGTGACTTCGTCATTCTTGATCATGTCGACCACGTGCGGACGGCCTTCCGTCACCTTGTTCACGCGACGCACTTTGAGGCCGGCAGCTTCGATCAGCTTGGCGGTCCCGGCAGTGGCCACGACTTCGAAGCCCAAGTTGATCAGATCGCGGGCCACGCCTGCAACCAGTGGCTTGTCGTCATCACGCACACTGATAAACGCAGTACCGCCGGTCGGCAGCACTTCGCTGGCGCCCATCTGGGCCTTGGCAAACGCCTCACCAAAGGTATCGCCAACGCCCATCACTTCACCGGTGGACTTCATCTCTGGGCCCAGGATCGGGTCCACGCCAGGGAATTTGGCGAATGGGAACACCGCCTCTTTCACACTGTAGAAGTTCGGAATGATTTCCTTGGTAAAGCCGATTTCCTTCAGGGTCTTACCGGCCATCACGCGGGCAGCGATCATGGCCAGGGACACACCGATGCACTTGGAAACAAACGGCACGGTACGCGAAGCACGCGGGTTGACCTCGATCACGTAGATGTCTTCGCCTTGCAACGCCAGCTGCACGTTCATCAGGCCGACAACACCCAGCTCCAGGGCCATTTTCTTGACCTGTTCGCGCATTTCGTCCTGGATGTGCGCCGGCAGCGAGTACGGCGGCAGCGAGCAAGCGGAGTCACCGGAGTGAACGCCCGCCTGTTCGATGTGCTGCATGATCGCGCCGATCACCACGTCGGTACCGTCGCACACCGCGTCCACGTCCATCTCGATGGCACAGTTGAGGAAGTGGTCCAGCAGCACCGGGCTGTCGTTGGACACTTTCACCGCGTCACGCAGGTAACGCTTGAGCTCTTCTTCTTCGTAGACGATTTCCATCGCACGACCGCCCAGCACGTAGGACGGACGCACCACCAGCGGGTAGCCGATCTTGCTGGCGGCACGGATGGCTTCGTCTTCGCTGCGCACAGTGGCGTTTGGCGGCTGACGCAGGTTCAGGCGCTCAACCATTTGCTGGAAGCGCTCGCGGTCTTCTGCACGGTCGATAGCGTCCGGGCTGGTACCAATGATCGGCACGCCGGCCGCTTCCAGGGCACGCGCCAGTTTCAGCGGAGTTTGCCCGCCGTACTGGACGATCACACCTTTCGGCTTCTCGACGCGCACGATTTCCAGCACGTCTTCCAGGGTCACTGGCTCAAAGTACAGACGATCGGAGGTGTCGTAGTCAGTAGAAACAGTTTCCGGGTTGCAGTTGACCATGATGGTCTCGTAGCCATCTTCGCGCAGGGCGAGGGCAGCGTGGACACAGCAGTAATCGAACTCGATACCCTGGCCGATGCGGTTCGGACCGCCGCCCAGGATCATGATCTTGTCGCGACCCGACGGCGCGGCTTCGCACTCTTCCTCATAGGTGGAGTACAGGTACGCGGTGTCGGTGGAGAACTCGGCCGCGCAGGTGTCAACACGCTTGTAGACCGGGAAGATCTCCAGCTTGTGGCGATGGGTACGCAGGTTCTTCTCGGTCACACCCAGCAGTTTGGCCAGACGCTGATCAGAGAAACCTTTGCGCTTGAGGCGGAACATCATGTCGCGGTCGATGCTGGCCAGCCCCAGGGTCTTGACCTTCTCTTCTTCCTTGATCAGATCTTCGATCTGCACCAGGAACCACGGGTCGATCATGTTCATGCCGAAGATGTCTTCGACGGTCATGCCGGCACGGAACGCGTCCGCCACGTACCAGATGCGCTCGGCGCCCGGCACGGTCAGCTCGCGCTTGAGCACGCTCATGCTTTCCGGGTTGCTCAGGTCGAGTTTCTCGTCCAGGCCGCAAACGCCCACTTCCAGGCCGCGCAGGGCTTTCTGCAGGGATTCCTGGAAGGTACGGCCGATGGCCATGACCTCACCGACAGACTTCATCTGGGTGGTCAGGCGCGCATCAGCCTTGGCGAATTTTTCGAAGGCAAAACGCGGCAGCTTGGTGACGACGTAGTCGATGGAAGGCTCGAAGGACGCCGGGGTCTTGCCGCCAGTGATGTCGTTCGACAGCTCGTCCAGGGTGTAACCCACGGCCAGCTTGGCCGCGACCTTGGCGATCGGGAAGCCGGTGGCTTTCGAAGCCAGGGCCGACGAACGGGATACGCGCGGGTTCATCTCGATCACGACCATGCGGCCAGTGTTCGGGCAGATACCGAACTGAACGTTGGAGCCGCCGGTTTCCACGCCGATCTCGCGCAATACCGCCAGGGAGGCGTTACGCAGGATCTGGTATTCCTTGTCGGTCAGGGTCTGTGCCGGAGCCACGGTGATCGAGTCACCGGTGTGCACGCCCATCGGGTCGAAGTTTTCGATGGAGCAGACGATGATGCAGTTGTCCTTTTTATCGCGGACAACCTCCATCTCGTATTCTTTCCAGCCGATCAGGGATTCGTCGATCAGCAGCTCTTTGGTCGGCGACAGGTCCAGGCCGCGGGCGCAGATTTCTTCGAACTCTTCACGGTTGTAAGCAATACCGCCACCGGTGCCGCCCATGGTGAACGACGGACGAATGATGCACGGGAAGCCCAGGGTCTCGAGGACCGCATTGGCCTCTTCCATGCTGTGGGCGATACCGGAGCGCGGGCAGGCCAGGCCGATGGACTTCATGGCCTTGTCGAAGCGCGAACGGTCCTCAGCCTTGTCGATGGTGTCGGCATTGGCGCCGATCATCTCTACGCCGAACTTTTCCAGGACGCCTTCGCGCTCCAGGTCCAGGGCGCAGTTCAGTGCGGTCTGGCCACCCATGGTCGGCAGCAGCGCGTCCGGACGCTCTTTCTCGATGATCTTGGCAACGGTCTGCCACTTGATCGGCTCGATGTAGGTGGCGTCGGCCATGACCGGGTCGGTCATGATGGTGGCCGGGTTGGAGTTCACCAGGATGACGCGGTAGCCCTCCTCGCGCAGGGCTTTACAGGCCTGGGCGCCGGAGTAGTCGAATTCGCAGGCCTGGCCGATCACGATCGGGCCAGCGCCGAGAATCAGGATGCTTTTTATGTCTGTACGTTTTGGCATGGGTTTATCACTCAAATCCGCAGGTCAGTCGGCAAGCCGTCTTGAACAATCTTTGAAGAGCCTGCGGGGGCCACCGACATTCGGGGCCGCCCGCAGGCCGCTCAGTCAGCGTCGCTTGGCCATCTCATTGATGAAACGGTCGAACAGCGGCGCTACGTCGTTCGGGCCCGGGCTGGCTTCAGGGTGGCCCTGGAAGCTGAACGCGCTCTTGTCGGTGCGCTCGATACCCTGCAGGGAACCGTCGAACAGCGACTTGTGAATGGCGCGCACGTTGCTCGGCAGGGTGGCTTCATCTACCGCAAAACCGTGGTTCTGGCTGGTGATCATCACAACGCCGGTATCCAGGTCTTGTACCGGGTGGTTGGCGCCGTGGTGGCCATGACCCATTTTCAGGGTCTTGGCGCCGGAGGCCAGGGCCAGCAATTGGTGACCGAGGCAGATACCGAACACCGGAATCTCGGTTTCCAGCACTTCCTTGATCGCCTGGATGGCGTAGTCGCATGGCTCAGGGTCACCCGGGCCATTGGACAGGAACACGCCGTCCGGTTGCAGGGCGAGCACGTCGCTGGCCGGGGTTTGCGCCGGCACCACGGTCACGCGGCAACCGCGCTCGACCAGCATGCGCAGGATGTTGTACTTCACGCCGTAGTCGTAGGCCACTACGTGGTAAGGCAGGTCCGCGGCTTCGATGGTCGCGTGGCTGTCGGTCTTCAAGTCCCAGACCGTGGAGCGCCATTCGTACTTCTCTTTGACGCTGACGACTTTCGCCAGGTCCATGCCCTTCAGGCCAGGGAAACCTTGGGCTGCGGCAATCGCCGCCTCTTCGGAAATATTGTCACCGACCATGATGCAGCCGTTCTGCGACCCCTTCTCACGCAGGATGCGCGTGAGGCGGCGCGTGTCGATACCCGCGATCGCCACAACATTGTTGGCCTTCAGGTAATCGGACAGCGACATCGTGTTACGCCAGTTGCTCGCAACCAGAGGCAGGTCACGAATCACCAGACCGGCCGACCAGACACGATCAGACTCGACGTCTTCCGGTGTAGTACCGGTGTTGCCGATGTGCGGATAGGTCAAGGTAACGATCTGTTGGGCGTAGGAAGGATCGGTAAGGATTTCCTGATAGCCGGTCATGGCAGTGTTAAACACTACCTCTCCAACGGTCTGACCGTCGGCTCCAATGGCTTCGCCGCGAAAAATGCTGCCATCAGCAAGGGCGAGTATGGCTGGCTTAGTCAAGAAGACCTCCCGTAAATAAAGCCTGAAAGGGCGATCGCAGGTTGTAAAAAAGCGGAGTGACGTATGGACACGTCACCCCGCTTCTTCACCGAATTATTCTGCGCGCTTTTAGTGGACACACTAAAGCTGTAGCTTACAGAAAAAGGCTTTTTTGGTCCACCGCTAATGAGCCTTAAAGGCAGGGGAATGCGACAGGGCGTCGCTCAGCGGGTAAAAACGGGGCCTAAGCATAAGCTTGAGGCCCCGTTTTAGCTACTGCTTAGTGCAGATCCAGCACATCGCGCATGTCGTAAAGACCCGCTTCGCGACCTTCCAACCAGAGCGCTGCACGCACCGCCCCCTTGGCAAACGTCATGCGACTGGACGCTTTGTGCGTGATTTCCAGGCGCTCGCCCTCAGTGGCGAACAACACGGTGTGATCACCCACCACATCCCCCCCGCGCACCGTTGCAAAGCCGATGGTGTCACGCGCACGCGCGCCGGTATGGCCTTCGCGGCCGTATACCGCCACTTTCGACAGGTCGCGACCCAGCGCATCAGCGATCGCCTCGCCCATGCGCAGCGCGGTGCCCGACGGCGCATCGATCTTGTGGCGATGATGGGTCTCGATGATTTCGATATCCGCCTCGTCCCCCAGCACGCGCGCTGCCAGATCAAGCAACTTGAGCGACAGGTTCACGCCCACGCTGAAGTTGGCCGCGAAGACGATAGGAATATCCTTGCCCGCCTCCACCAGCAACTGCTTCTGCTCAACCGTCAAACCGGTGGTACCGATCACCATCGCCTTGCCCGCCTTGCGGCAGAACGCCAGGTTTTTCAGCATCACTTCCGGCAGGGTGAAGTCGATAAGTACGTCGAACTCGTCAGCCACCTGCTCCAGGTTGCCCGACAACGAAACGCCGATGCGCCCCAGCGAAGCCAGCTCACCGGCATCCGCACCGATCAACGTGCTGCCCGGGCGGACGATCGCCGCCGTCAGCCCGGAGGCCGGCGAGCGTTGCTGCACCGCCTCGACCAGCGTCTTGCCCATGCGCCCGGCAGCGCCCATTACGGCTATACGTCGCATATTCAATTCCTTACAGGTCGCCGAAGAAGCGCTTCACACCGTCGAAAAAGCCCGCGGTTTTCGGCGAGTGAGAGTCATCACCCTCCATCGAGCTGCGGAACTCCTCAAGCAGTTCGCGCTGACGACGATTCAGGTTGACCGGAGTCTCTACCGCCACACGGCACATCAGGTCGCCAGCACCGCCGCCACGCACCGGCGCAACGCCCTTGCCACGGATACGGAATTGCTTGCCAGTCTGGGTGCCCTCAGGAATCTTGAGCTTGACCCGACCGTCGAGCGTTGGAATCTCAAGCTCGCCACCCAGCGCCGCATCAACAAAGCTGATCGGCACTTCGCAGAACAAGTGCTTACCGTCACGCTGGAAGATCGAGTGCTCGCGCACATTGATCACCACGTACAAGTCCCCCGTAGGGCCACCCTGCGTACCCGCCTCGCCCTCACCCGACAGACGAATGCGATCACCGGTATCCACACCCGCCGGCACTTTCACCGAAAGGGTTTTGTACTCTTCGACACGACCTTCGCCGTGGCAGGAGTCGCATGGGTCGGAAATGATCTTGCCCTGGCCATGGCAGCGCGGGCAGGTCTGCTGCACAGAGAAGAAGCCCTGCTGCATACGGACCTGACCAATACCGCCGCACGTTGGGCAGGTGATCGGCGAAGAGCCTTTCTTGGCCCCCGAACCGTCGCACGGCTTGCAATTGACCAGCGTCGGCACACGGATATTGACGCTGGTGCCGCGTACGGCTTCTTCCAGGTTCAACTCCAGGGTGTAGCGCAAGTCGCTGCCACGCTGGGCGCCGCCACGCTGACCACCCCGGCCACCACCGAAGAAGTCGCTGAATACATCGCCGAAGATATCGGAGAAGTTCTGGCCACCAAAACCGGCACCGCCGCCGCCCATGCTCGGGTCGACACCGGCGTGGCCATACTGGTCGTACGCTGCCCGCTTGTTGGGATCAGACAGGCATTCGTAGGCCTCGTTGGCCTCTTTGAACATTTCCTCGGATTCTTTGCTATCCGGATTACGGTCCGGGTGATGCTTCATCGCCAGGCGACGGTAGGCCTTCTTCAGGTCCGTCTCGCTGGAGCCGCGCTCCACACCCAATACTTCGTAATAGTCACGCTTTGCCATAAGTCTTTGCACTCTTAAGGACGTTCGGCCAGACCCTCCTGAGCCTTGCCAAACTCGTTGAGCCCCAATACAGGCCCGGACCCAACTCACGTCAATTCAACGATCCTGGTCATTACTACTTTTAGCCAGGGACCCGGCCAAAAATGCGGTATTTACTGCTCGGAAAGCAGGAGCATTCCCGATCACACCGCCAGCATCCGAAGACTGTCGCATGCTGTAAAAATTCGCATACCCCAGACACGCCAACGCGGGAGCAAGCTCCCGCGCGGCGACATCCTACCAGTCACCGCTTGATAGCGGTCAACCGGGCGACCAACTTACTTCTGGTCTTTGACTTCTTCGAACTCGGCATCGACAACGTCGTCGTGCTTGGCTTCAGGCTCTGCCTGTTGCGCAGCACCGTCAGCTGGCTGACCTTGTTCGGCGTACATTTTCTGAGCAACTGGCGCAGACACTTTCGACAGTTCTTCGATCTTGGCTTCGATAGCTGCCTTGTCATCGCCTTTCACGGCGGTTTCCAGGGCAACGACAGCAGCTTCGATGGCAGCCTTCTCTTCGGCAGTCACTTTATCGCCAGCATCAGCGACCATTTTGCGCGTCGAGTGAACCAGCGCATCACCCTGGTTACGGGCGCCAGCCAGCTCGGCAAACTTGGCATCCGCATCAGCGTTCGCTTCAGCATCACGAATCATCTGTTGAATTTCTTCATCAGACAGACCGGAGTTGGCCTTGATGGTGATCTTCTGCTCTTTGCCAGTCGCCTTGTCTTTCGCGCCAACGTGCAGGATGCCGTTGGCATCGATGTCGAAGGTCACTTCAATTTGTGGCACGCCACGTGGAGCTGGTGGAATCTCGGCCAGGTCGAACTTGCCCAGGGACTTGTTCTGAGCAGCCTGCTTACGCTCACCTTGCAGCACGTGAATGGTCACCGCGCCCTGGTTGTCGTCGGCAGTCGAGAACACCTGGGATTTCTTGGTAGGAATCGTGGTGTTTTTCTCGATCAGCGCAGTCATCACGCCGCCCATGGTTTCGATACCCAGGGTCAGCGGGCTGACGTCCAGCAGCAGCACGTCTTTCACGTCGCCGGCCAGTACCGCACCCTGGATGGCAGCACCCATGGCAACCGCTTCGTCCGGGTTCACGTCTTTACGTGCTTCCTTGCCGAAGAACTCGGTAACTTTCTGTTGAACCAATGGCATACGGGTCTGACCGCCGACCAGGATCACGTCGTTGATGGAGCCAACGTCGATACCGGCGTCTTTCAGCGCGATGCGGCAAGGTTCGATGGTGCGCTGAACCAGGTCTTCAACCAGTGCTTCCAACTTGGCGCGAGAAATCTTCACGTTCAAGTGCTTAGGACCGGTGGCATCTGCAGTGATGTACGGCAGGTTCACGTCGGTCGAATTGCTCGAAGACAGTTCGATCTTGGCTTTTTCAGCAGCTTCTTTCAGACGCTGCATCGCCAGCGGATCACCTTTGAGGTTGATGCCGCTTTCTTTCTTGAATTCGTCAACGAGGTAGTCGATCAGACGAATGTCAAAGTCTTCACCACCCAGGAAGGTGTCACCGTTGGTGGCCAACACTTCGAACTGGTGCTCGCCGTCAACTTCAGCGATCTCGATGACAGACACGTCGAACGTACCACCACCCAGGTCATAAACGATCACGGTGTGGTCGCCTTTGGCCTTGTCCATGCCGTAAGCCAGCGCAGCTGCGGTTGGTTCGTTGATGATACGTTTTACGTCCAGGCCCGCGATGCGGCCGGCGTCTTTAGTGGCCTGACGCTGACTGTCGTTGAAGTAGGCCGGAACGGTGATCACCGCCTCGGTCACTGTTTCACCCAGGTAGTCTTCGGCCGTCTTCTTCATCTTTTTCAAGACTTCAGCCGAAATCTGCGGTGCAGACATCTTGGCGCCATTTACTTCAACCCAGGCGTCACCGTTGTCAGCCTTGGCGATTTTGTAAGGCACCATCTTGATGTCTTTCTGTACGACTTCTTCGTCGAACTTACGACCGATCAGACGCTTTACTGCGTACAGAGTGTTGTGCGGGTTGGTGACAGCCTGGCGCTTGGCCGACTGACCGACCAGGATCTCGCCATCATTTGCGTAAGCAATGATCGACGGTGTGGTACGCGCGCCTTCCGCGTTCTCGATGACTTTGGCCTTGCCATTTTCCATGACGGACACACACGAGTTGGTGGTCCCCAGGTCGATACCGATAATTTTGCCCATGATTTACTCTCCCGAAACTTGAATTTGGTTGCCGCAGCAGTGGTGGCTAACTGCGGTAGCACTTAAACGCTTGACTTATAGATGGGGGCTTTACAGCGTATTTCAAGCCTGCTCATCAATAGAAGGCGCAACCGCTGCAGGCTCCTTGCTCACCTCAACCATCGCCGGGCGCAGCAGGCGACCGTTGAGCTGATAGCCCTTCTGGTACACTTTCAGCACGCTGTTAGGCTCCAGGTCATGGCTTTCCTGCATGGACATGGCCTGGTGATGTTCAGCGTTGAACGGTTCGCCGCCGGTTGGATCGATGGCTTCCAGTTGATAACGCTTCAGGGTGTCCTGGAACATTTTCAGGGTCAGCTCGATCCCTTCGCGCATTGGGCGGATGTTTTCGTCATCCGGATTGGACAACTCGAGACCACGCTCCAGGCTGTCGATGATCGGCAGCAAGTCACCGGCGAATTTTTCCAGTGCGAACTTGTGAGCCTTCTCTACATCCTGCTCGGCACGGCGGCGGACGTTCTGCAGATCGGCGGCAACACGCAAAGACTGATCCCGCGCAGCCGCCAATTGCTCTTCGAGCACTTGCACGCGAGTTGCCAGCTCGTCGCCGACAGCCGAATTGGCGTCTGGAGTTTGCGTATCCTGCGTCTGTTCGTCAGCCATAGTTTTCTCCTTTCAAAATCATGCGCGAACTCAACTCGCGCTTCTGTTCCGGTATATGGGGCCACAATTTCCAGGTTCAAGGGCGTAGGCGTTACCAAAAGTCTTTCCCATGACCGGGATCAATTCCTGCTCTTTCATTCCTCAGCGCGCTAAAAAACACATCTATTCAAGCAAATCGAGCTAAACGCCAGGATTGTCAGCTCCGAACAAAACACTGTATAAATAACCAGACTTAAAGCCTGGGAGCGGCCGTCATGCTCGTGCACCTGTCCGTACATAACTACGCCATCGTTGAGCACCTGGATCTCGAACTGGATCGCGGGATGAGCGTAATCACAGGCGAAACCGGCGCCGGCAAGTCGATCATGCTTGATGCCCTGGGTCTCACCCTGGGTGATCGCGCCGACAGCGGCGTGGTGCGCCCCGGCGCAGACAAGGCAGATATCCTGGCCACCTTCGACCTGGCCGATATTCCCGAGGCCGAAACCTGGCTGGCCGAACGCGACCTTGATAATGAAGGCCCGTGCATCCTGCGACGGGTTATCACGGCGGAGGGTCGCTCTCGCGGCTATATCAACGGTACGCCCTGCCCACTGGGCGACCTGAAAGCCCTGGGCGAGCTGCTTATCGATATCCACAGCCAGCATGAGCACCAGTCGCTCCTGAAGACCGACACCCATCGCCGCCTGCTAGATGAATACGCCGGCGCCACAGACCTTGCCCGCCAGGTGCAACTGGCCGCCCAGCGCTGGCGCCAGACTCGCCAGGAACTGGAGCGACTCTCCAACTCCGGCGATGAACAACGTGCTCGCCATCAATTGCTCAGCTATCAACTCGAAGAACTGGAGAGCCTGGGCCTGGGCGAGAACGAACTGGAGCAGCTTGAGCAGGAACACAAGAACCTCACCAACGCAGAAACCCTGCTGGGTATTTGTCGCCAGGTGGTTGAGCAATGCAGTGAAAGCGACTCGGGCAACGTGCTCAATGCACTGACTGCCAGCCTCAATCGCTTGTCGAGCGTGAACAATGCCTCCGGCTCGCTGAGCGAAGCTACGACGCTGCTCACCAGTGCACAGATTCAGGTGGAGGAAGCGGTCGGCGAACTGAATCGCTTCCTGGATCACTTCGATGCCGACCCGGCACGCCTACAGGAAATAGAAGAACGCCTGGACACCATCTATACCCTGGCGCGCAAGCATCGAATCCAGCCCACCGAAGTGGCGACAATGCAGCAAAAGCTGCTGGATGAAATCGAGACCCTGAATGCGAATGACGAGTCCATCGAACGACTGGGCGAAGAACTCGCCTCGTTCGCTCGTCATTACCAGGAGAAAGCGCGCGAACTGAGCGACCTGCGCCAACAAGCCGCGACCGGCCTGGCCAGCGCAGTAGAGCTGGAGATCCAACGCTTGGGCATGCCGGGCGGACGCTTCACCATCGAACTGCACGCCAACACCAGCAACGAGCTGCAACCCCACGGACTGGAGCAGGTTGAACTACTGGTAAGCGCCAACCCTGGGCAGCCGCTCAAGGCGTTGGCAAAAGTGGCATCCGGCGGCGAGCTCTCGCGGATCAGCCTGGCGATCCAGGTGATTACCGCGCAAACCTCCCGGGTACCGACACTGGTATTCGACGAAGTTGACGTGGGCATTGGCGGGCCGACAGCAGAAATTGTTGGCCAACTGTTGCGACGCCTGGGGGATCGAGGCCAGGTACTGACGGTCACCCACTTACCGCAAGTGGCAGCCCAAGGTCATCAACACTTGTTTGTGCACAAGGTACGCGGCAATGATGCGACGCACACGGCCGTGTCCAAGCTGAACAAATCCGAACGTGTGGAAGAAGTGGCGCGCATGCTCGGCGGTATTGATTTGACCAAGGAGTCGTTGGCGCACGCGAAGAAAATGGTCGTGGCAGCAAAGGCCTGAGCGAACAACATTCCTTCTTTATAGAAAGCACGAAGGCGACCCTGAGGTCGCCTTCGATCGTTTTGCAGCGTAAATCTGCAGCGCTTGTTACTTTTTCTTACGGATGTACAGGACCAGATTATGGTCAACCAGATCGAAGCCATGCTCTTCAGCAATCTTATGCTGCAACGCTTCGATTTCCGGGCTGGTGAACTCGATAACCTCGTTGGTATCCAGGTCAACCATGTGGTCGTGATGACCACCGTCAGCCAATTCGAACACTGCATGACCGCCGTCGAAATTATGACGAACCACCAGCCCAGCGGCTTCAAACTGGGTCAGCACACGGTAAACCGTGGCCAGACCAACGTCCTCATTAGACTCCATCAGCGCCTTGTAGACATCCTCGGCACTCATGTGGCGCTGCTCAGCAGAATCGAGCATTTGTAGAATCTTGACTCGTGGCAGAGTCACTTTGAGACCGGCTTTGCGTAGTTCGCTATTTTCAACCATGGTTAGCTTTCTCGCGGATGCTGCTTCGCAGCTTCTCTTAATACGGGTATGATCGGCGTTTACGTTGTCCCAGCCAAGATAGTGGAAGTCGCCCACCGATGCAAAACACCAAGCTCTTGCTAACCAGTTTCACCTTTGTGGGACTGCTCGCACTCGCCGGTTGTTCATTCCCCGGGGTTTACAAAATCGACATCCAGCAGGGCAATGTCGTCACGCAGGACATGATAGACCAGTTACGCCCCGGAATGACCCGACGGCAAGTACGGTTTATCATGGGTAATCCCCTGCTGACCGACACTTTCCATGCCGATCGCTGGGATTATCTCTACAGCCTGCAACCAGGTGGCGGTGAACGCCAGCAGGAGCGCGTCAGTGTCATCTTCAATGGCAATGACCAGCTTGTCAGCCTGTCCGGCGACTTCATGCCCGGCGTAAGCCGTGATGAAGCCCTGCTTGGCAAGGATAACGGTAACAACGTGACTGCGCCTGCGCAGGAAGGCGAGAAGCCGAAGTCCGAAGTACCGGCCAAGCCTGGCTCCTTGCTTGACAAGATCCAGAAAGACGTCGACGGGGTGGAGACAGTACCCGTCCCGACGCCGCAGCCTCTGGACACCAGCCCGCAGTAAGTGTGCGGCGCTCAACAAAAAGCCCGGCATGCCGGGCTTTTTGTTGCCTGCCATTTGGCTGGCCTATGGGTGCTGCTGCTTGGCCAGGGCCGCCTTGGCCGCGCGGAGCCGGCGCACCTCTTTCGGATCCACCAATAACGGACGGTAAATCTCAATACGGTCACCGGCCTGCACTGCGCGCACGTCGGCATCCGCAACCACCTTGCCGAATATCCCCAAAGGGCAATTCGCTAGATCCAGCTCGGGAAATCGCGCTGCAATACCGGACGCCTGCACTGCAGCACGCAGATGGGTGCCCACCGGCACCGACACCGCGAGCAACACTTGGCGATCCTCGGCGGCATACACCACTTCGATCTCAACCATGCAGTTGCTTGGCTCGCTGACAAAATGCATCCACCAGGGTATTGGCGGCCTGGTTGAACAACGGCCCCAACGTCGCCCGCACAATAGGCCCGGCATAGTCAAAAGAAAGATCCAGGCTGATTTTGCAGGCCTTATCCGTCAGCGCCTTGAACACCCATACGCCATGCAGTTGGGTAAACGGCCCTTCCTGCAAATTCATTTCGATGGACTTACCGGGCACCAGCACATTACGCGTAACAAAATGCTGACTAAGGCCACTCTTCGCGACCCCGACACTGGCGACCATGTGGTCATCACTGCTTTCCAGCACCTCGGCCGTTGAGCACCACGGCAGGAATTCCGGGTAACGCGCCACGTCGTTGACCAGGTCATAGAGCGCCTGTGCCGGATAGGGCAGCAGCGCTGAACGTTGAATATGCGTCGTCATGTGTGCGTTATTTCCACAGCTGAGGCAAACATCGCGAAAAAACAGCCCGATCCGCGAAAGAAAAAATCCAGAGAACTGCCTGCATTGTCCGGGATTCATCCAACACGCTCAAGCACGCAGGTTGACCGTAGCCGACACGCTCGCAACTCCCTATAATGCCGCCCCTATGGCTAAACAAAAGAAACACCCCACAGGGACCATCGCGCAAAACAAAAAGGCGCGACACGATTACTTCATCGAACATCGGTTCGAGGCTGGTCTGGTCCTGGCCGGCTGGGAAGTAAAGAGTCTGCGTGCCAGCAAGCTGCAACTGGTCGACAGTTATGTGCTGCTCAAGGATGGCGAGGCATGGCTGCTCGGCAGTCATATCACCCCGCTGACCACCGCGAGCACCCACGTGATCGCCGACCCGGTGCGTACGCGCAAGCTGCTGCTCAATGCCCGCGAACTGGAAAAGCTCGCAGCCGCTGTACAGCAGAAGGGCTATGCCTGCGTCTGCCTGTCCTGGTATTGGAGCAAGCACCTGGTCAAGTGCGAAATCGCACTGGGCAAGGGCAAGAAGGAATACGACAAGCGTGATTCCGAGCGCGAACGTGATTCCAACCGCGAACTGCATCGCGCCGTGCGCAACAAGGGCAAGGAAGAATAATCCTTGCTGCGATGCAGCCGTGGGCGCCCCCCCCCTCGGCTACATCCCCTTGCGCCGCTCCGCACGCGCCACGCGCTGAACTTCCTGACGTACTTCCTCCAGCACTTCCTGCACATACAGCAGGTGACGTGTTGAAACCTCGCGCGCCTGCTCGGCGCGACCTTCGATAATCGCCAGGTACAAATCCCGATGCTGACTGATCAGCATGTCACGGGTTTCCGTACGCTGCTGGTACATGCCACCAATGTTGGTCACCACATTTCGTTTCAGCAGGTCGAACAGACCGCGAATGGTGTGCAGCAACACGGCGTTATGACTGGCTTCGGCGATCGCCAAGTGAAACCGTGCATCGGCCGCGCCCTCTTCCGCTCGACTCACTTCATCGCAGCGGGTGTAGCAATCCTGTAGCACCTCGAACGCCGCCGTCAGCCGCTCGCGATCAACCTCCGTGGCGCGCAGCGCGGCGTAATAGGCGCAAGACGCTTCGAGGGTCTGACGAAACTCCAGCAGATCACGCTGGGCCTCGGGATTGTTCTCCAGCAGGTGCAGCAACGGATCACTGAACGTGGAGCCCAGGGACTCAGCCACATAATTGCCACCGCCTTGACGGCTGACGAGCAAACCCTTGGCCGCCAACTTCTGGATCGCCTCGCGCAAGGAAGGCCGCGACACCCCGAACTGCTCAGCCAAAGCGCGCTCGGCCGGCAAGCGCTCGCCCGACTTCAGCGTGCCCTCGAGGATCATGCCCTCAAGCTGCTCGACAATATCGTCAGACAAACGGCGCTGACGCACCTGATCAAACCCCATCACTCACTCTCCACCATCCCGACCACTCGCCGGGGCTCTATTCTGGCCTATCGCAGCGCTTGCGGCACCTATCAGAACGCCTTCCTTTCAACCGATCAGCCCCCTGCACACCGACCTACGACCAAAGTTTCGCAAGCGGCAAATTGACACGCCCCTGGCAAGGCTTTTACTCTAGCCAACAGCGATTGTAAATTGGTATTACCAATTATCCAAGCTGACCAAACAACAACAATCAGGGGCCACCCCATATGCAAACCTGGCAACAGCTCTACAGCCCGCTCGGCAGCCTCGGCCTGTCCGCACTGGCGGCCGTCATCCCGATCGTATTCTTCTTCCTGGCCCTGGCCGTGTTTCGCCTCAAAGGGCATGTGGCCGGCAGCATCACCCTGGCGCTGTCGATCCTGGTGGCGATCTTCGCCTTCCAGATGCCGGTGGACATGGCGCTGGCCGCCGCCGGTTACGGCTTTGCCTACGGCCTATGGCCTATCGCGTGGATCATCGTCGCGGCCGTGTTCCTCTACAAACTCACGGTCAAAAGCGGCCAATTCGAGATCATCCGCAGTTCGGTCCTGTCGATTACCGATGACCAACGCCTGCAAGTGCTGCTGATCGGCTTCTGCTTCGGCGCCTTCCTGGAAGGTGCGGCCGGTTTTGGCGCCCCCGTGGCCATCACCGCAGCGTTGTTGGTCGGCCTGGGCTTCAACCCGCTGTACGCCGCCGGCCTGTGCCTGATCGCCAACACCGCGCCTGTCGCATTCGGCGCCTTGGGCATCCCGATCATCGTTGCAGGTCAAGTGACCGGCATTGATGCGTTCAAGATCGGCGCCATGACCGGCCGCCAATTGCCGCTGCTGTCGCTGTTCGTGCCTTTCTGGCTGGTGTTCATGATGGACGGCTTGCGCGGCGTGCGTGAAACCTGGCCGGCCGCTCTGGTTGCAGGCTTGAGCTTTGCCATCACCCAGTACTTCACCTCCAACTTCATCGGCCCGGAACTGCCGGACATCACCTCGGCCCTGGCCAGCCTGATTTCCCTGACGCTGTTCCTGAAAGTCTGGCAGCCCAAGCGCACTGCGGGCGCACAGATAGCCGGCGCCACATCCAGCGCTGCGGTCACCGCGAGTGCGGGCGGTTTCGGCCTGCCGCGCAACACGACTGTCTCGCCCTACAGCCTGGTGCAGATTTTCAAGGCCTGGTCGCCGTTCCTGATTCTCACGGTGCTGGTCACCATCTGGACCCTCAAGCCGTTCAAGGCGATGTTCGCCGCCGGTGGCTCGATGTACAGCTGGGTGTTCAACTTTGCGATCCCGCACCTGGATCAACTGGTGATCAAGGTCGCACCGATCGTGACCAACCCCACTGCGATTCCGGCCGTGTTCAAGCTGGACCCGATTTCCGCGACCGGCACCGCGATTTTCTTCTCCGCGCTGATCTCGATGCTGGTACTGAAGATCGACATCAAGACTGGTCTTACCACTTTAAAAGAGACCTTCTACGAACTGCGCTGGCCGATCCTGTCCATCGGCATGGTGCTGGCCTTTGCCTTCGTCACCAACTACTCCGGCATGTCATCGACCATGGCGCTGGTACTGGCCGGCACCGGCGCAGCCTTTCCGTTCTTCTCGCCTTTCCTCGGCTGGCTGGGAGTTTTCCTGACAGGCTCCGACACGTCGTCCAACGCCCTGTTCAGCTCGCTGCAAGCCACCACTGCGCATCAGATCGGTGTGAACGACACCCTGCTGGTTGCCGCGAACACCAGCGGCGGCGTCACCGGCAAAATGATCTCGCCACAATCCATCGCCGTGGCCTGCGCCGCCACCGGCCTGGTGGGCAAGGAATCCGACCTGTTCCGCTTTACCCTCAAGCACAGCTTGTTCTTTGCCACCATCGTCGGGCTGATCACCCTGGCCCAGGCCTACTGGTTCACCGGTATGCTGGTGCACTGAGACCTGCATGCAATAGGGTAAGAATCGACGCCGGACAACGGTTCCGGCGTCTGCTATTTCTGGAGGACCGATGAGCCTGCCTGCTGCTTTCCTGCGCGACGCCGCACAACTGATCCCGAAAGATCGACGCTTCGACGACCCGCTTTCCACCCTCGCCTTCGGCACCGACGCCAGTTTTTACCGACTGATCCCACAACTGGTAATCCGCGTGGAGTCGGAAGACGAAGTCGTCGCGCTGCTGCAACTGGCTCAACGCGACCACGTTCCAGTCACCTTCCGTGCCGCTGGCACCAGCCTGTCCGGGCAAGCCATCAGCGACTCGGTGCTGATCGTACTGGGGGACAACTGGAATGGCCGCGAAATTCGCGGCCAAGGCACACAAATCCGCCTGCAGCCCGGCGTGATCGGCGCCCAGGCCAACGCATGGCTGGCGCCGTTCGGGCGCAAGATCGGGCCGGACCCAGCGTCGATCAACGCCTGCAAAATCGGCGGCATCGTCGCCAACAACGCCAGCGGCATGTGCTGCGGCACGGCGCAGAACACCTACCACACCCTGGCCGGGATACGCCTGGTATTGGCTGACGGCAGCCGCCTGGATACCGAAGACGCAGCCAGCGTGGCGGCGTTTCGCGAACAGCACGGCGCGCTGCTTGAGCGTCTAGCGACACTGGGGCGCGAGACCCGCGCAAATACTGAACTGGCGGCAAAGATCCGCCACAAATACCGTCTGAAAAATACCACCGGGCTGTCACTCAATGCCTTGGTGGATTTCGACGACCCCCTCGATATCCTCAGCCATCTGCTGGTGGGCTCCGAGGGGACCCTCGGGTTTATCAGCGCGGTCACCTACGACACCGTGATCGATCACCCCAACAAAGCCTCGGCGTTGATTGTGTTTCCGGACGTCGAAACCTGCTGCAATGCAGTCACCGTCCTCAAGACCCAACCCGTTTCGGCCGTTGAGCTGCTGGACCGTCGCAGCATGCGCTCGGTACAGAACAAGCCGGGCATGCCCGCTTTCGTACAGCACCTATCGGAAAATGCCTGCGCCCTATTGATCGAGTCGCGTGCAGCGTCCTCGTCGTTACTGCACGAGCAACTGGCGCTGATCATGGCTTCCCTGGCCCAGTTTCCGGTCGAGAAGCAGGTCGATTTCACCGAAGACCCCGTGGAAAACGCCCGCCTGTGGGCGATCCGCAAAGACACCTTTCCCGCCGTCGGCGCCGTGCGCAAAACCGGCACCACGGTAATCATCGAGGACGTGACCTTCCCGGTCGAACAACTGGCAATCGGCGTGAATCGCTTGATCGAGCTGTTCGACAAACATCACTACGACGAAGCGATACTTTTCGGACACGCGCTGGAAGGCAATCTGCACTTCGTGTTCACCCAAGGATTCAACAGCGCGGAAGAAGTCACACGCTACCAAGCGTTCATGGACGACGTGGCACAACTGGTAGCGGTGGAATTCGGTGGTTCGCTGAAAGCCGAACACGGCACCGGCCGCAATATGGCCCCGTTCGTCGAGCTGGAATGGGGCAGCGACGCCTACAAACTGATGTGGCAACTCAAGCGCCTGCTCGACCCCAGCGGCATTCTCAACCCGGACGTGGTGCTCAGCGAAGACCCGCAAATCCACCTCAAGCACCTCAAGCCGCTGCCTGCCGCCGACGAGCTTGTGGATAAGTGCATCGAATGCGGTTTCTGCGAACCGGTGTGCCCGTCGAAAGGCCTGACTCTGAGCCCACGCCAGCGCATCGTGATCTGGCGCGATATCCAGGCGAAAAAACGCGCTGGTATCGACACCGCTGAGCTGGAAGCCGCCTATCAGTACCAGGGCATCGACACCTGCGCCGCCACCGGGCTTTGCGCCCAGCGCTGCCCTGTAGGAATCAATACCGGCGACCTGGTGAAAAAGCTGCGCAGCCGCGATGCTGACCGTACGAAAACCGCCGAATGGCTCGCCACGCATTTCGCCACCGCGCTGCAAGGCGCGCGTTTTACACTGCATGTGGCCAATGGCGCACGCATGCTGCTGGGCGCCCCGCGCCTGGCGAAGCTATCGGCCAGGGTGACCAAGCTGTCCAAGGGGCAGATTCCGCAGTGGACCAACGCCATGCCGCAGCCGGAGAAAGCCATTCGCTTCAGCCCGGCGGTGACGGACGAGCGACCCCGGGTGGTCTACCTGGCGGCCTGCGTCTCACGCGCCATGGGCCCGGCGGCGGGCGATAAAGAGCAGATGTCGCTGTACGACAAAACCCGCAACCTGTTGGAAAAAGCCGGTTACCAAGTCGTATTCCCCGACAATCAGGACAGCCTGTGCTGCGGCCAGCCTTTCGCCTCCAAAGGCTACGCCGAACAGGCCGAACACAAGCGTCAGGAACTGATCGGCGCACTGCTCCACGCCAGCCGTGGCGGGCTCGACCCGATCTACTGCGACACCAGCCCCTGCACCCTGCGCCTGGTGCAGGACCTGGGCGAAACGCGCCTGGATCTTTACGACCCCGTACGATTTATCCGCACGCACCTGATGGACCGCCTCGACTTCACCCCCCAGGAAGCCCCCATCGCGGTGCATGTCACCTGCAGCACCCAGCACCTGGGCGAGAGCCAGGCCCTGATCGACCTCGCTCGCCGCTGCTCCAACACCGTGGTGATCCCGGAAGGCATTCATTGCTGCGGGTTCGCCGGCGACAAGGGCTTCACCACACCGGAACTCAACGCCCACTCACTGCGCACCCTCAAGGATGCGGTGCAATATTGCAGCGAAGGCATCTCCACCAGCCGCACTTGTGAGATCGGCCTGAGCCAGCATGGCGGCATCGATTATCACGGCTTGGTCTACCTGGTGGACCGCGTCACCCAGGCCCGCGCTCACTGAGCCTGCAAAAAAAACAGAACCCCTGCGCGCCGGCGTAGTCATCTGCATAGGCCTCGCCAAGCGAGGTTTATCAGTGATGTCGCTGGCAGCGGTTGAACGCCAGCAGCGTCGAGCCCTTTTGCGCAAGGAGATACCCTATGAAGCGTTCCGCTCTTGCTGGCTTGTTCATTACCGCTGCGATGCTGGCCTCCCCTGTGTTCGCGGCGGGCGAGCCCGATCTGTGCAAAATCAATCTGGACAAAATCAACAACGGCAAAGCGCTGCTCGCCACCGACACCAGTGGTAAAAGCGGCGAGATAGACACCGCCGTCTCCCAGGCCAAGGCGGCCCACGCCGCGGGTGATGACAAAAAGTGCATCGAGATCACCTCGAAGGCGCTGCAAGACCTGCAGAACAGCGAAAAAGGCGGCCAATAGGCAGCGCCATAGCGGAAGACCAACCTTCGGGTTGGCCTTCCGCGAGTGTTTGGCGTACACTGCATAGGCTTGTCACTCACTAAGAAACAACGAGTTACAAGCACGGGGCCGTTTAGGATTCGACGCCGGTCGCGAAACTTTAGGTGCATGCCGAGTTGGTAACAGAACTCGTAAATCCACTGTTGCAACTTCTTATAGTTGCCAATGACGAAAACTACGGCCAGGAATTCGCTCTCGCTGCGTAAGCAGCCTTAGCCCTGAGCTTCTGGTACCTTCGGGTCCAGCAATCACCAGGGGATGTCTGTAAACCCAAAGTGATTGTCATATAGAACAGAATCGCCGTGCAGTACGTTGTGGACGAAGCGGCTAAAACTTACACAACTCGCCCAAAGCACCCTGCCCTTCGGGTCGCTGAGGGTTAACTTAATAGAAACGGCTACGCATGTAGTACCGACAGCGGAGTACTGGCGGACGGGGGTTCAAATCCCCCCGGCTCCACCAATTCATCATCTAAAGACGTCTAAGGACGTCTTTTTTTGTGCCTGAAATCCAGTGAAATCAAGGGTTCAGGGCCAGTGGCTTCCATGGACGAATTTTGAGTTCCGGTGGTTTTGGTATTCCCTGCTTCCCGGAGCTAATCTTGGGAATACCAAAGTGGCATGGAGTACTTCTCATGTGCGCTCAAACAACCCGCCTTTCCGACCGTCAGCTCAAAGCGGTCACTCGCCCGCAAAGTAATCACTGTCGAGTTGCTTCACTTCGTACACCTGCTTAACGCTCACGCCAAGATTGTTCTCTACCATCAATCGCGCCAGCTCAACACCGTCGATCAATACCACTTTGATATCCAACCCCAACGCCGCAGTGCGGGCACCCTCGGAGAACTCTGAGGTGGTGATGAACACGCCCTTACGTGCACGCTGGCGAGTCAGTGCGCCGATAAACTTGTCGATCTCAGGACGATGAACTGTGTTGGCCCAGCGCTTAGCCTGCAGATAGATCACATCGAGGCCGAGCTTGTCTTCTTTGATGATGCCGTCAATACCGTCATCATTGGTCGCTTGGGTCGCCTTACCAGCTTCTTTACGTGAACCGCCGTAACCCATGGCGATCATGAGATCGACTACCAACTGCTCAAAGAAGCTGGGAGTGGCTAGCCGGACTTGCGTCAACAGCTCATCTGCCAGGGACTGCATCAAAGCCTGGTGCGCCTCGGCCAACTGCTCGTCTGGCGTGGTTTCAGCAATACCGACGTTCAACTGGGCGGGAGCGTCAATGGATTGTGATTTGGCCATATGGAAGTCCGCAAACTCGGGAAACTGCTTCAACCAGCTCACTGTGATGCGCTGCGGGCCATTGGCCAAAGCATCAAGGCCACGCGGGGTAATTTGCACCATGCCCTTGGCCGGAATGCACAGCAACCCAGCCTTATTCAAATAGGTACGAGCCCAACCCACTCGGTTGTTGATCACCGTCTGCTGGCCGGAAGGAAGGCGCTCCTTGCGTTCGTCCTCGGTCAATTGGAATTGATCAGCAACCCGCTCGCGCAACTCATTGAGCGGCAGCGGCGCACCGTTCTGTACGGTGCTCAGTACTGGACGCATCACACTTTGAAAGTCCGGAATTGCCACTGTTGCTCCTTAATCTTACCGGCTGCTTTAGGCGCCACCCACGCGGGCTTCGTCGAAGGAAGCCGCGGTCTTGAGCATCTTCAAAATCACCAGCGCAAAGGCGCGGCTCTTCGTTTCGTTATCCAGCACTTCCAGCGAGAGCTTCTCGTGGTCAGTCATAGCGTCCAGCACTGTATCGAGGACGCGCTTAGGGAACAGGCCGTGCATCATTTGATCCACCGAATGATTGTTCACCCGGGCCATCACATCTTCCTGACGGCTGATACGCTGGGCGATGCCGGTAAGGAACTGCAGTTAGTCGTCGTCGCTCACTTCGGCACCGAAGATATCGTTCAGCGCTTCCGACTAGATCGATATCGTACGCAAGCGTGCAATACCAACCCATTCAAGTTCATACCTCGTCAGCGCCATTAGCTAACCAGGCGAGCCGTTTGCGGATCATAAGTTACAGCGGTAATTGAGCCATCCCGAATGCGTTCAACTGCTTCATCAATCACATGTAGCGGCACTAGGAACCACTCCCTAGGTTTAACTGCATGGCCGAATCGGTCCTCAATGGTCAAGTCCAACTGCGCTGCGCCGAACAGGCGGTGGAAGATGTTTTCCAGCCGGGTGCGGTTCAGGTTGTGAAGTTTGTAAGTTGCGACCACTTCCACATCGGCCAGCAGGTAGGTGGCATCTTTCGCCGCCGCCGCGATACGCGTTTCCACTCGGCCACCGGTTACGCCGATCTTGTGGATCAGCTCGCGGTGCTCGGATACGTAGGGATGGTTGGACAGGCTGCGTAGCACATAAATGGTGCCTGTCTCGATGTCGTCCGGCTCGGTTATGTCGCTGAATAGTGGGCCAGAGTCTACCTTGATGATCCGAGACCCTGCACGCCCGTCACCGTCTTTGTAGAGCGCCCGCTGCAAAGATCGTAATAGCAAATCGCTTTCTGTCTCGTTCGAGTAGATGACCCGCAAACGCCCATTCGTTTCCGCATTTGGCGTCTTGTAGGTATCTCCCACCTCGGCGACATAGGCAATGAGTCCGCTCAGAATGAAGAAGTCTCCGACTTCGATGCTGGCGTTCTTGCCAAAGGGCTTGGTTACCCATAGTTTTTGCTTGAGGCCTGCTTCCACCTCGTCAAACAGTGGCTTAAATCTCTCGAAGTCTTTACATGGGTTCCGGGCGGCAATTTCTTCTGCCGCCTTTATCGCCGCACTGGAACGCACATGCCGCAGCACGGTGATGTCGTCCTGGTCGACGGACTCATTGCCGACGCCCAGCTCGGCGAGCAAGGCGTCCTCATCCAAGTCATTCACATTTACCGTGGCTACCACAGAACCTGACAGTAGGTCATGACTATCCAAGCCTGCCAGTAGGGCTTGTGCTTCCGGTAACTTGCGAAGCTGATCCAATCGCACGGCGTACAAACGCTCGAAGATGTCGCGATCTTCGCCATGTAATGGGGTGCGACCATGGGTCTGATAGAAGCGCTGAACATCCTCGAAGCCAGCGATGATGCGCTCTTCGCGAGGGGTTCGAGTGGCTGTCTTTAGCGAGGGTACTTCTACTCCTAGCGCATTCAGTAGGTCGTCATCGTTCATCTTAGCCATTAGCGGATTCTCCCTGCGCCGCTTTGGCTTGGGCACGGTAACGTGCGAACGCAACCACGCCTTCAGCCATTCGTTTCTCCCAGACATCGGCGGAGTTGATGTCTGGCAGCCGGCCACGCTCGTTTTTGAACTGCAGGGCGCGCATTGCTAAGTCTCGTGCTTCGCTTTCAGGAATGCTCACCTTCTTGGCTGCAATGCTGGCTTGCACCTGGCGCAGGGATTTTTCATCCATCGCCTTAGCCAACACCGCATAGGCGGCCTCAAAAGGATTGATGCGGTCGATCAGATCAATGTCTAGCTCGCGCACGTTGACGAATTTGCGCACGCCTTCTAGCAGAGACGTACTGCCTTGTAAGGCGCTACTCTCGCTGGCATCGGTCTGAGCCAACATCAATTTGGCCTGTTGGGTAATGTTCATGGCCGCGATAGCATGCTGACGGATTGCTTCTTGGTCGACGTCGCTCAAGTCGGGGTAACGCTCGCGCACGATCTTGCCCATGCGCAGTTGGGTCAGCTCTTCGGGTAAGGTGTTTTCCTTGTCGAATAGGCCGCGTTCCAGCACGGTTTTGTCCTGTAGGAAGCTGGTTACCACTTCGTTCAAATCTTCTTTGCAGATGCGCGAGGCTTCTGTGCTTTGCGGCGTGGTCAGACCGTTGATTTCGACATGGTACTGGCCTGTGGCTTCATTCACGCCCAGGTTGGTACTACCTGATTGATAGCCCTCGCCACCGTTGTAAATGAAACCGTCTTTCGGCCCGGTATCTTTCGGACTGAACTCATAGCGCGGGGCGAGCACCTGCTCCATCAGCAGGCTGGCGGAAATGGCCTTAAGCATATCGTTCACTGCTTCGGCTACAGCCGCTTGGTCGGCCATAGGCTCAGCGATCAGGTTGGTGAAGCGCGAGCGCTCCTTACCCTCGGCATCACGCGTGGCGCGGCCAATGATTTGTACAATTTCGGTCAGGCTCGAACGGTAGCCGATGGTCAGCGCATGCTCGCACCAGATCCAGTCGAAGCCTTCCTTCGCCATGCCCAGTGCAATGATCACATCCACGTTGTCGCGGTTGTTCTTCTGCGCAGGGTCTTTCAGTGCACTGAGCACTTTGGAGCGCCTGGACGCGTCGCTGTCATCCACCAGGTCGGCCACTTTCAGTGTGCGACCATCTTTGGCTTTGATGAGGTGGAAGCCGGTAACTGGGTCGACACCCTGCCAATCGCCCAGCGAACTCATGATCTCGTTGACCTCACGCTCCTTGTCTTTGAGGCTTTCACGCGCAGCAGGATGAGGAATATGTACGATGGTCTTCAGCACTGGGTCCAGCACCTTGGCGACAGCATCCACATACTTGCCCGTGTAGAAGAAGTAGCCGATGTCCAGCGACTTGAGCCAGCGGTAGCCGTTGAGCTGTTCGTAGTAGGTGTAAGTCACCGTCTCAAACCTGCTTTCTTCCGCCGGTGCCAGCACGGCTTCGCTGTCGCCACGAAAATAAGAGCCCGTCATGGCGACCAAATGTATTTTATCGCGACTGATAAACGCACTTAGCTGGCCACCCAACTTGTTGTCCGGGTTAGCGGAAACGTGGTGAAACTCGTCGATGGCGATCAGGCGGTTGTCGAAAGCTTCGATACCCAACTCTTCCACGGCAAAACGGAAGGTGGCATGGGTGCAGACCAATATTTTGTCGAGGCTACTCAGAAAAGCACGTACGGCCTCGACCTTGGACTTGGCCACTCGCGGCTCGTCAATGCCAGGTGCATTGCATAGGTTCCACTGCGGAACCACTTGCCAGTCCCAGTAAAAACCAAACTTGCTCAGCGGTTCATCGGCGAAACTACCGCCAATAGAGCGCTCTGGCACGACGACAATTGCCTGTTGCAAGCCCTGGTTATGCAGTTTATCCAGCGCGATAAACATCAGGGCGCGGGACTTACCTGATGCTGGGGGAGACTTGATCAGCAAGTACTGTTCGCCGCGCTTGGCATAGGCACGTTCCTGCATGGTACGCATGCCCAATTCATTAGCCTTGCTGGATGCTCCAGTGTGCGCTGTAGCAATGGATACCGACGGCACCGTGTAGCTGTTGGTCGGGTTGGTAGTGTTAGTCACTGTGATTCATCCTCCATGAGGGTGCCGTCGCCTGTAAGTTCACGTTCAATCTGTTCAATGCTGGGCAGGCTGGTTTGCAATTCGGCAGGCAGAGACTCAAGCAATTTGTATTCGGCAATGCCCATGGGCTGGGTCTTATCGCCTAACGCATATTCGGCCACGATCTTGTTTTTGCTCTTGCAGAGCAAAAGGCCAATGGTGGCGGTGTCGTGTTCGCCTTTGACCTGGCGATCCACGGCAGTCATATAAAACCCCAGCTGCCCGAGATGCTCGGGCTTGAACTTGCCGGCCTTGAGCTCGATCACCACATAGCAGCGCAACTTGAGGTGGTAGAACAGCAAGTCGATGAAGAACTCGTCACCACCCACATCCAGAAGTACCTGCCGCCCCACAAACGCAAAGCCCGCGCCCAGTTCCAACAGAAACTCGGTGACGTGCTTGACCAGGGCATGTTCGATCTCGCGCTCTTGCGCTTCATCGCGCAGACCTAGGAAGTCAAAGCGATAAGGATCTTTCAGCGACTCACGGGCCAGGTCGGACTGCGCCTTCGGCAAGCTGACATCGAAGTTAGTGACCGCCGCACCACTGCGCTCCAGCAGGCGGGTTTCGATATGGATGTTCAGCACATTACGCGACCAGCCATGCGTAACCGCACTCTGGGCATAGGCCAGACGCTGCTGTGAATCTTTCAGCTTGGTCAGCAACACCAGATTATGCCCCCAGGGCAATTGTCCAACAGCCTGTTGGACAATTGCGGCATCCGGCCAAGCCTCGGCAAAGGCTCGCATATACATTAGGTTGGCACGGGAAAATCCCTTCATCTCAGGAAAAGCAGTACGCAAGTCGTGCGCCAGTCTCTCGATCACCTTGGCGCCCCAGCCCTGCTGTGCCTGCCGGGTCAAAACATCGTTGCCGATCTGCCAGTACAACTGCACCAGTTCGCGGTTTACAGCCAGCGTGGCACGTTGCTGAGCGTTGTGGATGCGGTTTTTGAGGTCGGACAGCCACTCGCCGTAGCCCTCGGGTGGGGTTGTCAGGCTAGCAGAGGTGTCGCTCATGCCATCTTTCCTCGTGGTTTTTTCGGCGTGCCCTTCGCTGTATCAGCTGTCATCTTGGTGTAAAGGTCAAACAGCTTTTCCAGCCGTTCGGTGTCGTTCTTAAAGCGACGACCGATATAGATACGCTCCAGTACTTCATCGTTGCGCTCATGGGCGCGACGCAGGTTGTCAGGCATGGTGTCTGGGTCATACAGATCGGCGATGGTGGCAGGGAAGTGTGCTTCACGGGCCAGCAGAATGTCTTCAGCGCAGCGGGTGAGGTCGGCCTTGTTTTGCTCTGTTAGCATCGGCACAGGGAAAGTGTTCCAGCCTAGAGTATTGGAGTAACGGAAGTCCGTTTTCATTTTTCCGCAGACGGTGCCAATCCAAACAAGGTGCAGGCGGGAGGCGATGAGGGCCATGTTCCAAAGGGGCGCGTCGTATAGGGCGAAGACTAGGTTTGTAACGGTTGAATTTCGGTCAACAAGTCCTACGGGTAAGTAGTCACGTGATTCTGATGAGACACCGGGCACGACGATTGTGTGCCTCTCACCTACGTTCATTCTCTGAAACTGATGTGATCGTTTTGCAATATCCTTAGCAGTTGTTCCACCCTTTACTCGCAATGCTCGAACACTTTCAACACGCAGATGGATTGCAGGAATGGATAAAGCTTCATCCAAATACTGATCATCAATCCATAAGCAATATCGCAGTAACCCACGAATGAATTCAGCTGATCCATAAATTTTTCTTACAAAGCGCTGGAGCTGCGCTGAACTTAAGCCAAGAGCTTGGACTTCATCGGCAGACAGTAGCAAGTTCCCTCCGTCAATAGGCGTATTGCCAAAGGTCATCTCCGCTTGTGGCCCAAATGGATTGGTGACTTTCTCTACTTCTACATTACCGCCAGACACCAGATAGGCATTGATATTTTCCGTCTCTTTCACCACCACACTGCCATCGTCTGCGAGTGAAGATAGACGCCGTACTTTGCCTTTTCCCTTACCGACTCCGACGATTGCCACCGTGACACCGGCGTTATGACTGGCGAGGTTTTGCCACTTGAAACTGGTATGAGCAAAGATAATTTCATGGCCACTAGCAAAAATCAAAGGCCACAAAATGGGAACTTGCATTCCTTGACAAATGGAGTTAGTCGAAACAAAGGCTGCGGACGCTTGAGTTTTAGTTCCGTAATCTGCTGTTTTCATAAACCAGCCAGCTACATAGTCGAGAGACTTCCAGTTTTTGGTGCGCTTGGCAAAGACGGCTTGCAGGTCGGCCTTTTGCTCGTCTGTTTGCCATCTACTCCCTAAGTACGGCGGGTTACCGCAGATATACGTCTCGCCGCCTTCGTTCTCGAAGGCGATTTCAGATTGATCCAACGGCACGTCGAATAAATCGTCCGCCGCCAGCTTCACAACGGTTCCCGTCGGTGGACACACCGCCAACCAATCCAACCGCAGCGAATTGCCACACACAATCCAGTTCTGTGAGTCCAGCGGCAAAAACTCGGCCAGAGCATCCTGCTGGCCGCGATATAACACGTCGCACTGAAACTCAGCAATGATCAGCGCCAACCGGGCAATTTCTGCCGGAAAGTCGCGCAGCTCGATGCCGCGAAAATTGGTCAGAGGGATTTCCGATTTATTGTTGGCTTCGCCTCGACGACTATTGATCTCTGCCTCGATCTCGCGCATCTGCTTGTAAGCGATGACGAGGAAGTTGCCGGAGCCGCAGGCAGGGTCAAATACGCGGATACGCGCCATACGCTTGCGAAGGTTCAGCAGCTTGGATTTGTTGTCACCGGCCGCGTCCAGTTGCAGACGTAAATCATCCAAGAACAGCGGGTTCAGCACCTTGAGGATATTGGGTACGCTGGTGTAGTGCATGCCCAGTGCGCCGCGCTCTTCATCATCGGCCACCGCCTGAATCATGCTGCCGAAGATATCCGGGTTAATTTTTTGCCAGTTCAGGTTGCCAGCGTGCAGCAGGTAAGTGCGCGCCATTCGCGTAAAGCGCGGTACTTCGGTGCTACCAGAAAACAGCCCGCCATTCACATAAGGGAAGGTGTTGGCCCAACTGGGCAGACGTCGCTGAGCATTGGCGCGCTCGGCCTGCTTGATGTTCATGGCACGGAAGATTTCCGACAGCACCTCGTTGGTGTTAGATCCGTCGCGCTCGCTCCAGCGTTCCACACTACGTGTGAACAGGCTATCGCCATCAAAGATATCGGTGTCTTCGGCAAAGAAGCAGAAAATCAGCCGCGCCATAAAGTGGTTCATGTCATGGCGGCGTTCGGCTTTAGCCCAGTCTGGGTTTTCATTCAGTAGCTCGACGTACAACTTGTTAAGGCGGCTGGTGGCGCGCACGTCGATGGGATTGTCCTTGATCTCCTTGATGGTGGAGATGCCGGCCAGCGGCAGCAGGAAACCAAAGTGGTTGGGAAGGTCTGGATAGTCGCAGGTGATGGTTTCGCCCGTGGTTAGCTCTTCGGCCTCCAGCGTTTGCCCGTCGGTGGCAAGGATGAACTTGGCTTTGGCTTTTGTGGTGGCCGGGCTGGCGCGCAATGCCTTGAGCGTTTCGCCCACGTTACCAGATCCGCATGCGGCGATATGAATGTTGCTGCGCAGTAGCACGCCACCAGACACGTCGGAAGCGTTGTTGTTGCCAGCACGCAAGCGTTTGAGGGCTGTTTCCTTATTGCCAAAAGCAGCTAGGAAGACAAACGGAAACTCCGCCGCGTCAAAGGGCTCAAGGGCCAGGTCCGAAATAGCGGACTCAATTTCTACTGCATTCATGATTTACCACTGTCCAGATCGCATATGCACGAGTACGGCGAATTAAGCCGTTAATTTTGCGGATGATGGCTAGACCACTTGAGGACTTCAACCTTCGTGCCGGCCACGGCCTGACATGATAACCCCGATAGCCTCGAACAAGGTCGTATCGCGTGTGGCGACTGCTGAGCTACTAGAGCTGCGATGGCCGCATTGCAGCCGGATCACAGCAGTGACAGAATAAAAACTTTACCTATTTCTGAAATTTAGTGGGGATAGCACGTTTGGGCTAAGCGCAGAAGGCATCTCACTGCCAATCATGGTAACGAAACATGCTGGTCAGATTGAATGAAAATGGGTGGTCAAGTGGAGTGCAGTATTCCAATGGGTATTCCAGCCAAAAATAAAATCGATATTAACTCTATAAATCAATAGGTTGCTAAGCAGATTCAACTTCCCCCGGCACATCAACAGAACCCGCCCACTACGGGTTTTGTCGTTTCTGGGATTTGGCCCCCCCACAGAATGGAGCTTCAGAATTTTCCCTCAAGATATCGCGCCATCGGTGAACTGGTGCAACTCCTCCCACACAGATAGCCTCCCCCAGTCGCTGCAAAATCAGCGACCGGGTTTAGCAGCTCGTTTACTATCAAGGCCTGCAAAGCCACCATCCGTTCCAGCGATGCTGTCAGCATCCGCTGGTGCGTATTATGGCGGCTGTGCGTGGGGCACTTTCGGGTGCGCCGGGTTCCTTGATTCCTGGTCTGCTAACCCGCGCACAGTCGCCACCCTTTTCGTTTAGCAGCGATGTCTGGCGACTCCATCAATCAAGGAGTTTCAGCCATGAAAAAGATCACCCCCAATCCCCCCTCCGCCAACCTCTTCACTATCACCCCGGACGTCACCTGCGAAACCCTGCTGATCCAAGCCAGCGAAACCCTCGCCTCTCTCAACGCCATGACCACCGACCTGGCTTTCGAACTCGAAGGCGTCCACCGTCACAAGCTGCTGGCCACCCAGCAACTGATCGTACTGGGCGAGTTGTTGGTTGAGCGCGTGCTGGCCCTCACTCAAGACACCCAAACATTCCAGTAACAAAAAGGCCGAGACGCGTTCAGCGACTCGGCCTTTTGTTGCGCGTCTGGAATCCCGCCACACTTGCGATTACCCTGCTCTCCTCTATCAGACATCCGGAAGTCCGATACCCGTGTTCAAGCCTCTCGCCGTTCTCATCCTTGCCTGCGCTCCTCTGCTTGCCACCGCCGCCGACCTGGCCGGTGTCTGGACAGGCACCTTGGGCAAATCCGCGATCACCGTGTGTTTCAACGGTGCCCACGGCGCCAATGGCAGTTATTACTATCAAAGGATTCTCACGCCCATTCAGCTCACTCAGGTCAACGCCAGTGAGCCATGGGTTGAAGAAGGGCAAACCGGGTTCTGGCAGTTGGATGATCCCCAAGGCGACACGTTGACGGGTACCTGGAGCAAATCTCTCGAGGGTAAAAGCCTGGCGTTGGTGCTGAAACGCAGGGACACGGACGGTTGCGCCAGCGATGCCTATAACAATGCGCTTGAAGCCGTGCCACCCGCGGTAAAGGTCGAACGGAAAACCTTCGCCGAACACGCCTATCAAGTGAAGACCCAAGGAGGCCAGGTCATCCTGAAACTTGAAGGCGACGGTGCGGCCATCGACAAGATCAACCGAGAGCTCGCGCGCATGGCCATCAACCCGGACGGGCAGGCCGATTTCTACAGGGAGCGGCGCAACTCACTGGACCAGAGCGGCGGCACCACCACCAGTGAGATCGCGGTGGAGCCGTTCTACTGGTCATCGCACTGGATCACCGTGCGGTTCTATCGCTGGTCGGCGGGCTACGGACGCGGGGGCATCAGTTGGGGCCTGCACAGTTGGAACCTGCAAACCGGTGAAAAGGTCGACCCCTGGACGTGGTTGGGCGGCCATGAGCAATGGGACACGCCCTACTCGGGCCAGGTCAGTTTGCCGGCCGCTTTCAGCATCTGGCTGGCCAAGCAGACCACCACCGACGAAGGGTGCCCGGCCGTGACCAGTTATTCCTCGTTCGACTTGAGCTTCAACACCCAGGGCCTGCAACTGTCGACGCCCGCCCAGGGCGATGGCTGTGATAACGAACTGAGTTTTACCTGGGAGCAACTGGAGCCGGTGCTGAGCCCGGCAGGTAGAGCCGCACTGCCCAGCCTGATGGCGCCGTGACCGACCTTACAAAAAACCCACATTCGTTCACGAAATATTCAGAAACGCCGACGGATACTAGCCCATTGCAATGACCGTTCCCCCGGACGGTCCTCCTGCCCTGGTAGCCACACTCCATGACGCGTCCCGCTCCCCTGCTGTTCCTGCTTGCTGGTCTGTTGTTCTTCTTTGCCCTGGGTAACCACGAGCTGCAAGGCTCCACCGAAGCCCGCGTGGCCGGGATCGCCATGGCCATGCACCTGGACAATAACTGGGTGGTGCCCCAGTTGTTTCGTGAACCGTTCCTGGAAAAACCACCCTTGAGCCTGTGGATCGATGCCGGGGCGATTCGCCTGTTTGGCGGCACCACTTGGGCGGTGCGCCTGGCTTCGGCGTTTGCTGGGTTGTTCAGCGTGATGCTGCTGTACACCATGCTGCGCAGGTTCGGCCGGCCGCAGACGCTGGCCTTCAGCGCCGCGCTGATCCTGGCGACCATGGCCAGTTACTGGAGCAATGCGCGCGGTGTGGGTGAGGATTCGCTGCTCACCCTCGGCGTGACCGCCGCACTGCTGGGGTTTTACCAGGCCGTGCGGCCCGATCGTGAAGGGTCAAGCACAGGCGCATGGGCACTGTTTACCGCAGGGATGGTGATTGCCACCCTCAGCAAAGGCGTGCTGGGCCTGGCGATGCCGGGCATTGTGATTTTTGTATATCTGGTCAGCACCAGCCTCATGGACAAGCGCCTGCGCCTTGGCGACTGGCTCAAGCCCGCGCTGTTCACCTTGCTGGCGCTGGTGCCATTGGTGATCTGGCTGGGCTTCCTGTTCCAGCGTGGCGGCATGCAAGCGGTGGCCGAAGTGCTGCTGACCAACAGCGTCGGCCGTTTCAGCGGTTCGTTTGTCGAGGCAGGCCATTACGAGCCGTTCTACTACTACATCGCCAAGCTGCCCGAGGCGTTCCTGCCGTGGAATATCCTGGTGTACCTGGGCCTGTGGCATTTCCGCAAAAGCCTGGTGCGCAACCGCTACCACCTGTTCTTCAGCGTCTGGCTGGTGGCGCAGTTCACCCTGTTGACCCTGGCCTCGAGCAAACGCACGGTGTACCTGATGGCACTGGCCCCGGCCGCCGCCGTACTGGCCGCGGAATATGCACGGGTGCTGCTGGCGTGGCTGAAAACCCGCAAACCTGCGCTCTACACACATCACAGAACCCTCGTGGGCGGCGTGTTCACCCTGGCCGTGGGCTGCTATCTGATTGCAGCGTTCTGGTTTGCGCCCAAGGCCGACGTGCGCCAGTCGTTCGTCCCGGTGATCAGCCAGGTTCAGGCGTTTAAAGATGAAGGCAGGGAGGTGGTGCTGTTCCAACCCAACGAGCGCATCGCCGGGGCCAGCGTGTTCTATCTGCAGGCCTACTTGCCGATCCTGAAGACCGAGGCCGAGCTGCACAACTACTTAGGAGCCAAACCCGGCAACATTGCGTTGCTGGACCATACCAACGACCTGGCCACCCCGGTGAAGGTGATCAAGCAGATGTCGATCAACCGCCAGCCTTACTACTTCGTGGAGCAGTAAGGCCGGCGCGGGGCATCAGTGTTTGGTGACCTTGTCCAGGTAACCCATGGCAAACGCCGAGACCACGAAGGTCATGTGGATGATCACGTACCACATCAGGTGCTGCGGATCGACGTTCTTGGCGTCCATGAAGATGCGCAGCAAGTGGATGGACGAAATCGCCACGATGGACGCCGCCACTTTCATCTTCAGCGACGAAGAGTCCATGGTGCCCAGCCAGTTGAGTTTCTCTTTGTTTTCATCGATATCCAGCTGCGAGACGAAGTTCTCGTAGCCGGAAATCATCACCATCACCAGCAAGCCGCCGACCAGGGCCATGTCGATCAACGACAGCAGCAGCAGGATCACATCAGCTTCCAGCATGGAAAACACATTGGGCAGGACGTGGATGATTTCCTGGAAGAACTTCAGCGCCAGGATCAGCAGGCCCAGGGAAAGCCCCAGATAGATAGGCGCCAGCAGCCAGCGTGAGGCGTACATAGTATTTTCGATAAAGCGTTCCATTGGATCTCACACAGCTTGGCTAGAAATGGCGGCGAGTATACCAGCCGCTACAAGACAGCTGTAACCACGAGAAAACTGACCTGTGCGGCATCTGTAAGAGAATTTTTCTGCTAGTGTCGAGCCCAATAACAACTCGGCTCGATGACGTCGGACAGGAAAAACTCAGATGATGGATGTGCGATCCCCTTTGGCCAGTATCGGCCTGTGCGCGGCATTGCTGCTGGCTGGCGGCTGCTCCCCCAGTGACGAGCAGAAGCAGACCACCCTCGAAGAGAAAACCGCAAAGTTCGAACACTCCCTGGACAGCATCCAGGACCCCAAGCTGCGTGACGCCGTCGCCGACCTGGGCGGTTCGCTGCTGCTGCTGGAGCGGGCGCGGGTCAAACTCGCCAGCAAGCCCATCGAAGCCGAGTACGGCGAGGACTCCCTGGCCCTGCTCAAGCACTACCCCACGCCCCAGGCGTTGGTGGACACCTACATCAATGGCCTGTTTGTGCTGCGCAAGAGCTCCCATTCCGACTACCTGACCGACTTGCAGCCGGTGTTCCCGTTCAACTTCAACATGCCTGACCAGTTCCCCTTCCCCCACGGCCTGGAATGGCAGTCGGTGACCCTGAGCAACAACAAGGTCATCCCCTTCCAGCCGGAATGGTCGGAAACCGATCCGGGCATCCAGCTGAGCCCCAGCAGCTCCAACCTGACCAACCCCGACGACCTGACGGTGACCTACCCGTTCATCGACGGCATCGAGACGGAAAACAAGAGCCAGCCACAGCCCGTCAGCCTCAAGGGCACGGTGGAAGTGGTCGCGCCGGGCAAGGTGTTGACCTTTGATCTGTCGAAAAAAGACGTAGGCCACAAGCGCACCGAGGGCAACATCACCCTCAACCTGTTGCTCCTGGAAAAAAACTACGCCGAGATCGAGCTGACCAACAGCCAACCGCTGGCGCCTGAAGTCGGTGACGAATCGCCCAACCCGCTGCTGGTGCAGGCGCGGGACAGCACCGGGCAGTTCCTCACCCGGTCGGGCTCGATCAACGAAAGCAGCGCCCAGGTGGCGTTCTACGAAAAACAATTGGCCGAGATGCAAAAGCAGAAAGCCTGGTCGGAGGCGTTCGAAAAACAGCTCACCGAGGAACAAAAAGCTTTCGAACACAAACAGAGCAGCCATTACGCCAAGGTGTATTTCAATGGCGTGATCGACAACCTGCAGGTCAACGTACTGGATTTTTCCACCGCCACGCGCACGCGCAAAGACCTCGACCTGCCCGTGATGCGCTTCGACAAGAACAGCCTGCAGAACACCGTCCAGGCCCTGCCGATGCCGGTCACCGTGTATGACGACGGCGCCGCCAGCTGGCTCAAAGACGCGGGCATGACCGAGGACCAGCTGAAAAACAGCGTCACCATCAGCCAGTCGGTTGAAGACGCCAGCGCCGCGCACATCGTGTTCGACCACCCGTTCACCTTCAATGACGACCTAGTGGGCAGCGAGCGCAACAGCAGCGAATCACCGGTGACCTTCTTCACCGCCGACGAAAAAGGCGAACGTGGCGAGCCGATCGAACTGCCGGCCGAGGCGTTTGAACTGAACCCGGCACGCGGCACCCTCACCTACGACCTGAACCTGTTCCCGGAAAACCCGGCGTATGTGGTGGGCTCGATTCCGCTGTTCCTGGCGACCATCGACAAAGCCGAGATCGACGTGGCCAAGCTGCCCAAGGGGCTGTCGCTCAAGGACAACGCGCTGATCGTCGACCAGAAGGCCTTCCCCGCCGACAGCTGGCGCTTCTACGCCAAGGACGCCAGCGGCAACTACCTCAAGGAAATCCTCGGCGTCAGCCACCGCGCCGAGGAGTACGGCACGGCACTGTTTGACGTGCATCACTTCTACGGCCGGCCGACCACCCTGGAAAGCTACCAGCGCACCGACCTGAGCACCGTGCAATATGGCTTCGAGGTCAAGTTGGACAAACCCGAGAGCAAATAGCGGTCAGTGCTGGGTGTCACCATTGAGCTGTCGCAGATGGG
Source organism: Pseudomonas sp. NFPP04 (assembly GCF_900113815.1). Classification (NCBI taxonomy): domain Bacteria; kingdom Pseudomonadati; phylum Pseudomonadota; class Gammaproteobacteria; order Pseudomonadales; family Pseudomonadaceae; genus Pseudomonas; species Pseudomonas sp. NFPP04. Next base: position 139,532 of record NZ_FOQS01000011.1, on the reverse strand, counting down.
CCTGCATGTGCAGGCACCAGATCTGCGGGTCACCCGCCTTCTCGTAGCCGTGCTGGGTCAGGCTGTCGACGATGGACTCCAGCATGTTTTCCGCGACGAAGGGCCCGGGGAACGGGCCTTGAGACTTGATGGTGGACGGCTGTTCACCGGTCATTCCGGCAGCAAACAACAAGGTCCACATCCCGTTATCCCCCGCAAGAGGGCGAATGGAACATTCGATACGGGTGACCAGGCCAAAGCACTGGCGGGTAAGGCAAAGGTTGCGCGGCATGGCGGCGACCCTCGGTAGATCGGTGTTCAACCTGCGCCTGGGGCGAGGCTGTTTCTATCCCGCGACTCCTGTGGATATCCCTTGAGCACAGAATAGAAGAAAACCACGACAAACCAAGGTTGTAGGGACCAACGGGCGTTGGTCCTACAGTCGCGCCAAATTCATGACGGTTTTACCCGTCATGTGGTGAGGGGATTGTTGTGGCTATGGTGCTAGTTGTGGCGAGCGGGCTTGCCCCGCGTTGGGCTGCGCAGCAGCCCCAATAGGACCGCTGCGGTGTGCCAGTGAGATTGAATTGTCTGGTTTTAGGGCTGCTTCGCAGCCCAACGCGGGGCAAGCCCGCTCGCCACAACAAGCCCGCTCGCCACAATTCACGTCGCCATCAGATGGGCTTGGCTTCCGCCAACGCTTCCTGCGCCAACTCCTTCTCCGCTTCCTTCAGGTCTTCCTCGCTGATCATCTCGGCAATCGCGCGCAACCGCTCTACCACACGCGCATTCACCGTGCCTTCCGGAAACTGCCCTTCGGCATCCGGCTCACCGGCATCCTCGCCCACCAACAGGCTCAACGCCTCGTCCGCCTGGCGCACCGCATAGATATGGAACTGCCCGGCACGCACGGCCTGCAGCACCTTCTCATCCAGCATCAGCGTAGCGACGTTGGCCTGGGGAATGATCGCGCCCTGTTCACCGGTCAGGCCACGCGCTTCGCAGAGGCGGAAGAACCCTTCGATCTTCTCGTTGACCCCGCCCACCGCCTGCACTTCACCAAACTGGTTGATGGAGCCGGTGATGGCGAAGCACTGCTTGAGCGGGGTTTTCGACAAGGCCGAGATCAAGGTGCACGCTTCGCCCAGGGAGGCACTGTCGCCGTCCACATAACCGTAGGACTGCTCCAGCGCGATACTCGCCGAGATCGCCAGCGGGAATTCCTGGGCATAACGGCTACCCAGGTAACCGGTGAGGATCATCACACCCTTGGAGTGGATCGGCTGACCGAGGTTGACCTCACGCTCGATGTCGACAATACCGCTGCCGCCCGGATACACCGTGGCGGAAATCCGCGCCGGCACACCGAATGCCGAATCGCCCACCTCCAGCACCGTCAGCCCGTTGCACTTGCCCACCGCGGCACCGGCGGTGTCGATCAGGATCACCCCGGCGAGCATGTCGTCGAGAATCCGCGCCGACACCCGCCCGGTACGCGTGGCCTTGGCCTTGAGTGCGCGTTCGATATGCCCGGCATCGGTCATCTCGTCGCCTGCCAGATGGCGAATGAAATCCGCCTCGCTGACCAGCTGGAACAAATCCCCGATACGCGCCGACAAGCGCCCCTGGTGCTCCGCCAGCCTGGCGCTGTAGGTGGCCAACCGCGCCACCGCATCCGAGGTCAGCGGTGCCATGCCTTCTTCCGACGTGCGGGTTTTCAGCAATTGGGCGAACTGCTCCAGGCTTTCGTCGACCATCGGGATGTCTTCGTCGAAGTCCACCAGTACGCGGAACATCTCCTGGAAGTCCGGATCGGCGTCCTGCAACGCGTAGTACAACTGGCGCGAACCAATGATGATCACCTTGACCTGCAACGGGATCATCTGCGGGTTGAGGGTCACGGTGGCCAGGCGGCCCAGTTCGCCCAGCGGCGATTCCATCTTAAGCTTGCGCGATTGCAGGGAGCGCTTGAGGGCGTCCCAGACGAACGGCTCGCCGAGCATTTTTTCGGCTTCGAGAATCAGGAAGCCGCCGTTGGCACGGTGCAAGGCGCCCGGACGCAGCTGGCGATAGGTGGTGTAGAGCGCGCCCTGGTCGGTGCTGTACTCGATGCGGCCGAACAGGTTGTCGTAGGTCGGGTGCGGCTCAAACACCACCGGCGCGCCACCGTTGACCGGATGGCCCACCACCAGGCTTGGGCAGTACTGCTCTTCAAGCAGCTTGCGCGCCTGGGCGTCGGTCTTGGCATCGTCCACCAATTGCTCGACCACGGTCTTGAGCAAGTACACCTGCATGGCTTGCAGGTAGCCGCAGACGCCTGCGTTTTCCGCATACTTTTCCGACAATGGCGCAAGCAGAGGCTGCAGGGCCAGGGTGATGGTTTCTTCGTTGAACTGGCGCAGTTGGTTGTTCGACTCACGCTTCCACTGCGGCAGGCTGGCCAGCTCTTCGTTGAGGCGCTCTTCCAGCTCGGAAATATCCGTGTGGAAGCGCTCGCGATCAGCTTCCGGCAGCTGCGAGAACTCGGCCTCGTCCAGTGCCTTGCCGTCGAGCATCGGCGTGAAGGCAATGTTGGAGCTGTCGCGGTACAGCGCCACGTCCTTTTCCAGGGCCAGGCGTTCGATCACGTCCAGGGCCTTGTCGTAGCGCTGGTTGAAGGCGCGGTCGATCGCGCTCTTGCGCTGTTGATAAGTCGGGTGCTCGAAGACTGCCGGGAAGGTGGCGACAAGGTTGTCGACCAGACCGTTGATGTCGTTGATGAACGCCGCCGCACCGCCGCCCGGTAATTCAAGGGCACGCGGCTCGCGAGGCTCATCGAAATTATTCACATAGACCCAGTCCGACGGGGTCTGCAGGCGCTTGCCTTCGGCCTTCAGGTAGCGTTTGACGAACGAAAAGCGACCGGTCCCGGGCTCGCCCATGACAAACACGTTGTAACCGGGGCGTGGCATGGCCACACCGAACTGCAACGCTTCAACCGCACGTTCCTGGCCAAGCACACCGCGAAAGGGCTCCAAATCATTGGTGGTCGAGAAGCTGAACTGTTCAGCGGAGAAAGGGCGAGTCAGCGCTTCGGGCGCTAGACGCAAGCTGGCAGCAACAGGATCAGGCATCGGGCTTCCTTACATCAGGCGGGGCAGATGACGGCATTCTGGCTCCCGGTTACGCGCTCTGGCAAGGCGCGCCTGTGGGAAAGCATAGACACGGGACGCGCCCTGTAAAAATATCGGGTCATCATCGAATGTTTTAGAAAAATGCACGGAACCCTTGGAACGTGCCTAAACTCCAAACTGCGCGGGTTGGACTAATAACTGGCCCCTAGGGCGCCGCGATGCGCCTGAACCCTTGTCCATTGGTTTGCACACAAAGAGAACAAAGCTATGAAACGGATCCTTCTCGGTACTCTCTTCACCGTCGTCTCCCTCAATGCAATGGCAGAAGCACCAGGTGGCCCGAACTGCGGTTGGGGCAACATGTTGTTCGAAGGCCAGCGCGGCACTCCAGCTCACTTCCTGGCTTCCACCACCAACGGTACATCGGGTAACGCCACGTTCGGCATGACCTCGGGCACCAACGGTTGCAGCACCAACAGCGCCCTGACTTACGGCGGCAAATCGTGGATTGCCATGAATGGCATGATGAACGAGCTGTCCGAAGACATGGCCAAGGGTAATGGCGAAGCGCTGACCACCTACGCCGTGGTACTGGGCGTGGCCCCGGAAGATCGCGAACACTTCGCGGCCGTGACCCACGAGCACTTCCAGCAGATCTTCAGCAAGGCTGACGTGACCGCTGACGACGTGCACAACAACACCATTGCTGTACTGAAAAGCGATGCCCGTCTGGCGAAATACGCTACCCAGGCTTAAGCTCGTCCAGCCCGCGCCTGCTTAAGGCGCGGGTTTTATTTTTGGGCCCGCCTCCCCTTTGGGTCTCTCTTAATTCCGACTTAAGTTGCCCCTATGCTCAAACGCTTTGCCTGGACGGCACTCTTCGCCTGCGCCCCGCTGTACGCGGCACCGCATCTTGATGATCAACGTTTGCAGCAATTGGCCAACGATCCGTTCTGGCTGTCCCTCGGCCATTATGAAGCCGGCAAAATCAGTGGCTGGCGCAGTTATGTCAGCGACAAGAAATTCTTCCTCGCAGCCGATGGCGCCCACCACCCGGACGCCGAACTCAAGGCCACCGTTGACGCGCTCTACGCGCCGGCCAGCCTGGGTGAAAAACATGCCCAATGCGTTTACCCCGCACGTACCCGCTGGCTCAAGGCTCAGTTGCACCTCACTGACCTGCCCGCCGTGGACTGCACGGAATTCAAGCAATGGTTCAAGGACGTCGCCCCTCACAGCGCGGTGATGATCTTCCCGGCGGCCTACCTCAACAGCCCGTCGTCGATGTTCGGCCACACCCTGCTGCGCATCGACCAGGCCGACGTGCAAAGCAACAACACCGCCCTGCTCAGCTACGCGATCAACTTCGGTGCCTATATCGAAGGCTCCGACAACAGTATCCTCTATGCCTGGAAAGGCCTGATGGGTGGTTATCCCGGCCTGTTCGCCCTGGTGCCCTACCAGGAAAAACTCTCCGAATACCGTAGCCTTGAGAACCGCGACCTGTGGGAATACCGCCTCAACCTCACCCAGGTCGAGACCGAGCGCATGGTCGAGCACGTGTGGGAGCTCAAGCAGATCCAGTTCGATTACTTCTTTTTCGACGAAAACTGCTCCTATCGCCTGCTCGAACTGCTGCAAGTGGCCCGCCCCGGCCTGCGCCTGACCGAACAGTTTCCACTGACCGCCATCCCGACCGATACGGTCAAGGCCGTGAAAGATGCGGGCCTGGTGGAAAGGATCGACTACCGCCCGTCCCGTGAGCGCGAGCTGTTGGAACGCGCCAAGCCGCTGGACAGCGACGAACAGCAATGGGTGTTGAAGGTCAGCGATGACCAGCAGCAATTGCAGGAACCGGCCTTCAAAGCCCTGCCCCGCGACCGCCAGGCCCTGATCATCGACGCCGCCTACCGCCTCGGCCGCTACCGCGCCAACGGCCTGGAACGCGACACCGTCCGCTCCCAACGCAGCTTCGAACTGCTGCGCGCGATCAACCAGAACCCGGCGCCCGACCTCAAGATCACACCGCCCGGCCTGCCGGAAAACGGCCACGAATCGCGCACCTGGCAAGCCGGCATCGGCACCCGTGGCGACAAGGCCTTCGGCGAATACGGCCTGCGCATGGCCTACCACGACCTCAACGACAACGCCGAAGGTTTCCCCCTGGGCGCACAGATCGAAATCCTGCAAATGAAACTGCGCCAGTACGAAGGCAACCACTGGCAGCTGCAGCAACTGGACCTGGCCACCATCCGCTCCCTGACCCCACGCAACGCCCTGTTGCAGCCGTGGTCCTGGCAAGTCACTGGCGGCCTTGAACGCGTGCCCGGCAAACACGACGACGAAACCCTGGTCGCCCACGTCAACGGCGGCGCCGGCGGCACCTGGCAGTTGAGTGACGACATGCTCGGCTTCGCCCTCGGCACCGTGCGCGTGGAGCACAACAACGACTTCAGCGAAGCCATCTCCCCGGCGGCCGGGTTCAACACCGGCGTGCTGTGGAAGAACCCGCTGGGCAACCTGAGCCTGGAAGCCAAGGGTGACTTTTTCACCAATGGCGAAGTGCGCCGCAGTATCAGCCTGAATCAACAGTGGGAATTGTCGCGCAACCTGGGGCTACGCCTGAGTGCACAGCGCGAGTACAGCCACTTGTCGACGCCGGTGAATGAAGTGATGCTTGAAGTGAAGTGGTATCACTACTGACTAAAGCCTGGCCGAGATCAATATGTGGGAGGGGGCTTGCCCCCGATAGCAGTGCATCAGTCACATATCCATCGCCTGACACGCCGCCATCGGAGGCAAGCCTCCTCCCACATTGGGTCAGCGTCTATTCAGTTTCTTCTAAAAGGAGCCCCACCAACATGGCCGTTAACTGCACCAGCCTCGAAGAAGTCCGCACCCACATCGACCGCCTCGACCAGCAGATCGTCACCCTGCTGGCCGAGCGTGGCGGCTACGTCTCCCAGGCCGCGCGCTTCAAGAAAGACACAGACAGCGTCAAGGCCCCACAACGGGTTGAACAGGTAATCGCCAAGGTGCGGGAGATATCCCAGGCAGTGGGTGCCAATCCCGAGGTCACGGAACAGGTGTATCGCGCGATGATTGCGGCGTTTATCCAGCAGGAATTGGCGGAGCATGCTGCGCTCACGGAAACTCGCTAAGAATTACCCAAATTATTCGCCTACACAGCAAACTCACAAGCCATCCTCAAGCCCCTGATTACTAAGAAGGAAATCTTGCGGTTTTTTTAGCTTTTTTGAGTCATCGAAAACTTGCTCCGACGAAGCCTCGCTTTATGGGGATTTGTGTCTAGTCTCGGGTAGCAATCAAATTGCCACCACGTCTATACACGGATCTGAATAGGTAAGAGGCTTACTATGGAATTTTTCGAAAAGCTCACCAGTCTGGCCGCCAAGGTTCGGTTGCAAGGCCCGGCCATTCAAACAGAAGAAGCGACCAAAAATGCTTTTGTAATGCCGTTTATCAACACGGTACTGGGTTATGACGTGTTTGATCCGCAGGAGGTGACGCCTGAGTTTGTCTGCGATGTCGGGACGAAGAAAGGTGAAAAAATCGACTACGCCATCATGAAAGACGGTGAAGTTCAGATACTCATTGAATGCAAAAAGATCGGCGAGTCACTGAGCATCAATCATGCCTCGCAGCTGTTTCGGTATTTTCATGTCACCAGCGCAAGAATCTCAATTCTCACCAACGGCCAGGTCTATCGGTTTTTTACTGACTTGGACGCACCGAATAAAATGGACGAAAAGCCATTTCTTGAGCTAGACCTGCTGGACATTGATGAATACTCCGTACCGGAGTTGATAAAGCTGACCAAGTCAGCCTTCGACGTCGATTCAATCATCAACGCTGCGGGAGAGCTGAAATATGTCAGCCAGCTCAAGAAGCTGATTGGCGCTCAAGTCAGTAAACCGGAAGACGACTTCGTTAAATTCTTTGCCTCCCGCGTTTACGAGGGAGTCATCACTCAGAGAGTCCGTGAGCAGTTTTTCGAACTGACACGTAAAGCCTTGGCTCAGTTTCTGAATGACCAGATCAATGATCGACTCAAATCGGCCATGAGCGGGGTAATTCAACCGACGATAGCTTCATTGACCGTCACGAACAGCGCAAATACGGATCTTCAGGAACGAGACGAATCGGAAGACAAGATCCTGACGACGCTTGAAGAACTGGAGGGCTATCACATCGTCCGCGCTGTCGTACGCTCCGTTGTCGATGCCAAACGAATCGTTCAACGCGATACCCAAAGCTATTTTGGGATATTACTGGACGACAACAATCGCAAGCCTATCTGCCGTCTTCACTTCAATCGCAGCCAAAAATACCTCGGGATATTCGACGAGGAAAAAAATGAAACCCGGCACGCCATTTCATCCATTGATGAGATTTACGAATACGCGGATCAACTGAAAAAAACAGTGGGTTATTACGACTGAAGGCCGCACCGGAATATTTTCAGCCGTCGATAACCCCGTGGCGAGTTTCTTGGAATAAAAAAGCAAAGTGGAGGCGTGTTCCAAGGCTTCCTCAATCGGCATGCCGGAATTGACACGAAACAGCGGTTTTTCGTTTTCGCCGTAGTCGCCGAAAGTGACGACACCAAGTGTGGTGATTGCGGACAAGGGTGGATCAGGGACGACTTTGCTCATGATGATTGCTCTCTTGTGAAGTCGAGCCACCAGATCACATCGCTAAACATGAAGAGGGTGGCAGCTGTGTGCAGGTTAGCGATCCGGGTCTGAGAGCACCCCGGGTAGACTCAAAAGTCTCCCGCACACGGGAGTATCAGTTTTTTTGTGTTCGGGCTGGTTAGGGCCTGCCGTCAGGCAGGCCCTTGTTTTACCAGCTCGGTCTGGTAAATCGGTCTCCGTACAGGATCGCAAATTGATTCATTGCCACTTTCCAGTCGTGTGCCGCATGACCCCAGTTGGCGGTGATGTTGCGCAACCCAAGCCATATCAGTTTCGTCGCGGCCTCATCGGTCGGGAAGTGCCCTCGAGTCTTGATGATCTTGCGTAACTGGGCATTGATGCTCTCGATGGCATTGGTCGTGTAAACCACTTTGCGGATGCCCGCCGGGAAAACAAAAAACGGTATAACCCGATCCCAGGCGCGACGCCATGCAGCAACCACAGTCGGATACTGCTTGCACCAGGGGCCCGCTTCAAAGGCGTTAAGCTCTTGCTCAGCCACATCGGCATTGATCGCCTGGTAGATCGGCTTGAGTGCTTTGGCCAGTGCCCGACGTTTATCCCAAGCGGCATAGTCCAAGCTGTTGCGGATCAGATGCACGATGCAGGTTTGCAGCGTCGTGGCAGGAAAAACCGCCCCCAACGCCTCCGGTATTCCTTTGAGGCCATCCGTGACGGCGATCAGAACATCTTCAACGCCACGAGTCTTGAGGTCGTTGAACACCTTCATCCAAAACTTGGCACCCTCGGTGCTCTCGATCCATATACCCAGAATGTCGCGCGTGCCATCAGGTAATACCCCCAGCGCCAGATAAATAGCCTTGTTGCACACTAACCCCTCGTCCCGGATTTTGACCCGTAACGCATCGAAGAAGATCACCGGATACATCGGTTCCAAGGGTCGTTGCTGCCAAGCGCCCACCTCTTCCATGACCGCATCGGTGACTGAGCTGATGAAGTCATGGGACACGTCAGTTCCATACTGCTCAGACAGAAAAGCGCGGATCTCACGCACCGTCATGCCCCGGGCGTACATGGCAATTATCTTGTCGTCGAAGCCTGTAAAACGGCGTTCGTGCTTGGGAATCAGGATCGGGGCGAAGCTACCATCGCGGTCTCTGGGGATATCCAGGCGAAGCGGCCCGTCGTCGGTCAGAACCGTCTTGCTGCTTTTGCCATTGCGCTGATTGGTCGACTCCTCAGGGCGCTCCGCGCCCTGAGGGTAACCAAGGTGGTGACCCAGCTCGGCGCCTAGTGCACGCTCGATCAGAGCCTTCTTGAACGCCATGGACGCGTCTTGAATGGCTTCGGCGCTCATCGGGCCTTTAACAAACTGCTCGATCAGCTCTTGGGGAATCGAGGGCAACTCCCTCGCTGTTGCATTGGCGGACTTCTTTTTGGTCGGCATACATGCACCTCTAGCTACATGTTATGCCCGAACACAAAATTTCTGACAGTCTCCCGCACACAGCCGCCATAAAACGCTAAAAGCTAACAGATGCCAGCTAATACTGTTGGGAGCGGTGCCACTCTTGAGGCTCGGATCGCTAAACCCGGTCGCTGATATGCAGCGACCCAAAGAGGCTAATGATCCAAACGGTACGGCACAATAGGCCAGAGATTCTCTAGGAAACGTCCTGCAATTTAAAGCGAATCGTCGTTGATGCCCCTTTAACCCAACGCCATTCTCACCTCCCTTTCACACCTCCCCGACAATTACCCTTCTAGACTTCCCCTATCAGCCGTGAAACGGCCAGGGAGTACGCCATGTGGCGGTGTGCGGTAATGCTGTGTGCAGTGGTGGTGTTGGCGGGTTGCCAGTCGACCCATCAAGAGTTGTTGGCCAAGGGTTACCCACCGGCGTTTGCCGATGGTTTTGATGACGGTTGCAGCAGCGGTCGTCAGGCGGCTGGGGTGATCAGCGGGGAGTTCCGCAAGAACGTGCCGCGTTATCTCAAGGTCCGTGAATACGCCGAGGGCTGGGAAGATGGCTTTCGCCAGTGCAAGGCCATGCGCGAGAACGAAGAGCTGCGCGACTACAAGGACAATCACTGGGATGACCGCGAACGCGCCTGGCAGCACGAGAAGGACCGCGACGCCGCCAGGGCCTATCGTTCGCAGTAGGTCGCTTTCAGACATCCATCGAAACTAATGCGCAGCGATCATGGCCCAAACTCCATTGAGGGAGAACGTGATGAGCCGAGCTTTTGTAAACGAGGACAACGCCGCCGCCCAGGCCGACCAACCGGTGGAGCGCCAGGTCAGCGAGCAACCCAACCGCCTCACCGCGCAAGGGCTGGCGCAGTTGCAGGCCAAGGTTGCGCAGTTGCAGCACGAATATGGCCTGGAATCCGCCAAAGGCGATAAACAGCGCCAGGCGGATCTTGAGCGGGATTTGCGTTACTTCAACCAACGGGTGCAAAGCGCCCAAGTGGTGGCACTGGCGACGTCCACCGACAAGGTGCAGATCGGCAGTTGGGTGACCTTCGCCAATGAGCTGGACGAACAGCAACGCATTCAGTTGGTCGGTGAAGACCAGGCCGATGCCGGCGCAGGCTTGATCAACTGGGGCTCGCCCCTGGGCCGCGCCTTGCTGGGCGCCCAGGTCGGCGACGAGGTGTTGTGGCAACGCCCCGTCGGCGATCAGTTGATCGAAGTGCTGCGGGTCGAGCCCGAGGCCTAGACGATGCCTTGGGCCAGCATCGCGTCGGCAACTTTGACAAAACCTGCGATGTTCGCGCCTTTGACGTAGTTGATGCGGCCGTTTTCTTCGCCGTAGTGCACGCAGGCATGGTGGATCGACTGCATGATGTTGTGCAGCTTGCTGTCCACCTCACCGGCGGTCCACAGCAGGCGCATGGCGTTCTGTGACATTTCCAGGCCACTCACCGCCACGCCACCGGCATTGGACGCCTTGCCCGGGGCGAACAGAATGCCGGCCTCGATAAAGATATCCACAGCCTCCAGGGTGGTCGGCATGTTGGCGCCTTCGGCCACGCAGATGCAGCCGTTGCGCAGTAGAGTGCGGGCGGCCTCGGCGTCGAGTTCGTTCTGCGTAGCGCAGGGCAGTGCAATATCGCAGGCCAGTTCCCAAGGGGTTTTACCGGCGCGGAATTCCAAGCCATAACGCGAAGCCAGTTCGCTGATGCGCCCGCGCTGCACGTTTTTCAGGTCCAGCAGGGCCGACCATTGCTCCTCGGTCAAACCGCTTTCCGCGTACAGGGTGCCTTCGGAGTCGGACAGGGAAATCACTTTGCCACCCAGGTCCATGACCTTGCGCGCCGCGTATTGCGCCACGTTGCCGGAACCGGACACCGCCACGCGCTTGCCTTCAACCCGCTGGTTGTTGCGCTTGAGCATTTCTTCGGCGAAGTACACGCAGCCAAAACCGGTGGCTTCCGGGCGAATCAGGCTGCCGCCGTAGGTCATGCCCTTGCCGGTCAGCACCGAGGTGAACTGGTTGCTCAGGCGCTTGTACTGGCCGAACAGGAAGCCGATCTCACGGGCACCTACGCCGATGTCACCGGCCGGCACGTCCACATCCGCGCCGATATGGCGATACAACTCGCTCATGAAGGCCTGGCAGAAGCGCATGACTTCGGCGTCGCTCTTACCTTTTGGATCAAAGTCCGAGCCGCCTTTGCCGCCGCCCATGGGCAGCGACGTCAGGGAATTCTTGAAGGTCTGCTCGAAGGCGAGGAATTTCAGCACGCCCAGGTTGACCGACGGGTGGAAGCGCAAGCCGCCTTTGTAAGGGCCGATGGCGCTGTTCATCTGGATACGGAAACCGCGATTGACCTGGACCTTGCCATGATCATCCACCCACGACACCCGGAAGGTAATCGCGCGTTCCGGCTCGCAGATGCGCTCCAGGATGCCCGAGGTCAGGTAGTGAGGATTGGCTTCCAGAAACGGCCACAGACTGCGTAGGACTTCTTCTACGGCCTGGTGGAATTCCGGCTGGTCCGGGTCGCGTTTCTTGAGGCGGGCAAGGAAGGATTCGACGGATTCGATCATGAAAAGTCTCGGCAAATTTTTAGTTGTTAACGGAGATTGAGCCGGACTTTATCAATTCATTCCGCACTGCGACAGGGCAAAATGTCGCCTTTGTGAATTTAAATGGTGCGTTTTATATAAATTTATCCAGTTTCAGGGGCTTTTATGCACCCTTTCAGGGATTCAAATCAAACCGCACGCACCATCAATTTCCAGGCAAAAAAAACGGAGCCCGAAGGCTCCGCTCTTTCAAACCACCAACCCGGATCAGGCCAGTTTTTTGTGACGAACACGGTGCGGCTGGGCAGCAGCTTCGCCCAAGCGTTTTTTACGGTCCGCTTCGTACTCGGTGTAGTTACCTTCGAAGAACACCGCTTGCGAGTCGTCTTCGTACGCCAGGATGTGCGTCGCGACGCGGTCAAGGAACCACCGATCGTGAGAGATCACAATGGCAGCACCCGGGAAGTCCAGCAGGGCTTCTTCCAGGGAACGCAGGGTTTCAACGTCGAGGTCGTTGGACGGTTCGTCGAGCAGCAGGACGTTGCCGCCCTCCTTCAGGGTCAGGGCCAGGTGCAAGCGACCGCGCTCACCACCGGACAGGTCCTTGACGAACTTCTGTTGGTCGCCGCCCTTGAAGTTGAAACGGCCTACATAGGTACGCGACGGGATTTCATAGTTGCCGATGCGGATCTGGTCGGAGCCGTCGGAAATCTGCTGGAACACGGTCTTGCTGCCGTCGAGGTCTTCACGGCTCTGGTCCACGCAGGCCAGTTGCACGGTTTCGCCGACTTCGATGGTGCCCGAGTCCGGGGTTTCCTTGCCCATCAGCATGCGGAACAGCGTGGATTTACCCGCACCGTTACCGCCGATTACGCCGACGATCGCGCCTTTTGGCATGGAGAACGACAGGTTGTCGATCAGTACGCGGTCGCCATAGCCTTTGGTAACGTTCTTGAACTCGATGACCTTGTCACCCAGGCGCGGACCGGCCGGGATGTAGATCTCGTTGGTTTCCGAGCGCTTCTGGAATTCCTGCGATTGCATTTCTTCAAAGCGTTGCAGACGCGCCTTGGACTTGGACTGGCGGGCCTTGGCGCCTTTGCGCACCCACTCCAGTTCTTCCTTCATGGCTTTTTCATGGGCCGATTGCTGCTTGGATTCGGCGGCCAGGCGGTCGGACTTGGCTTCCAGCCAACCGGAGTAGTTGCCCTCGTAAGGGATACCGGCGCCACGGTCGAGCTCGAGGATCCAGCCGGCAACGTTGTCCAGGAAGTAGCGGTCGTGCGTGATCGCAACCACGGTGCCTGGGAAATCGTGAAGGAAGTGTTCCAGCCAGGCGACGGAATCGGCGTCCAGGTGGTTGGTCGGTTCGTCGAGCAGCAGCATGTCGGGGGCCGACAGCAGCAGGCGGCACAGGGCCACGCGGCGCTTCTCGCCACCGGACAGGTGTTCGACCTTGGCGTCCCATGCCGGCAGGCGCAGCGCGTCGGCGGCGACTTCCAGCTGGCGCTCCAGGTTATGACCGTCGCCGGCCTGCAGGATGGCTTCGAGCTTGGCCTGTTCGGCGGCGAGCTTGTCGAAGTCGGCATCCGGTTCGGCGTAGGCGGCGTAGACCTCGTCCAGGCGCGCCTGGGCGTCCTTGATCACGCTGACGGCTTCTTCGACCACTTCACGCACGGTCTTGGTCGGATCCAGGATCGGCTCTTGCGGCAGGTAGCCGATGTTCAGGTCTGGCATCGGGCGGGCTTCGCCTTCGAACTCGGTGTCGACGCCGGCCATGATTTTCAGCAGCGTGGATTTACCCGAACCGTTGAGGCCGAGTACGCCGATCTTGGCGCCGGGGAAAAAGGACAACGAAATGTTTTTCAGGATTTCCCGCTTCGGGGGGACAACTTTGCCCAGCCGATGCATGGTGAAGACGTATTGAGCCATGGTGAACCTAGCGTCAGTGACTGATGAATTAAGCGGGCGAAGCCCGTGCCAGGCCATGCGCGGCGCGGGCCGTTGACTATCATCAATGCCAGCGTGCGGTATAAAGCCTGAATATCTGGGGCTGGAACGCCCCCGCGTAACCGGCAAAGCTACCTGAATGCGCTTGGTCAGTCCAGCCAGGCAAGGGCTGGCACTTTGCCACAAGTCAAGGCATGCTAGCCGCCCTCCGGGCGTCCGGCTTATAGTGCACGTCGCGCGCCAGTCCAGCCAAACCGCAGGATCACAGCTTGTCCAAAGTCACGCCGCCAACTCCCCTGCGCGCCGCTCATATAGCGCCGGGAGCGCCCCTGCACGGCACCCTCAAAGGCGCATTGGCGACGCTTGTCCTTATGCTGCTCGCGTTATTGTTCTGGCAACTGCTGGACCAGTTGCAGCAAAACCAGAAGAACCAGCAGCAATACACCATCGACTACAGCGCCGACCTGGCTGAACAGATCAGCCTGAACATGGCCCTCAGTGCAAAGATCGCCCTGAACCTGCTGCCGATGGTCGAGCCACCGCGTGACAGCGAACAGCAACAGGCCTTGATGCGGACCTTGCAACGTTCGCTGCCGGAATTGCGCAGCATCGCCCTGCTTGCCCCCAGCGGCGCGATGATCAGCGACAGTGCCAGCGACAGCCAGGACAGCGCCTGGCTCGAAGAACTGGTGCAACGCAGCCACGGCCAGTCTTATTACCTGAGCAACAGCAACGACGGCACCCTCATCTATCTACTGTTGCATCAGCCCAGTGGCGGCTCACGGATGTATTGGGCGCTGCGCCTGGCCCCCAACTACCTGACCAACCTCACCCGCCAGGACGGCCAGGGCCAGCGCCCGATGTGGGCCATCGAGAACCGCATCAACCATCGCGTGGTCAGCCGCGACAGCGGCATGCCCGCGCAGTGGGCGTCTGCATTGACCCCGGACGAACTGAATAAAAGCGTGCTGATCACGCCGTTGAGCAAAAGCGACTGGCAACTGCGCGGGCTGTTCGACCGCAGCGCGGTGCTGGAGCAACTGCTGCCGGCCTTCATCGGCAAATGCCTGCTGGGCCTGGCGTTCTCGTTGATCCCGGTGATCGTGCTGCTGAACATGCGCCGCCGTCAGCGCCAGGTGCATGAGGGGCGGCGGCGCTACCAGGATATTTTCGAAGGCACCGGCGTGGCCCTGTGCGTGCTGGACCTGTCGGGGCTGAACGCGTTCTTCGACAAGACTCGGCTGGAGACCCGCGAGCAGCTGCACGCCTGGCTGCAGCACAACCCCAGCGAGCGCCAGCAACTGCTCAAGGAGCTGCGCGTCACCGAGGTCAACCAGGTGGCGGTCAGCCTGTTGAACGTAGGTTCCTGCGAGCAGGCCTGGGAACGCCTGATCGATGACTGCCCACGCAACGCCACGTCCATCGGTTACCAGATACTCGAAGCCGTGCTGACCCGACAAAGCCAGTTGGAGCTGGAAATCCAGCTCAAGGACGTGGCCGGCAACGAGCAATACCTGTGGCTGGTGATGCGCCTGCCCGAGCAGCAGGACGATTTCAAGGCGGTGATCCTCAGCATCAGCGATATCACCAGCCGCAAGCTGATCGAACTGTCGCTGGTGGAACGCGAGAGTTTCTGGTCGGACGTGGTGCGCACCGTGCCCGACCACCTGTATGTGCAGGACGTAATCAGCCAGCGCATGATTTTCAGCAACCACCATCTAGGCCACACCCTCGGCTATAACAAGGCCGAATTGCAGCAGATGGGCGAGTACTTCTGGGAAATCCTGCTGCACCCCGAAGACGCCGAGCATTACCACGACTTGCGCCAGCAACAGCGCCAGGTCGGCTATACCACCCAACTGCAATGCCAGTTGCGCTTCCGTCACCGCAATAATGAATGGCGGCGCTTCGATATCCGCGAACAAGCCCTGGCGCGGGACAAGACCGCGCAGATCACCCGCATCATCGGCGTGGCCAAGGACATCACCGACCAGATCGAAGCCAGCGAATCCCTGCGTGACAGCGAACAACGCTACCGCATGCTGGCCGAAAGTATCAGCGACGTGATCTGTTCCACCGACAGTCAGTTGGCCCTCAACTACGTCAGCCCGTCGGTCAACGCCGTGCTCGGCTATGACGTGGACTGGGTGTTCAAGAACGGCTGGCAGTCGATCATCGCCAACCCGCAGCAACTGACCGGCATTTACAGCCTGATGGAACAGGTCAGCCGCGCGCTGGGCGATCCTGATGCACTGAACAGGCTGCGTGATGAGATCCAGACCCAGCTCTTCCTGTTCGACTGCCTGCGCGCCGACGGTCGCAAGGTGCCGATCGAACTGCGCCTGGTGCTGGTGTGGGACGAACACGGCGCTTTCGAGGGCATCCTTGGGGTGGGCCGCGACATCAGCCAGCAACGCCGCGCCGAGAAAGACCTGCGCATGGCGGCCACGGTATTCGAGCACTCCACTTCGGCGATCCTGATCACTGACCCCGCCGGCTATATCGTGCAGGCCAACGAGGCGTTCAGCCGGGTCAGCGGCTATGCGGTCAGCGATGTACTCGACCAGTTGCCGAACATGCTCACCGTCGATGAACAGCAGGAAGCCCACCTGCGCTATGTGCTCAAGCAGTTGCACCAGCACAGCACCTGGGAAGGCGAAGTGTGGCTCAAGCGCCGCAATGGCGAGCATTACCCGGCGTGGGTCGGCATTACTGCGGTGTTCGACGACGAAGGCGACCTGGCCAGCTATGTATGCTTCTTCAGTGACATCAGCGAGCGCAAGGCCAGCGAGCAGCGCATCCACCGCCTGGCCTATTACGACGCCCTGACCCACCTGCCCAACCGCACACTGTTCCAGGACCGCCTGCACACCGCGCTGCAGTCCGCCGAACGGCAGAAGTCGTGGGTGGTGCTGATGTTCCTCGACCTCGACCGCTTCAAGCCGATCAACGACTCCCTGGGCCACGCCGCCGGCGACCGCATGCTCAAGGAAATGGCCACCCGCCTGCTAGGCTGCGTCGCCGAAGACGACACTGTGGCGCGCATGGGCGGTGATGAGTTCACCTTGCTCCTGCAGCCACGGGTCAACCGTGACATGGCACTCAACCGTGCGATTCATGTGGCCGAGCAGATCCTCGCCAGCCTGGTGAAACCTTTCGTACTGGAAGGTCGTGAGTTCTTCGTGACCGCCAGTATCGGTATCGCCCTGAGCCCGCAGGACGGTAACGAACTGAGCCAGTTGATGAAAAACGCCGACACGGCGATGTATCACGCCAAGGAACGCGGCAAGAACAACTTCCAGTTCTACCAGGCCGACATGAACGCCAGCGCCCTGGAACGCCTGGAGCTGGAAAGCGACCTGCGCCACGCCCTGGACCAGAACGAATTCGTGCTCTATTACCAGCCGCAGTTCAGCGGCGACGGCAAACGCCTGACCGGCGCCGAAGCCCTGCTGCGCTGGCGCCACCCTCGACGCGGGCTGGTGCCGCCGGGAGACTTCATCCCGGTGCTGGAAGAGTTGGGCCTGGTGGTGGACGTGGGCGACTGGGTGATCAGCGAAGCCTGTCGCCAGCTCAAGACCTGGCACCAGAACAAGGTGCGGGTGCCGAAAGTCTCGGTGAATATCTCGGCGCGACAATTCTCCGACGGCCAGTTGGGTACGCGCATCGCCACCATCCTCAAGGACACCGGCCTGCCGCCGGCGTGCCTGGAGCTGGAGCTGACCGAAAGCATCCTGATGCGTGAGGTCAACGAGGCCATGCAGATCCTCGACAGCCTGAAGAACCTGGGCCTGAGCATTGCGGTCGACGACTTTGGCACCGGTTACTCGTCGCTCAACTACCTCAAGCAGTTCCCCATCGACGTGCTGAAGATCGACCGCACCTTCGTCGACGGCCTGCCCTCCGGCGAACAGGACGCCCAGATCGCCCGCGCCATTATCGCCATGGCCCACAGCCTGAACCTGGCGGTGATCGCCGAGGGGGTGGAAACCCATGAACAGCTGGATTTCCTGCGTGAGCATGGCTGCGATGAGGTGCAGGGCTACCTGTTCGGGCGGCCGATGCCGGCGAATCGGTTCGAAGCGCAGTTCAGCAATGATGCGCTGTTCATGTTCGACTGAAATTCTGCGGTGAGGCCACTGGCCTCATCGGGGGCAAGCCCCCTCCCACATTCTGATCTGCGAACACATTCAACTGTGGAAGGGGCTTGCCCCCCGATAAGGCACTCACAGCCACCGCCTATCCCCAGATGAGCCCCACTTGTCCGCGACATGATGTCCTTTCATATGCCATCTAAAACCCATTGGGTTAGAATGCCCTCCTTTTCTGCCCCCGATCCTTGAGGACCGCCATGTTCAGCCGTGATTTGACTATTGCCAAGTACGACGCCGATCTCTTCGCCGCCATGGAGCAAGAAGCCGTGCGCCAGGAAGAGCACATTGAGCTGATCGCTTCGGAAAACTACACCAGCCCTGCGGTGATGGAGGCTCAAGGTTCGGTTCTGACCAACAAGTACGCCGAAGGCTACCCGGGCAAGCGCTACTACGGTGGTTGCGAGTACGTCGACGTGGTTGAGCAACTGGCCATTGACCGTGCCAAGGAACTGTTCGGCGCCGACTACGCCAACGTCCAGCCGCACGCCGGTTCCCAAGCCAACAGCGCCGTGTACCTGGCCCTGCTGCAAGGCGGCGACACCATCCTGGGCATGAGCCTGGCCCACGGCGGTCACCTGACCCACGGCGCCAGCGTTTCCTCCTCCGGCAAGCTGTACAACGCCGTTCAATACGGTATCGATGCCAACGGCCTGATCGACTACGACGAAGTCGAGCGCCTGGCGGTTGAACACAAGCCAAAAATGATCGTGGCCGGTTTCTCTGCCTACTCGCAGATCCTGGACTTCCCACGCTTCCGCGCCATCGCTGACAAGGTCGGTGCGTACCTGTTCGTCGACATGGCCCACGTGGCCGGTCTGGTCGCCGCTGGCGTCTACCCGAACCCGGTACCTTTCGCTGACGTCGTGACCACCACCACCCACAAGACCCTGCGCGGTCCACGTGGCGGCCTGATCCTGGCTCGCGCCAACGCCGACATCGAGAAGAAGCTGAACTCCGCCGTATTCCCAGGCGCCCAGGGTGGCCCGCTGGAGCACGTGATCGCCGCTAAAGCGATCTGCTTCAAGGAAGCGCTGCAGCCTGAGTTCAAGACCTACCAGCAACAAGTGGTAAAGAACGCCCAGGCCATGGCCAGCGTGTTCATCGAGCGCGGCTTTGACGTAGTGTCTGGCGGTACTGAAAACCACCTGTTCCTGCTGTCGCTGATCAAGCAAGACATCTCCGGTAAGGATGCTGACGCGGCCCTGGGCAAAGCCTTCATCACCGTGAACAAGAACTCCGTGCCGAACGACCCACGTTCGCCGTTCGTCACCTCCGGCCTGCGCTTCGGCACCCCGGCTGTGACCACTCGCGGCTTCAAGGAAGCAGAGTGCAAGGAACTGGCCGGCTGGATCTGCGACATCCTGGCCGACCTGAACAACGAAGCCGTGATCGACGCGGTACGTGAGAAGGTCAAGGCCATCTGCAAGAAGCTGCCGGTGTACGGCGCTTGATTGCAGTTGCTTGACTAAAAAGCCCGGCTCTTGAGCCGGGCTTTTTTATTCCAAATTCCAATTTGAAATACAGTTAATTGTGGGAGGGGGCTTGCCCCCGATAGCAGTGTGTCAGTCACAGAGTTATCTACTGACACACCCTCATCGGGGCAAGCCCCCTCCCACATTGGATTGTGTTTCAAGTCAGGGTTGGTAGACCTTGGTAAAACCTTCGCGAATCTTGTCTTCGGGCAACTCATCGGCAATGAACACGATCACACTCTCTCGCACCTCGCCTTCGGCCCATTCGGTATCCCAATCGAAACCGTAGAGCTTGAGCACGCCCTGGAACACCATGCGCCGGTCTTCCCCGGCAATGTTCAGCACGCCTTTGTAGCGCAGCAGTTGCTTGCCGTGGTCTTCCAGCAGTTCGTTCATGAACTCACTGAGTCGGTCGATATCCAGCGGCTGGTCGGTGCGCAATACCAGGCTGGAGATACGGTCGATGGACGGCGCCTTGCTCACCGGACGCAAGCTCATGCCGGCATTGAGGTTGAAGCCGCGCACATCGAGCAACTCGGCTAGGTCGATCTTGCCATGATCCACCACCCGGATCGGCGCACGGCGATTGATGCGGGTCAGGCGTTCACTGAGCGCATCGAAGGTAGCGTCATCCACAAGGTCGCGTTTGCTCACCAACAGGCGGTCGGCAAAGCCGATCTGGGCCTGGGCAATGGTCTGGGTCAGGTGGTGCTCGGCGTGGGCCGCGTCCACCAGGGTGATGATGCCGTCGAGGATGTAGCGCTCGCGCAGTTCCTCGTCGATGAAAAAGGTCTGGGCCACAGGTGCCGGGTCGGCCAGGCCGGTGCACTCGATCACCAGGCGGTCGAAGGCGATCTCGCCGCTGTCCAGGCGCTCGAGCAGCAGGTACAGGGCCTTGGTCAGGTCGGTGTGGATGGTGCAGCACACGCAGCCGTTGGACAGGGTCATGACTTGCACCGGTTCTGCGCCCAACAGCTGGGTGTCGATACCGGCGTCACTGAATTCGTTTTCGATCACGGCGATTTTCAGGCCGTGCTCGGCTTTGAGCAGGTGGCGCAGCAAGGTGGTCTTGCCGGCACCCAGGAAGCCGCTGAGGACCGTGACTGGAATGGGAGAGGACAAAAGAAATTCTCCTTGAAGGAACACAGAAACAAATGTGGGAGGGGGCTTGCCCCCGATAGCAGTGTGTCAGGCACTTATCTGTCACTGACACACCGCTATCGGGGGCAAGCCCCCTCCCACAGGGATATTGCGTTAACTCAACAGCACTTGGGCCCACCCTTGCCGCCGTAACGGGCTTCCTGGCGCTCCCGGAAGAACGCCTTGTAGTCCATCACCGGCTTGTCCGGGTGTTTGGTTTGCATATGCTCGACGTAGGTGTCGTAGTCGGGCATGCCGACCATCAGGCGCGCGGCCTGACCGAGGTATTTACCGAGGCGACTGATGTCATTGAACATGGTTGCAACCCTCGATTACGCGTCCGGTACAGCCTGGAACGGGGCTTCTTTATCCGTACGTTCTTTGTTGCCCCAGGCGGCGACGCCGACCTTGAGCGCATAGAACAGGATGCTGAACACCACGAACAGGAACAGCGCCGTCAGCGTTGCGTTGGTGTAGGCGTTGTAGATTACGTGCTGCATCTGGTCGATGCTCTTCGCGGGGGCGAGGATCTGGCCGTTGGCCAATGCATCGCTGTACTTCTTGGCCAGCGACAGGAAGCCAATCGCAGGGTTCGCGTCGAACAGCTTGATGAAGCCCGCCGTGGTGGTGCAGATCAGCAGCCAGACGGCCGGCAGCATGGTCACCCAGATGTAGCGTTGGCGTTTCATTTTGATCAGCACAACGGTTGCCAGCATCAGCGCGATACCTGCCAGCATCTGGTTGGAGATACCGAACAGTGGCCACAAGGTGTTGATACCGCCCAGTGGGTCGATCACGCCCTGGTACAGCAGGTAACCCCACATCGCCACGCAACCGGCGGTTGCAATGAGGTTGGCGGTCCACGACTCGGTGCGTTTCAGCGCCGGCACGAAGGAACCCAGCAGGTCCTGCAGCATGAAGCGGCCGGCACGGGTGCCCGCATCCACCGCCGTGAGGATGAACAGGGCTTCGAACAGGATCGCAAAGTGGTACCAGAATGCCATGGTGTTTTCACCCGGCAGTACGCTGTGCAGGATCTGTGCGATACCCACCGCCAATGTCGGCGCGCCACCGGCACGGGCCAGAATGGTGGTTTCGCCGATATCATGGGCCACGGCTTGCAGCGCCTCAGGCGTGATCGCAAAGCCCCAACTGCTGACGGTTTGCGCCACGGCCACCACATCACCACCGACCACAGCGGCCGGGCTGTTCATGGCGAAGTACACGCCAGGTTCGATCACCGAAGCAGCGACCATCGCCATGATGGCCACGAACGACTCCATCAGCATGCCGCCGTAACCGATGTAGCGGGCGTTGGTTTCGTTATCCAGGAGCTTGGGCGTGGTGCCCGAGGAGATCAGCGCGTGGAAACCCGAGACCGCGCCACAGGCGATGGTGATGAACAGGAACGGGAACAGGCCGCCCTTCCACACCGGGCCGGTACCGTCGATGAACTGGGTCAAGGCCGGCATTTTCAGCTCTGGCATGGTGACCAGGATGCCGATCGCCAGGGCGATGATGGTGCCGATCTTGAGGAAGGTGGAGAGGTAGTCACGCGGTGCCAGGATCAGCCACACCGGCAGAACGGCGGCGACGAAACCGTAGCCGATCAGCATCCAGGTGATCTGGATACCGGTGAAGGTGAACGCCTTGGCCCAGACCGGATCAGCGGCAATCTGCCCGCCCAGCCAGATCGAACCCAGCAGCAACAGCACGCCGATGATCGAGATTTCACCGATGCGGCCCGGGCGGATGTAGCGCATGTAGATGCCCATGAACATCGCGATCGGGATGGTCGCCATCACCGTGAAAATGCCCCATGGGCTCTCGGCCAGCGCCTTGACCACGATCAGCGCCAGCACCGCGAGGATGATGATCATGATCAGGAAGCAACCGAACAGCGCGATGGTCCCCGGGATGCGGCCCATCTCTTCGCGAACCATGTCGCCCAGGGAACGGCCGTTGCGACGGGTGGACAGGAACAGGACCATGAAGTCCTGCACCGCACCGGCCAGCACCACGCCGGCAATCAGCCAGAGCGTGCCGGGCAGGTAACCCATTTGCGCCGCCAATACCGGGCCGACCAGCGGGCCTGCACCGGCAATGGCCGCAAAGTGGTGACCAAAAAGGATGTGTTTGTTGGTCGGCACATAGTCCAGACCGTCGTTGTTGAGCACTGCGGGGGTGGCCCGCCGTGGGTCGAGTTGCATCACATTGTTAGCGATGAACAGACTGTAGTAACGGTACGCAACCAGGTAGATGGCCACAGCAGCGACCACAATCCACAAGGCGTTGATCGCCTCGCCGCGGCGCAAGGCCACTACGCCCAGGGCGCACGCTCCTACGATTGCCAGCACCAGCCAGGGTAGGTGGCGTAGCAGGCTATTATTATTTTTCATTTTTATATTCCAGCCAGGGTGGACAGAAAGGACAGCCATCCGGAGTTTAGCGCTACTGGACTTAAAGGCCACCCCCCTACGTTGGTCTAGAGCCTTCTGCGGACAAAAAAAGCAGAAAAACCGAGCCAATAGTGGCGCACGGCTACAATCCCCCTATCCCCGGAGGGCTTCACCATGACCGAGCAACCGTCTGACCGCCGTCGTTTCCGCCGCATCGCCTTTGATGCCAAGACCGAAATTCGGCAAAACGGCCGCGAATGGCCAGTGCAATTGGTGGATCTGTCGCTAAAAGGCCTGCTGGTGCAACGGCCGGAAGACTGGAAGGGCAACAAGGCGCTGCCGTTCGACGTCGATATACGCCTCGATCCGAAGGCACATATAAAGATGCAAGTGCGACTGACCCATGAGGATCCTGGGCAACTGGGGTTTGTGTGTCAGCACATCGACCTGGATTCGATCAGCCACTTGCGGCGGTTGGTCGAATTGAACCTGGGTGACGAGGACGAGCTGCACCGGGAGTTGGCCGCCTTGCTGGAAGTATGACGGCTCAGGGAAATGCCGTACGCGCCGGGAAGTCGCTTTCCGTGTCCCAGTAACCGGCTTTCTGCGTCGATGCCGCCTGCCACTGGCCATCCACCCAACGGTAGGTCTGGTAACGCATGGCAAAATCATCGTCACCGTCGCCGTCCATAAAGCACGAGATTTGCAACAGCTCATCCGCACTACCGTCGACGGGCGTCGAAACCTTCCAGGCCGCCTTGCCGGTGCTGGCCAGGGTCAGTGGTTTGAGTTTGCCATCGGTGTCCTGGTAGCTCACCGGTTCCAGTTGCTGCTTGGCAGGCAGCAACAGTTGCGTGGCCGGGCCACTGTAGCTGCCCATGGGCGCGGTCTGATCAACGATCAAAAAATACACAGGCGCGGGCTGTCCCTTGAGCGGGGCTTTCTTGACCTTGGCCAGCGGGTAGCCGAGGTCCTTGCGCGCGATCACCTCGCCGGAGGCCGACACCAGATGCACCTGGGCGTCGAGCAACGGGTTTTCAACCAGGTCACCGGGCTCGTCGAACGAGTCTGCGTCCAACCCGTTGCCCCAACTGTCCTTATGCAATTGAGCGCTGATGCGCTGGTCTTCCAGCACCTGCAGCACGCTGCCTTCTTCCGTGACCAGCTTTTGCGCCAGGCGATATCCCGCCGGCAAGTCGGCCCACGCCAGGACAGGCAGACCGGCCAAGGTCATGAACAGGGCGAGCACGCCCCAGCGATTCGTTCGTTGCATTGCGCCCCTCCCTGTTTACTCGAAAAGTGCATCCAGTGCCTGCTCCAGGCGGGTCACCCCAATAATCTGTATCCCGGGCGGCGATTCCTTCGGCGCGTTGCCCTTGGGCACGATGGCACGCTTGAAGCCATGCTTGGCCGCTTCCTTCAAGCGCTCCTGGCCACTGGGCACCGGGCGTACTTCACCGGACAAACCGACTTCACCAAACACCAGCAAGTCATGGGGCAATGGCCGGTTACGCAGGCTGGACATGACTGCCGCCATCAACGCCAGGTCGGAGGCGGTCTCCAGCACCTTGACCCCGCCGACCACGTTGAGGAACACGTCCTGGTCATGGGTCGGGATGCCACCGTGGCGGTGCAGGACCGCCAACAGCATCGCCAGGCGGTTCTGGTCCAGGCCCAGGGTCACGCGGCGCGGGTTGGCCAGGTGGCTGTCATCCACCAACGCCTGCACTTCCACCAGCATCGGCCGGGTGCCTTCCCACGTTGCCATCACCACACTGCCAGGGACTTCTTCCTGGGCACGCGTCAGGAAAATCGCTGATGGGTTGGAGACTTCTTTCAGCCCCCGGTCGGTCATGGCGAATACACCCAACTCGTTCACCGCCCCGAAGCGGTTCTTCACCGCCCGCAGCAAGCGCAGGCGACCATCGGACTCGCCCTCGAAATACAGCACCGTGTCGACCATATGCTCGAGCACCCGAGGCCCGGCCAGCGCGCCTTCCTTGGTGACGTGGCCGACCAGGAAGATCGCCGTGCCGCTCTGCTTGGCATACCGCACCAGCAGCGCAGCACTCTCGCGCACCTGGGACACGCCACCCGGCGCCGATTGCAACTGCTCGGTGAAAATGGTCTGGATCGAGTCGATCACCATGACCTTGGGCTTTTCGATACGGGCCGTGGCAATGATGCTTTCGATGCAGGTCTCGGTCATGACCCGCAGCTGATCCTGGGGCAACCCCAGGCGGCGGGCGCGCATGGCCACTTGTTGCTGGGATTCTTCGCCGGTGACGTACAGCGCCGGCATGCGGCTGGCGATGCTGCACAGGGTTTGCAGCAAAATCGTCGACTTGCCGATGCCCGGGTCGCCGCCGATCAGCACCACCGAGCCGTCCACCAGGCCGCCGCCCAGCACGCGGTCCAATTCGCCGGATGCCGTGGAAAAACGCGGGATCTCTTCGACGCTGACTTCAGCCAGGGTCTTGATCTGCGCCTGCTGCCCGGTCCAGCCGGCCCGGCCGGTGGGGGCCGCCGCACCGCCACTCTCAATCATGGTTTCAGTCAGGGTGTTCCACGCACCGCACTCGGAGCACTGGCCGGCCCACTTGGGAAAGGTCGCGCCGCACTCCGTGCAGCCGTACATGCGCTTGGCCTTTGCCATTTGAGAACCTCCAACCGAAAAACCGCGATGATAGCTCAGCGCGACGCCGGGGTCCGGATTTCACCACTGGCCAAGCGTGAAGCGGTGTTACCGACCGGGTCTTCGGCATTGAGATCGGCCCCCTTGGCCTTGAGTTCATCCAGCAGCTCGACACGCTTGAACAGCCCGGCGTACATGGCGGCGGTCTGTCCGGCACCGTTGCGTTGGTCGGGGTTGCAGTCGGTGGCCAGCAGGCGCTGGGCGATTTTCAACTCGCCCTTGAAGATCGCGCCCATCAGCGCGGTGTTGCCGCGTTTGTCCTGCACGCAGGCGTCGGCACCGGCGTTGAGCAGGCGCTCCACGAAAGGCCCCTGGCCGTGGTAGGCAGCGAGGATCAGCGCGGTGTAGCCCTTGTCGTCCTGGGTGTTGAGGCTGTAGCCGGAGTCGATAAAGGTATTGAGCATGTCGAGGTCGCCACGGCGGGCGGCGTCGAAATAGTAGTCCTGCAATTGGGCCTTGAGCGCCACCGGGTCGGGAGTCTCGGCCTGGGCGACAAAGGCCAGCATGGCCATCAGCAAGCCGATAGAAATTCGCATGGTTGTTCTCCTGCCAGGGGTCGACGCCCGTATCGGGGCGTCGACCGTAACCAACGGATCAGTCAGTCAGTTTTTCCGCCAGCGCCTTCACGCGCGCCAGGTCACCCTTGGCCACCTTGGCTACACCGGTGCCGTACTCCGGGTCGGCTTTGTAGAGGAACGACAGGATGATGTGCTTGCTCTCGTCATCGGTGGTGGCCAGCGAGCCGCCGAAGTTTTCGATCAAGTCCTGACGCTCTTTCTTGCTGTAGGAGCGGTACAAGTCACCCGCCTGCTTGAAGTTCTGCTCACGCTGGATCTTCGCCTGCTGGGTGCTGCCTGACAGCGCCGACTGGCTGTAGCGCGCGGTTTGCGGTTCTTCCCGTGGCAACAGGCGACTTGGCTGGTAGTTCACACCGGTGGTGGTCTTGCCGAAGTTCATCGCGCCGTCCTGGTTGCCGTTGTTGACGGTCACCCGTGGCGCGTTGATCGGCAGTTGCAGGGCATTGGCGCCCAGGCGGTACATCTGGGTGTCGGCGTAGGAGAACACCCGGCCTTGCAGCAGGCGATCTTCCGACGGCTCGATGCCCGGCACCAGGTTGGCCGGGGCCATGGCCACCTGCTCGGTTTCCTGGAACACGTTGGCCGGGTTGCGGTTCAACACCATTTGCCCGACTTTGCGCTCAGGCACGTTCGGCCAGATCTTGGTGGCGTCCAGCGGGTCGAAATCGAACTTGGCCAGGTCTTCAGGCTTGAGCACCTGCACGTACAGGTCCCACTTGGGGAAGTCGCCCTTGTTGATGTGGGTGACCAGGTCGTTGGTCATGTGGCTGTAGTCGCGGCCCTGCACTTCGGTGACCTGCTTGGGATCGAGGTTCTTGATGCCTTGCAGGCTCTTCCAGTGGAACTTGACGTAGTGCACTTCACCCTTGGCGTTGATCAGCTTGTAGGCGTGCACACCATTGCCGTCCATCTCCCGATAACTGGCCGGGGTGCCGGAGTCGGAGTACAGCTCGGTCAGCGTACGGGTGGCTTCGGGCACGTGGGAGAAGAAGTCGAAGCGCCGCGAATCGTCATCCAGGTTGGTACGTGGGTCTGGCTTGAATGCGTGGACCATGTCCGGGAACTTGATGGCATCACGGATGAAGAACGTCGGGAAGTTGTTGCCCACCAAATCCCAATTGCCTTCGGCGGTATAGAACTTGGTGGCGAAACCGCGTGGGTCACGCAGGGTTTCCGGGGAGTGGTTGCCGTGGACCACGGCGGAGAAGCGCACGAACACCGGGGTGGCCTCGCCGGCGGCAAACACCTTGGCCTTGGTCAGGTCGCTGAGGCTATCAGTGACGGTAAAGGTGCCGTGGGCACCGGTACCACGGGCGTGTACAACGCGCTCGGGGATACGTTCGCGGTCGAAGCGCTGCAATTTCTGAATAAGCTGCACGTCCTGGAGTAGCACCGGGCCATTGGCGCCGGCGGTTTGCGAGTTCTGGTTGTCACCGACGGCGGCACCGTTGTCGCGGGTCAGGTTGGCGGCGTGTACAGACAGGGAAAGCAGGCTGGCGGTCACCAGTACCAGCGCGGATCGCGCGGTAACAGGCCCGCGGCTCATTGGATTGTTCATCGAGGTTTCCTCTGGTTTTTTTAGTGCACATTCAGTTGTGCTTGCCAGAGGCTAGTGACCCGCGAGTCAGAAGATAAATAGAAAAGTCATAACAACCCGATTGATAAAATAATCTGGTAAGTCGCTGATTTGGCGGGTATTTCGCGCGCGATTGATGGCACTTTGCAAACTAATTGCGTTTTAATGTGTCGATAAAAGCTAACAGTGTGAGCGGTTGTTTCAGGCAAGCCCTCTACGACTGACTTACACTGGGTACCACCCTTCTCATCTGTAACAAGGAATAACCTATGGGCGTGATCAGTGAGTTCAAGGCCTTCGCGGTCAAAGGTAATGTGGTCGACATGGCGGTCGGTATTATCATCGGCGCAGCCTTCGGCAAAATTGTTTCCTCGTTTGTAGGCGACGTGGTGATGCCGCCCATTGGTCTGTTGATCGGTGGCGTGGACTTCGGTGACCTAGCGATAACGCTAAAGGCTGCCCAAGGCGATGTGCCTGCGGTGGTCCTGGCATACGGCAAGTTCATCCAGAGCGTCATCGACTTTGTGATCATCGCGTTTGCGATCTTCATGGGCGTGAAGGCGATCAATCGCCTCAAACGTGAAGAGGCCGTGGCGCCAAGCCTGCCGCCGACGCCGACCAAGGAAGAAGTGCTGCTGGGTGAGATCCGCGATCTGCTCAAGGCACAGAACGACAAGCCGCTCTAATCGAGCCGGCATGAAAAGGCGCCTGTTTGAGGCGCCTTTTTTATTACCAGTAGTTCTCCACCGCCACCTGGCCGGGTCGCCGGCTCAAGCTCAGGTTCATATCGCGCAGCTTGAGCAATTGGCGCGTGTCATCGACCATCTGCGGGTTGCCGCAAATCAGCACGCGGGAATGCTCCGGGGTCAGTTCGACGCCGGCCGCGCGCTCCAGTTCGCCATTTTCGATCAGCGTGGTGATGCGCCCATTCAATGCGCCGGGGTGTTGTTCGCGGGTAACAATGGGGATGTAGGTCAGTTTGTGCGCGTATTCGGTCAGGTATTCGCGTTCGCCCAACTCGTTGATCAGCTCTTGGTAAGCCAGCTCTTTGGCTTCCCGTGCGCTGTACACCAGGATGATGCGCTCGAATTTCTCCCAGACCTCGAAGTCTTGCAGGATCGACAAAAACGGCGCCACCCCGGTGCCGGTGCCAAGCATCCACAAATCCCGACCGTCGACGAAGCGGTTCAAGGTCAGGAACCCCGTGGCCTGGCGCTCCACCATCAAGGTATCGCCGACTCGCAGACGGCTCAGCTCGCTGGTGAACTCACCGTCCGGGACGACAATCGAGAAAAAATCCAGGTGCTCATCAAACGGCGAGGACACCAAGGAATACGCACGCCATACCGTGCTGCCATCCGCCTTGGTGACACCCAGGCGTACAAACTGGCCCGCGGTAAAACGAAAGCCCGGATCGCGGGTGGTGCGCAGGGTAAACAGACTGGGTGTCAGCGATTGCACGTCGAGCAAGATCTGGCGGGTAAATTTCTCAGCACTGGCCGTCATGGGGGGCTCCGTTCTACAAGTGCCCTAGTGTCGCTCAAAGTCGTGCGCGGAAACACCTACGATAGGAAGTGGCATCACACCAGTACGCAATGATGGCAAGTTGATTTCACCTTCGATCAATTCGCTATTAGCTTTAAAAACTACCTCATATAGCCGCTGTTAGTGGGTTGTTACAGGCGCTTCAACCCCCTAATAAATCGCGAGTTTCGAACTTGCCAATTGCTTGGCTAACTACCTTCCTGTGGAAAAATTCTTAAACCTTACAGCGCAAGAACGAAATTTTCCTCTCGCCATGTAGTACGTGTCCTACACTGATTTTCGTGCAACGTTGGGGATAAAGGACGTACCCCAAGTCACGGAGACCCCATGGAGATTTACCCATGCTTAACTGGCGAAATACACGACTCCACTCGCTCGAAGGTGAGGACGAGGTCACCAGCGTATTTGAAATGACCATCAACAAGGCCTACGAACTCGGTTTCCAATACTGTTCCTTCAAGATGAGTTCTCAACTCACCAACGGTGAAAACAAACCGGTGGAACTGACGAACTATCCAATTGAATGGAAAAATCTATACCACCAAGCGCACTACTTCGATGTAGACCCCGTAGTGAAACATTGTAGGGAGGGCGTGTTACCCCTTGTCTGGAAGGAGGAAACATTCAAAGACGTGCCCAGTCTTTGGTCTTTGGCCGCTACCTTGGAGGTACACAAGGCGTTGACCATCAGCGTGCATGATTTCCGGGGGGTCTTCAGCATGCTGACGTTGAGCCGTGGCAAAGGTGACATCAGCCCGGAAGAATTGTATGAAAAAGCAGGAATGGCGCTATGGCTTTGCCACGCCATGCATGCCGTGCTGGCGCAGAAGTTTGCCGAAAAACCCAGCGTCAACCCTGCAAGCAAATTGACCCCTAGGGAAACGGAAGTCCTTATGTGGTCTGGCATGGGCAAGACCGCAGCAGATATCGCCGCCATACTTTGTTTGTCCGAGCGTACGGTAGGCTTTCATGTCAGCAGTATCCTCAAGAAACTGGGCGTCAACAACAAAATCGCCGCCGTGCTTCGCGCCGCGCAGGCCGGGATTATTTAACCGGCCAAGAAACACCGCATGTAATCGCGCTGAAAAAAACGTAACATTTACCACCCACTCTGAGTGCTGAGCGACCCCTCCGGGGTGTCGCCCGTGGTTCACTCAGACGGTTCGGCAACCGCTGTCGAACACCCATCGTTTACCCAGAGTCTCCCCCGCCATGCCCCTGCTCGAAAGCCCCTTTGCCCAGCTCGATCTGATCCGCCAGCCAGAGCAACACAACGATCCGCTGCAAGCCTTCGATGCCGCCGACGAGTACCTGCTCAGCCACTTGGCGGAACAGCAGCCGACCGCACAAACCCGGGTGCTGGTGCTCAATGACAGCTTCGGCGCCCTTGCGGCCAGCCTTCAAGGCAACGTGCAACTGACCTCCAGTGGCGATTCGTTCCTGGCGGCGCAAGGCCTGGAAAAAAACCTGGTGCGCAACGGCAAGGCGTTTGACGCCGTTGCGTTCATCCCGGCCAGCCATATCCCCACCGGGCCGTTCGACCGGGTGCTGATCCGCGTACCCAAAACCCTGGCATTGCTGGAAGAACAACTGATTCGCTTGCAAGGCCAGCTGGCCCCAGGCGCCGAAGTGATCGCCGGGGCGATGATCAAGCATTTGCCACGGGCGGCGGGCGAGTTGCTGGAGCGTTACATTGGCCCGATGCACGCATCGCTCGCGGTAAAAAAGGCGCGATTGCTGATCGCCACCGTTGAAGATCGCCCTGCTGCCGTGTCGCCCTACCCCACCCGCTACACCCTGGACGCACCGGCTATCGAACTGCTGAACCACGCCAACGTGTTCTGCCGCGAAGGCCTGGACATCGGCACTCGCGCCTTCCTGCCCCACCTGCCGAAAAACCTGGGCAGCGCCCGCGTGGCAGACCTGGGTTGCGGCAACGGCGTACTGGCGATTGCCAGCGCCCTGCAAAACCCCGAAGCGCACTACACCTTGGTGGACGAGTCCTACATGGCGGTGCAATCGGCGGCCGAAAACTGGCAAGCGGCCCTTGGTGATCGCGATGTGATCGTGCGTGCCGCCGACGGCCTGGCGGGGCAAGAGCCGCAATCCCTGGACGTGGTGCTGTGCAATCCACCGTTCCACCAGCAGCAGGTGGTCGGCGATTTCCTCGCCTGGCGCATGTTCCAACAGGCACGGGAAGCCCTGGTGGTGGGCGGCGCCCTTTATATCGTCGGCAACCGCCACCTCGGTTATCACACCAAGCTGGCGCGCCTGTTCCGGGGTGTCGAGCAAGTCGCCACCACGCCAAAATTCGTGATCCTCAAGGCGCGCAAATAAAAAAACCCTGCTTCTCTGGCGAAAAGCAGGGCTGGAAAGCCGGGCCGCAAAGCCCGGATCGGGATGTCAGTGGGTGGTCAGGCCAGCCGCACTCATAAACATGCGCATCAGGCTGGCCACGACGAACAGGGCCAGCACACTGCCCGTCCAGATCATCGCCAGCCACCCCAGGCGCCGCCACAACGGCTGCTTCTCGGCCTGTTCAATCTCGTGCAACGAAGGTTTGCCGGACATGGAACGCCCCTCCTAGTGGTAACCGTCTTCGTGGGTGACCTTGCCGCGGAACACGTAGTAGCTCCAGAAGGTATAGCCCAGGATGAACGGGATAATGAATAGCGTACCCACCAGCATGAAGCCCTGGCTCTGGGGCGGCGCGGCAGCGTCCCAGATCGACACCGATGGCGGAATGATGTTGGGCCACAGGCTGATACCCAAGCCGCTGTAGCCCAGGAAGATCAGCACCAGCGTCAGCAGGAACGGCGTGTAGTGCGCATTACGCGCCACGGCACGGAACAACCCGTACAGGGTCACCAGCACCAGGATCGGCACCGGCAGGAACCAGAACAGGTTCGGCAGGGTGAACCAGCGCGAGGCGATTTCCGGGTGCGTCAGCGGCGTCCAGATACTCACGATGCCGATCACCGCCAGCAAAACGAAGGCCAACGGTCGCGCCAGGTTGTGCATTTTTTCCTGCAGCGGGCCTTCGGTCTTCATGATCAACCAGGTGCAGCCGAGCAACGCGTAGGCCACGATCAGCGCCACGCCGCAGAACATCGTGAACGGCGTGAGCCAGTCCAGCGAACCGCCGGCAAACTGGCGATTCACCACCGGGATACCATCGATGAATGCGCCCAGCGCCACGCCCTGGAAGAACGTGGCCGCCAGTGAACCGCCGATAAAGGCCTTGTCCCATAGATGACGCTTGTGGTCCTTGGCCTTGAAGCGGAACTCGAAGGCCACACCGCGGAAGATCAGCCCGATCAGCATCAGGATCAGCGGCAGGTACAGCGCCGACAACACCACCGAATAGGCCAGCGGGAACGCACCGAACAACGCTGCGCCGCCCAGTACCAGCCAGGTTTCGTTACCGTCCCACACTGGGGCCACGGTGTTCATCATCACGTCACGGTCGGTCTTGCCCGGGATAAACGGAAACAGGATGCCGATACCCAGGTCGAAGCCGTCCATGACCACGTACATCATGATGCCGAAGATAATGATCACGGCCCAGATCAGCGGAAGATCAATACCCATCTCAATGCCCCTTGTGCTGGATGTGCGCGTGATCGTCGTCGCTGCCATCATCGGCGGCGGACAACGGACGGGCCGGTGTACGTTTCTGGCCCGGGCCACCATGGGTGGGCTCGCTGCCTTCGTGGGTCTGAGGCCCTTTGCGCACCAGGCGCATCATGTAGCCCAGGCCTGCGCCGAACAGCGCGAAGTACACCACCACGAACAACACCAGGGTGATGGTCATCTGCGCCAGGCTATGCCCGGAGGACGCGTCCGCCGTGCGCATCAGCCCGTAGACCACCCACGGCTGGCGGCCGATCTCGGTGGTGAACCAACCCGCAAGTATGGCGATCAGGCCGGACGGCCCCATCCACAACGCCAGGTACAGGAACGGTTTGGACGTGTACATCTTGTCGCCCCGGCGTAGCCAGAGGCTGAACAGGCCGGTGAAGATCATCAGGAAGCCCAGGCCGACCATGACCCGGAACGACCAGAACACGATGGTCGAGTTGGGGCGGTCTTCCGGTGGAAACTCCTTGAGGGCCGGCACTTGCTTATCCAGGGAGTGAGTGAGGATCAGGCTGCCCAGGTACGGGATCTCCACCGCGTACTTGGTTTTCTCGGCCTTCATGTCGGGCCAGCCAAACAGGATCAGCGGAGTCGGTTCGTTGCCGATGTTTTCCCAGTGGCCTTCAATCGCGGCGATTTTCGCCGGTTGGTGCTTCAGGGTGTTGAGGCCATGGAAATCACCGATCACCGCCTGGATGGGCGCAACGATCAGGGCCATCCACATCGCCATGGAGAGCATCTTACGGATCGCCGGGTTGTCCTTGCCGCGCAGCAAGTGCCAGGCTGCCGAGGAGCCGACGAAGAACGCCGTGGCCACAAAGGCCGCCGTGGCCATGTGCGCCAGGCGATAGGGGAACGACGGGTTGAAGACCACGGCGAACCAGTCGGTCGGGATCACACGGCCATCGATGATTTCAAAACCCTGGGGCGTCTGCATCCAGCTGTTGGACGAAAGGATCCAGAACGTGGAAATCAACGTCCCCACGGCCACCATCACGGTGGAGAAGAAGTGCAGGTTGCGCCCGACCTTGTTCCAGCCGAACAGCATCACGCCGAGGAAACCGGCCTCGAGGAAGAACGCCGTGAGCACTTCGTACGTAAGCAGCGGGCCGGTGACGGCGCCGGCAAAGTCCGAGAAGCGGCTCCAGTTGGTGCCGAACTGGTAGGCCATGACCAGGCCGGACACCACGCCCATGCCGAAGTTGACGGCAAAGATCTTCGACCAGAAGTGGTAGAGGTCGCGATAGGTGTCGTTGTGGGTCTTGAGCCACAAGCCTTCCAGCACCGCGAGGTAACTGGCCAGGCCGATGGTGATCGCCGGGAACAGGATGTGGAACGAGATGGTGAACGCAAATTGAATTCGGGCGAGATCGAGCGCCTCCAAACCGAACATAAGTCTTCCTCTGTCAGGTAATACCGGCTGCTGGCGGGAGCCTGCACCCACTGCCCCCACGGATATGGAGTCTGGCGAATTTCGATTCGTTTCTTTTTTTAGCCAACCGCGTAGGGAATCTGGCCCGGAGGCCACCAGGCCGATGCCCGGGCGGGCATTGATCTGGATCAAGCATTGCTGAAAGAGTAGTCCCATTTTCAGGAATGAACTGTGTGGTCTTTTGCCGCGTGACAGACTGCCTCAGCTCAGTTGTTGCAACTATCTGTTACAACTTAATGATAATCTCGGCGCTCCCTTTGGCTCTGATCTGAATTCCCCGATGCCTAGTGAACCCGCGTTGCTGTTGCGTCACCACCGCCCTTTCATCGCGTTCTGGCTGGCGCGCATCTTCACCGCCAGCGGCTTCCAGATGCTCACCGTGGCCATCGGCTGGAACCTCTACCAACTGACCGGCAATGTGCTGGACCTGGGGCTGGTCGGCCTCGTGGAGTTCGTACCGCGCGTACTGTTCATGCTGCACACCGGGCATGTGGCCGATCGCTATGAGCGACGCAAGGTGGCCGCCATCTGCCAGACCGTGCAGGCGCTGATTGCCCTGAGCCTGGCCATCGGCGGCCTGACCGGCAACGTGACCCGCGAGATGATCTTTATCCTCGCCTTCCTGCTGGGTGCCGCGCGCTCGTTCGAAATGCCCACCACCCAGGCACTGCTGCCAAGCATCGTGCCCAGCGCGCTGTTCCCACGCGCCGTGGCCTCGTCGCAGTCGGCCCAGCAACTGGCGACCATTGTCGCGCCGGCACTCGGCGGTTTGCTCTACGCGTTCGGCAGCGTGTGGGTGTATGGCCCTACCGTGGTGCTGTACCTCATTGCCTGCGTGCTGACCCTCAACCTGCCCGCCCGCCAGACCCCATTGAATAAAGGCAAGGCCACCCTGGATTCGCTGCTGGCCGGCATCCGGTTTATCCGCAGCCGCCCGGACATTCTCGGCGCCATTTCCCTCGACCTGTTCGCGGTGCTGCTGGGCGGTGCGACCGCGCTGTTGCCGGTGTTCGCCAAGGACATCCTGCTGACCGGCGCCTGGGGCCTGGGCCTGCTGCGCTCGGCGCCGGCGGTGGGGGCGTTGCTGATGTCGCTGTGGCTGGCGCGGTTCTCGGTGGACCGCCATGTGGGCCGCGTGATGTTCACCGCTGTCGGTGTGTTCGGCGTGGCGACCATCGCCTTCGGCCTGTCCACCTCCTTCTGGTTTTCCCTGGCGGTGCTGGTGGTGCTGGGGGCGGCGGACATGATCAGCATGGTCATCCGTGCGTCCTTCGTGCAGCTGGAAACCCCGGATGAAATGCGCGGTCGGGTCAGTGCGGTCAACGGCCTGTTTATCGGTGCGTCGAACCAGTTGGGCGAGTTCGAATCCGGGATCACGGCCCACTGGTTCGGCACCGTGCCGGCCGTGGTCATGGGCGGGATCGGTACGCTGGTGGTAACAGGCGTGTGGATCAAGCTGTTCCCGACCCTGGCCAACCGTGACCGCATGCACGTGCCGGTGGAAGAGCCTATTCAAAAGACCAGCGTATAACCCGTGTGGGAGGGGGCTTGCCCCCGATAGCGCCATGTCAGTCACAGCATCGTTGACTGACACCCCCCATCGGGGGCAAGCCCCCTCCCACACTTGGATAACCAGTGCTGGCTAGAGCGTGTCAGAGCACCTTATCGAGGGTGATGGGAAATTCCCGCACCCGTTTGCCGGTGGCGTGATAAATCGCATTCGCCACCGCCGCCGCAACACCGACGATGCCGATCTCCCCCACGCCCTTGGACCCGAGGGCGTTGACGATCTCGTCATGCTCCTCGACAAACACCACGTCGATCTCGCCGATGTCCGCGTTCACCGGGATGTGGTACTCGGCCAGGCTGTGATTCATGAAGCGCCCCAACTGATGATCCGTCTGGGTTTCCTCATGCAGGGCCATGCCGATGCCCCACACCACCCCGCCGAGAATCTGGCTGCGGGCCATCTTGGGGTTGACCACGCGCCCGGCGGCAATCGCACTGACCACGCGCCTGACCTTGATGGTGCCCAGGTCTTCGTCGACCCGGACTTCCACAAACACCGCCGAATGGGTCGCGGTGCTATAGCCCTCGCGTTTTTTGTCGGGCTCGCTGTCGACCTGCACCTCCAGCGCGTCTTCGCCACTGTCCTTGACCAACTGCGCCAACGACACACTCACGTCACCGGTATGCAACTGGCCGTCTTCAAAGCGTACGGTTTCGGCCTGCGTGAAGACCGGGTAAGTCTGCCGAGCAATGGCCAGTAGTTTGCCGGTCAACGCTTCGCACGCCTGCTGCACCGCCGTGCCCACCGAAGATACGGTAAACGAGCCGCCCTGCAGCGGTGCGGTAGGCAATGAGGAATCGCCCAACACAAACGCCACGTCCTCGACCGCCACGCCACTGGCCTGCGCGGCAATCTGGGTCATCACCGTGTAAGTGCCGGTGCCGATATCGGTGGTGGCGCTGCTGACCGTCAGCTTGCCCTGCGCGTCGATCCGCGCCTTGGCGCTGGCCTTCATCTGCATGGCTTCCCACACCCCGCCGGCCATGCCCCAGCCGATCAACTGGCGACCGTCGCGCATGCTGCGCGGTTCCGGGTTGCGCTGGCTCCAGCCGAAACGCTCGGCACCTTCGCTGTAGCATTCGCGCAGGGCCTTGCTTGACCAGGGTTTGTCTTCGTTCTGGTTGCGCTCGGCGTAGTTGATCAGCCGCAGTTGCACCGGGTCGATTCCCAAGGCGCAGGCCAGTTCATCCATGGCGCACTCCAGGCCGATCACCCCGAGCGCTGCGCCAGGTGCGCGCATGTCCAGGGGCGTGAACACGTCCAGGGGCACCAGGTTGTAGGTCAGTTGCACGTTGTCGCAGTGATAGAGCATGCCGCTCCACTCCACCACATGTTCGCTGAAATCCTCGAAGCGCGAGGTCTGGCCGATAGCGGTGTGGCCCAGCGCGAGCAAACGACCGTCGGCGGCCGCGCCCATCTGCAAACGCTGCAAGGTGCGCGGGCGGTAGCCGAAGGTGAACATCTGTTGGCGAGTCAGGGTAACGCGCACCGAGCGTTTGAGCGCCAGGGACGCCATCACCGCCAGCGGCAATTGGTACTGCGGGCGCAAACCTGAGCCAAACGCGCCGCCGACGAACGCGGCAAAGATGCGCACCTGGCTTTTATCCAGGCCGAAGACTTTTTGCACATAGGCCTGGCAGTTCTGCGGGCCCTGGGTCTTGTCATGGATATGCAGGGTGCCGTCCGGCTGATACAGCACGGTGCTGGCGTGGGGCTCCATCGGGTTGTGATGTTCGACGGGCGTGCTGTAGTGCAGGTCCAGGCTGAAGGGGGCGCCGCTCCACTCGGCCTGGAAGTTGCCGCGCGGCTTGGGCGGGGTTTGCGGCGAGGCATAGGCCTGTTCCTGCATGGCCAGCAGGTCGGTTTCGAAGGCTTCGGTTGCGTACTCGATCTCCATCAGGGAGCCGGCATGCCGCGCCAATTCGAGGTTGTCGGCGATCACCAAGGCCAGGGGTTGGCCGCTGTACAGCACACGGTCGTTGTACAGCGGGCGGAACGGCGAGCCGTCGGCCGCGTCGTCGTCCTGGAAAGCGTCGTCGTAGCTGGCGATTCTTGGCCGGTTGAGGTGATCAATTACCGCCACCACCCCCGGCAGCGCCAACGCCCTGGAAGCGTCGATACGCAGCACGCGGCCCTTGGCGACGGTACTGGACACCACGCTGCCATGCAGCAGGCCCTCCTCGGGAAACTCACCGGCGTAACGCGCCTGGCCGGTAACCTTGAGCAGACCGTCGACCCGGTCCAAGGGTTTGCCGATGGCAGTCATGGGCGTTCTCCTGCAACAGCGGCGTCACTCAGGGCACGAATGATGCCCCGGCGCGCCAACTTGATCTTGAAGCCGTTGTGTTCCAAGGGTTCTGCGTCTTGCAACAGGGCGTCGGCGGCTTGGCTGAAGGTTTCGCGGCTGACAACCTGGCCGATCAGCCCGGCTTCCACCGCGCGGTCGCGCCAGGGTTTGTGGGCCACGCCGCCGAGCGCCAGGCGCGCATCAATGATGCGGTCGCCGTCCAGCTCAAGGGCTGCAGCGACAGACACCAAGGCGAAGGCGTAAGAGGCGCGGTCGCGAATCTTCAGGTAGTTGCTATGGCTTGCCAGGTTGTCGGCAGGCAGTTCGATGGCGGTGATCAGTTCATCGTCGGCCAGCAGGTTGTCCCGTTGCGGCGTATCACCGGGCAGGCGGTGGAAGTCGGCGAACTCGATGATCCGCGCACCGCCACGGCCCTCGACATGCACCCGCGCCGCCAATGCCGCCAGGGCGACACACATGTCCGAAGGATGGGTAGCGACACACTGCTCACTGGCACCGAGGATCGCATGGATGCGGTTCAAGCCGGTGCGCGCCGGGCAGCCACTGCCGGGCTCGCGCTTGTTGCACGGCACCGTGGCGTCATAGAAGTAGTAGCAGCGGGTGCGCTGCAACAGGTTGCCGCCGGTACTGGCCATATTGCGCAGCTGCGGCGAGGCACCGGCGAGGATGGCTTGGGAGAGCAACGGGTAACGCTGTTCGATCAACGGGTGCCAGGCCAGGTCGGCATTGCTCACCAGGGCGCCGATCAACAGTCCGCCACTGGACGTTTGCTGAATGTCATGCAGCGGCAGGCCGGTGATGTCGATGAGGTGTTCGGGGCGGCTGATGTTCTCTTTCATCAGGTCCAGCAGGTTGGTGCCGCCGGCGATAAAGCGCGATGCGGCGCTGCTGAGGTGCACGGCCTCCTGTACGCCGGTCGGCCTGCTGTAATGGAAGGGGTTCATGGTTTGCCCTCCAGGACTTCCTCGATGGCATCGCGGATATTGCTGTAGGCGCCGCAGCGGCACAGGTTGCCGCTCATCAGCTCCTGGATCTGCGCGGTGTCGTGGGCACGGCCTTCATTGGCCAGGCCCACGGCGGAACAGATCTGGCCGGGGGTGCAGTAGCCGCACTGGAAGGCGTCGTGCTTGATAAACGCCTGCTGCATCGGGTGCAGTTGGTCGCCGTCGGCCAGGCCTTCGATAGTGGTCAGCTCGGCGCCGTCGCACATCACCGCCAGGGTCAGGCAGGCATTGATCCGCTTGCCGTCGCGCAATACCGTGCAGGCGCCGCATTGGCCGTGGTCGCAGCCTTTTTTGCTACCGACAAGGTCAAGTTGCTCGCGCAGAAGGTCGAGCAGTGTGGTCCACGGCAATACATCCAGTTGGCGGTCCTGGCCGTTGAGGCTCAGGCGTATCGAGTGGCTGACGAACGGTTGGGCCGCCGCGCCATTGGGGGTTGCGCTCATAAACACCTCACGGGTTGGTGGACATCCGCGGCGTTCAGGGAAATCGCCGTCTCAGGGGTACGACTTCCCGGGGTAATGAGCGTTCAAGGTGATTGATCAGCGGATATTGAGCAGCGTCGTCAGGGTGTTCTGCGGGGGGTTGATCGAGGAATTGCTGTATTGGAACCAGCCCTGGGCCTGCACGTTCAGGTCAAATACATAGATGTAGCCCATCAGTGTGCCGGCCCCGTTGCAGGCCTCGCTGATGTTGCCGACCTGGCAGACCGCCGTGCGCTGCCCATTGAGCTCTGCGCCATCAAAGCGGCCCATGGGGTTGTTGCCCAGGCCGACTTCCATGACTGACACCTTGGTGGGCCCACGGTGCGTGCACATCTGCGTGCTTTGTGCGCGCTCGGGGATGGTTTCCGTGCACGCCGCCGATTCAACCTTGAACACGCGCACTTCGCTCAACGGCGGTGCAGTCGCGCCCCAGGCCGGTGCTGCGCCGAGCAACAGGCTGATACAGGGGATCAGGGCTAGACTCCACAGGCTGGCGTTTTTCATGTTGCAGATGACCTTGGTTTAAACGTCGGCGCAGTATGCCTCAAGGCCTCGGCTGCTGGTATGATGCGCCGCTTTTTCCGATCCTCTCTGAAACCAAAGGCGCTTGGCGCAGTTTGTGCTTTGACTTAGAGGTCAACAAATCACGACGCCACAGAGCGTCACAGGGAGCAGGCATGCTGGAAAAGCTGTTTCAACTCAAGGCACACAACACCAACGTGCGCACCGAGATCCTCGCGGGCATCACGACATTCCTGGCCATGGCCTACATCCTGTTCGTGAACCCGAGCATCCTCGGCGAGACCGGCATGGACAAGGGCGCGGTGTTCGTCGCGACCTGCCTGGCGGCCGCCATCGGCTCGACCGTGATGGGACTGATCGCCAACTACCCGATCGCCCTCGCGCCGGGCATGGGCCTCAACGCCTTCTTTACCTACACCGTGGTGCTGCACATGGGCCACACCTGGCAGGTGACGCTGGGTGCGGTGTTCATTTCGGCGGTGTTGTTCTTCCTGTTGTCGATCTTCCGTATCCGTGAGTGGATCATCAACGCCATCCCCCTGCCCCTGCGCTCGGCGATTGCCGCCGGTATCGGCCTGTTCCTGGCTTTGATCGCCCTGCACAACGCCGGCATCGTGGTCAGCAACCCGGCCACCATGGTGGGCCTGGGCGACTTGAAACAACCGGCACCGATTCTCGCCACCCTCGGTTTCGTGCTGATCGTGGCCCTGGAAGCCCTGGCCGTGCGCGGCGCGGTGCTGATCGGCATCCTGGCGGTGACCCTCGTGTCCATCCTGCTGGGCGTCACGCCTTTTGGCGGCGTCACGTCGATGCCACCGTCCCTGGCCCCGACCTTCCTGCAGCTGGATATCAAGGGCGCGCTGGATATCGGCCTGGTCAGCGTGATCTTCGCCTTCCTGTTCGTCGACCTGTTCGATAACTCCGGCACCCTGATCGGCGTGGCCAAGCGTGCCGGCCTGATGGGCAAGGATGGCCACATGCCAAAAATGGGCCGTGCGCTGATCGCCGACAGCACCGCCGCCATGGCCGGCTCCCTGCTCGGCACCTCGACCACCACCAGCTACATCGAGTCGGCGGCGGGCGTGAGCGCCGGCGGCCGCACCGGCTTGACCGCCATCGTGGTCGCGATCCTGTTCCTGCTGGCGTTGTTCTTCTCGCCACTGGCCGCCAGCGTCCCAGCCTTCGCCACCGCGCCGGCCCTGCTGTTCGTGGCGGTGCTGATGACCCAGGGCCTGGCCGAAATCGACTGGGACGACATTACCGTAGCAGCGCCGGTGGTGATCACCGCCCTGGCAATGCCTTTCACCTACTCCATCGCCAACGGCATCGCCTTCGGTTTCATCGCCTGGACCGCCATCAAGCTGCTTTCGGGCCGCTACCGTGAGCTGAACC
Source organism: Pseudomonas sp. NFPP04 (assembly GCF_900113815.1). Classification (NCBI taxonomy): domain Bacteria; kingdom Pseudomonadati; phylum Pseudomonadota; class Gammaproteobacteria; order Pseudomonadales; family Pseudomonadaceae; genus Pseudomonas; species Pseudomonas sp. NFPP04. The sequence goes on along the minus strand of NZ_FOQS01000011.1, from coordinate 97,868 downwards.
CGGCGCTGGTGATTCTGTCGATTCTGTTCGTGATCAAGCTGGGCTGGTTCAACGCATGACTTTTGACGCCGCACGCTACACCGCTCAACTGCAAGACAAGGTCACGCGCTTGCGTGACCTGTTGGCACCGTTCGACGCGCCCGAGCCGCAGGTCTTCGACTCGCCGCTGCAGCACTTCCGCCTGCGCGCGGAGTTCCGCCTGTGGCGCGAAGGCGGTGAACGCCACTACGCGATGTTCTCCCAGGACGACAAGCGCACGCCGATCCTGATCGAAGCGTTCCCCATCGCCAGCCAGCGCATCAACCAGTTGATGCCGCAGCTCAAGGCCGCCTGGCAAGCCAGTGCCGCCCTGAGCCACAAGCTTTTCCAGGTGGAGTTCCTCACCACCCTGGCCGGCGACGCGATGATCACCCTGTGCTATCACCGCCCGCTGGACGAGCACTGGCACACCGCCGCCAACCAGCTGGCTGCCGACTTGAATGTCAGCATCATCGGCCGCTCCAAGGGCAAGCGCGATGTGATCGGCCATGACTACGTGGTGGAAAAGCTCGAAGTCGGCGGGCGCACCTTCAGCTATCGCCAGCCCGAAGGTGCCTTCACCCAGCCCAACGGCAAGGTGAACCAGAAGATGCTCAACTGGGCCTACGACGCCCTGGGCGATCGCCCGGATGATCTGCTGGAGTTGTACTGCGGCAACGGCAACTTCACCCTGCCCCTGGCGACGCGCGTGCGCAACGTGCTGGCTACCGAAATCAGCAAGACCTCGGTGAATGCGGCCCTGAGCAACCTCGATGAAAACGCGGTGGGTAACGTCACGCTGGTGCGTCTCTCTGCCGAAGAACTCACCGAAGCCCTCAACGAAGTGCGCCCGTTCCGCCGCCTGCACGGCATCGACCTGAAAAGCTACGAATTCGGCAGCGTGTTCGTCGACCCACCGCGCGCCGGCATGGACCCGGACACCTGCGAACTGACCCGACGCTTCGACAACATCCTGTACATCTCCTGCAACCCGGAGACGTTGGCGGCGAACATCGCGCAACTGCATGACACGCATAAGATTACGAAATGCGCGATGTTTGACCAGTTTCCGTGGACGCACCACATGGAATCCGGGGTGTTGTTGACGCGCCGGTAATACTGCAGGACACCGAAGATCCAAAGGTGGGAGGGGCTTGCCCCCTCCCACATCGGAGCAACTATCGTTGTCAGGCCGAAGGCTGGAAATACCCCGCCAAGGCCCGCAAGTCCTGCTCGCTCAGCAACCCCGCGTAATACTTCAGCTGAATCCTCGCCAGCAGATAGGCATGTCGCGCATTCGCCAAATCGCGGCGGGCGGTGAAGAGTTGTTGTTCTGCGTCGAGCACGTCGAGGTTGACCCGCTCACCGCCGGCCACACTCTTTTTCGTCGCAGCGACTAAAGCCGTGGCAGAGCTGACGGCCATTTCATAAGCACGCACTTTGGCCGCGCCGCTGGTGTTGAGGTTGAACTGTTTGCGCAACTCCACCAGCGTGGCCGAGGTTTGCGCGTCCAGTTCGTATTGGGCCTGGGACAGTTGATTAGCCGCCTGGCGCGTAGAGGCCGATACGCCGCCACCGGCAAACAGCGGCAGGCTGACCTGGATGCCGACGGTGTTGGTGTCGTACTTCTGGTTGTAGCTGCTCTCCGAGTCGGAGTGGGTCTGGCGGCTGGAGGCGTACAGGCTGACCTTGGGCAGGTGCCCGGCGCGTTTGCGCTCCACTTCATAGGCGGCCACTTCCAGGGCGTGGTGCTGGGATTGGAGTTCCGGGTTGTTGGCCATGGCCAGTTCGCGCCAGGTTTCGAAACGGTTGGGTTCCAGCGGCGGGATCTCGAATTGGCGCGTCAGTGGCGCCAGTTCTTCGATCTGCAACGGTTGGCCGACGATGGCTTCCAACTCGCGCAGGGCGCTGTCCTGGGCATCCTGGGATTCGATTTCTTCGGCCTGGGCCAGGCTCAGGCGCGCCTGGGTTTCCAGCACATCGGTACGCGTGCCTTCGCCACCTTTGAGCAGGCGGTCATTGAGTTGCAGGCGCTCGGCATACGCACGTTTCTGTGCGCGGCTCAGCTCGATTCGCTCCTGGGCCAATAAAGCCTGGCTGTAGGCGTTGAGCACCCGCACCGCCAGCTCCTGGCTCTTGCCGCGAAAGCGTTCATCGGCCATCAACGCCTGGGCGGTGCCCTGGCGAAAGCGCGCGTAGGCCTCGTAATCCAGCAGCGGTTGTTGCAAGGTCAGGGTCGACGCGTAACTGCGGTAGTCACGGTCACTGGTGACATCACCCGCCGTCACTTCGGATTCGTTGCGCGAGTTGTTGTAGCTCCACGATAGGTTCGGCAACAGCGCCGCGCGGCCGATCACGCGGTTTTCTTCACCGGCTTCACGCGCCTGGATCGCGGCCTGAAAGGTCGGGTCATTGCGCAGGGCCAGGTCGTAGGCATCCAGCAAACCCAAGGCGTGCGCCGAGGTACACCCCAAACACAAGGTAAACAGCAGCGCCTTCATTCTTCCACCAGCGCCATGTGGGTGCGATCCATCAACGGTTTGAACAGGTAGTTGAGCATCGAGCGCTCGCCGGTCTTGACGAAGGTTTCCACCGGCATGCCCGGACGGATCTGCACGCCGTCCAGTTGCTGCATGCCCGCCGCGCTGACCTGGGCACGCAGCGTGTAATACGGCTCGTCGGTGCGCTCATCGACCTGGCGGTCCGCCGAAACCAGGGTCACCTCACCGGCCACCCGTGGCGTGGTGGATTGGTTGAACGCCGAGAACATCAACTCCACCGGCAAGCCCGGATGCACTTTGTCGACCATCTGCACCGGCACCCGCGCCTCCACCAGCAAGGGCTCGCCCTGGGGCACGATGTCCATCAACGCCTGGCCGGGTTTGATCACGCCACCTTCGGTGTACACGTCCAACCCCACCACCACGCCCGACGCCGGCGCTCGCACCAGGCTGTTGGCCAGTTCGAACTCGGCCGAGGCCAGGCGATTGCGCAGGTCGTCGCTGCGGGTGCGGGTCTCGGCCAACTGGCCGCGCAGGTCTTTCTGGAAGTCTTCGCCAAGCTGGCGGATGCGCAGGCGCAGTTCCATCATCTGGCGCTGCAATTGGCCGATGCGCCCGTCGTCCTCGGCGATGGCGCCGTCGATCTGGGAGTACAGCCGCTCGCTGTCGAGCAGGCGGTTGCGCGGGATGTAACCGTCACGCGCCAACTCGCGCAGGCCTTGCAGTTGCTCATTCAACGCCGCCCGCTGCCGGACTTTGCTCGCTTGCGAATCCCGCGTGCCACGCAACTGCGCCTCGGCGCCGGCGATGGTTTCGCGCAGGCCTTGTTGCTCGGTGGCCAGTGCCTGGGCCCGGCTCTGGAACAGTTGCCGTTGCAGGCTCAGCGTGCCCGCCGCCTCGGGATCGTTGAGCAGCTCGGGGCCGAAGCTGATCGCCGCCAGCCCTTCGCTTTCGGCACTCAAGCGCGCCTCACTGGCCAGGGATGCCAGGTACTGGCTGCGCAGGGACTGCATCTGCCCGCGCAAAGGCGTTTCTTTCAAGCGCAGCAGGACCTGGCCGGCGCTGACCACATCACCGTCGCGCACCTCGATGCGCTCCACGATCCCCCCGGCCGGGTGCTGCACCGTCTTGCGATGGCCCGAGACCATGACCTTGCCCGGCACCGCAACACCCTTGTCCAACGGCGCCAACGCTGCCCAGCCGAGAAACCCGGCAAAACCGCCGAGCACCAGCAGCCAACCCAGGCGCGAATATTTTTTATCATCCAGCGCCAGCACATTGTTCGGCGCGTCACTGATCAGCACGGGTTTGCTCTGGCTCATGCCTGTTTTCCTTCACCAAGGCGGTAACTCATGTTCAGGGTCGACACTGGCTTGCTCGCTGCCGGTTTCTGCCGTGCCTCCAACACGCGGGCCGTCGGCCCGAAGGCCTGCAACTGGCCGTCCTTGAGAATCAGCAACTGGTCCGTCAGGGTCAGTACGTTGGGCTTGTGGGTGATCAGGATCACCGTGCGGCGCTGTTGCTTGAGCTGGGCGATGGCCTGGAGCAGGGCCTGTTCGCCCACTTCGTCGAGGTTGGCGTTGGGCTCGTCCAGCACGATCAGCGCAGGCAGGCCGTACAGCGCACGCGCCAGGCCGACCCGCTGTTTCTGGCCACCGGACAGCCCGGCGCCGCCTTCGCCCAACGGCGTGTCGTAGCCTTGCGGCAGTTGCAGGATCAGCTCATGCACGCCGGCCATTTGTGCGGCGGCGAGGACCTTGTCCGCGTCGACCTCGGCAAACCGCGCGATGTTTTGCGCGATGCTGCCAGCGAACAGCTGGATGTCCTGCGGCAGGTAGCCAATGTGCGGGCCCAGTTGCTGCTTGTCCCACAGGGCCAGGTCGGCACCGTCCAGCCGCACCTTGCCGGCCAAGGGCGCCCAGGCGCCCACCAGGATCCGGGCCAGGGTGGATTTGCCGCAGCCTGACGGCCCGATCACCCCCAGTACCTCGCCCGCCGCCAGGCTGAAACCCAGGTTGGCCAGCGCCGGTCGGCGGCTGCCGGGGGCGCAGGCGCTGATTTGCTCGACGCTCAGTTGGCCCTTGGGCACCGGCAGGCTCATGCGTTCGGGCCGGGCCGGGTTGGCCTCCAGCATCTGTGACAGGCGATCAAACGCCAGGCGCGCCGAGCCCCACTGCTTCCACACGCCGATCAACTGGTCGATGGGGCTGAGCACGCGGCCCATGAGGATCGAACCGGCGATCATCATCCCCGGCGTGATGTCACCCTGCACCGCGAGCAACGCGCCCAGGCCCAGCACCAGCGACTGCAATGCCAGGCGCACGCCCTTGGACCAGGCGGTGACGGTCGCGGTCTTTTCACTGGCCAGGTTCTGCTGCGCCAGGAACGCCTGGTGCTGGCCGAACCAACGCGCGCGCAAGGTGGCGAGCATGCCCATGGCTTCGATGGTGTCGGCATTGCGCAGGTTAGCCGTGGCCTGCTGGCTGGCGCTGATCGACAGTTGGCTGGCCAGGGCCATCGGGGCCTGGCTGACGTGGTGGTTGACCCACGCCAGCACGATCAACAGCACTGCGCCGACCAGCGCCAACAGCCCGAGCCAGGGGTGGAACAGAAAGATCACCAACAGGTACACCGGAAACCACGGCGCATCGAAAAACGCGAACAACGCCTGGCCGGTGGCGAACTGACGTAGCGTGGTCAGGTCATGCAACGCCTGGCCGGCCGCCTGGGTGCCGCCCTTGAGTTGCGCTTCATACGCGGCGTCGTACACCCGCTGGTTCAAGCGCATGTCCATCTGCGTGCCGAGACGGATCAGCACCTGGCTGCGCACCCACTCCAACGCGCCCATCAGGCCGAACAAGCCAAGGATCATCAGCGTCAGCATGAGCAGGGTCATCTGGTTGCCCGAAGCCAGCACCCGGTCGTACACCTGCAGCATGTACAGCGCCGGGGCGAGCATCAGCAGGTTGATCACCGCCGAGAACAGGCCGATGTTGAAGAAGCCACTTTTATAGGCCGTGAGGGCAGCCAGGGTTTCGTTGCCGGCGTGGCGCATCTGGGGATTCTCAAAGGGTTGAGCGGGCAGCGCCGTCGCGTTGACAGGCTGTACGACGCTGCGCAGAATTCGGCACCGCCGTCGCTGAAGAGATAGAAGGCTTGGGCGACGGCGGTGTGTCATGCGGCGAATGGGAGAGCGATCTTCCATTCGCTTTTTTGCTTAAGCGGCCAGCGCGAAGTCCTGAGGCACGTCTTGCACGCCCACCAGCGCCACGTCGGAGGCGGCGACAGCAGCCGAGTCCACATGCGCCACACCGGCAGCGGCCAGTTGGTCGAACGTCGAGTTGATCGACAGACTTGGGTCGATGTCCTTGAGCAGGGAGTCGATCGCCGACGCCAGTGCCGAGCTGTCGCCGCTCATCAGGCCGTAGACGATTTTGTGCACCTGGCCGTCGCGGCCTTCGGACTGCAGGCTCGACAGGCCCAGGTTGGCGAAGCTGACTTCCTGCTCGGCGAGGGCGTAGCTACCGCCGGCAGCGCCGCCCGTCAGAATGGTGCCCAGGTCCAGCGAGTCGATCGAACCCCACAAGGTGTGCGACGGCGGGTTGAACAAGGTGTAATGCAGGTCGCCGTTGGCCACCACCGCGGCATCGCTGACGGTGCTCGACACGCCATATTGGGTGCCGTCGAACGGGCCAGGATTGAAACCACCGGTATTCGAACCCTCTTTGACCGACCCTTCACGGTGGTTCAGGTCACCAAAGTAAGCCGACCAGTCGCTCAGGTACTCGGCAACGGTGTTCGCGGCGAAGGCGGTGCTGTATGAAATAGAAATGCTCATGCAAAACTCCAAGTCATGGGGTGGTATCTCCGCAGCAAGCCAGTGCCTGCTGTGGTTTTGCCCGTCACTGGGCAAAATCGGTCAGAACTGATATTCAACGGTGCCCTGTAAGGTGCGCCCACGCCCGAGGGTGAAGGCCAGTACGTCGCCCAGCGGCACCAGGTAGGCGCGGTCGGTGACGTTTTCCATGGCCAGGCGCAGGGTCAACTGCTCGGTGGCGCGGTAGCTGCTGTAGAGGTCATAGACGGTGTAGGACTTCCAGTCAGCCGGGTAGACGCCGGTTTGCGAGGTGGTCACGCCGGCGCCACCTTTGACGTAGTAACCGCCGCTGTAGCGCGCACGAACCCCCACATCCAACTTGCGCTCGAACAAGCGTGCGCCCAGCGTCGCGGTGCCGCGGTCCATCGGCATGTGTTCGGAGGAGCCCAGGATCGCGCTGCAGCTCTGCCCCGCATTGGCCACGTCGTCCGGCACCATCGCGTCTACCGGCGCTCGGCTGCCCGGGCCTTTCTGGATCTTGGTGACACCACCCAGCCACGCGGTCTTGCTGCAGAACGTATTACTGCCGAGCATGCGCGTGTAGTTGAACTGGCCGTAGGCGAACCCGGCGTCGTAATCCAACTGGTACTCCAGGCCGCGAAAACGGGTGGTTTCCAGGTTGTTCACATACGCCGCATTGCCGATATTGGCGATGCCATAACCGGGCGGCTGCACCCCCAGGGCCATATAGGAAAAGTCATCCACGCGGGTGTTGAAGTAGGACACCTTCATGCCCACGCGGTCCTCGGCGAACAGCAGGTCTTCCTTGAGCACGTTGAAGCCGACCTCCCAGGCCGTGGACGTCTCGGGCTTCAAGTACGGGTTGGGGAAAATCGACTCCGAACCGCCGCCGTGGGGCCGGCCGCTGACCAGTGTTTCGGTGACGGCCGGAGGGCGCCAGCCCTTGCCGTACGTGGCGAACAGTTGCAGCCAATCCACGCCGGGCTTGACTGACAGGCCGAAGGTCGGCGAGACGTGCCCCTCTTCCCGATCCACGTCATAAGTCATGGGCAAGCCGATCTGTCGCGTGGTGCCGATGATGAAGGTACGGGTGTTCAGGCCGGTCTCGCCGCGCAGCCGATAGCGGTCGTAACGCAACCCGGCATTGAGGTTCAGCCAGTTGTCGTAGTCGTAGTCCAGGCGCGCGAACAGGCTGCCCATCGCCCGGTCACCTCTGGGCGTGATGCTTTCCGCCGCCGAGGCCGTCACCGCCGAATCGGCGGCCACCATTTGATTGGAATCCGGCCGGACCTTGTCGTAGAAAAACTCCAGGCCGTAGTTGGCCTTGATTACCGACAGCTCGCTCAAGGCGAAGGTCGAAATGTTCTGCGCCTGCAAACCATAGGTGTTGGTCTGATAGGTAACGTCGTAGCCCTTGCTGCTGCCACGGGTCAGTGTGGTCTGGTCATTGCGGGTGTCGACGTAGTAAAGCTTGGCCTTGAAATCGATCAGCGGGTTGTCCGGCGTGTAGCTGTAGTCCAGTGCGAAGTTCTGCGCCGTGACATTGCTGCTGCCGAGCTTCTCCCACAGCTGGGCCTTTTCGGCGGTCATCATGTTGACGTCGTCGTAGTCGACCTCGGTGGTCAGGTAGCTCAATTGCAGACGCTGATCCACCGGCAGGTTCAGACCCAGCTTGAGCAGGCGTGAACGCATCACCGAGCCGGTGTACTCGACGGTGGAGTTTTTGATCCGGTCTTCACTGGCCGGCAGGAAAGAACTGCCGGTGCGCAACTCGCCGATGCTGCCCCGGGTGCCGGGTTTGTAGTCGCCGAGATGACGTTCACTGGCAGCCACCAACATGTCCCACACATCGGTGCCCACGGCAAACGCCGAACTGCCGATAAAATGCGTGCCGTTGCTGCGCCCACCCAGCCCGGTGGTCAAGCGGATGCGCCCACCGATTTCCTTGCCGCCCTTGAGCAGGTCGGCGGCTTCCACGGTGCGAAAATTGGCCACACCACCGATCACCCCGGCGCCGCCCATCGTGGACGTGGCGCCCTTTTCGATCACCACCTCCGACAGCAATTCCGGGTCGACATACAGCGTGCCATTGCGTTGCTGGTGGCCACTTTGCTGGTAGTTCTGGCGCATGCCGTCCACCGACATGTTGACCCGGCCGTAGTCCTGGATGCCGCGAATATTCACCGACAAACCGGGGTCTTGCTGGCTGACCGCCGAGTAGACGCCCGGCGCCTCTTCGAGCATCTCGGCGGCATGCCGTGGTGGGTTGCGATCCAGTTGCTCACGCCCGACCACACTCACCGACCGTGGCGACGAATACACCCAGTCGTTGGGGTGCAGGCCGGTGATCGTGGTGGTCGCCAGTGCCAACGCGGCGCCGCTCTGCTCGACGCGGGTCAGGGTGACTTGGCGTTCGCCATTGAAGCGATACTCCACCGGCGCATTCCCCAACAGACGCGCCAAACCTTCCTGCACGCTGTATTGCCCTCTCACGGCCGTGCTCTGCAAACCGGCCAGGCGCTGGCTGTCGAACAGCACTTGCAGGCCGGCCTGGTCGGCGAATGCCAGCACAGCACTGCCCAGGGACTGCGCGGGGATATCCAGCATCAGCACCGCAGGGCGTGCAGCATTCGCCTGAGACTGAGCAGCGAATACCGGAGCCACAGCGGCGAACAGGCCCAAGTGGATGGCCAGGGCTAACCGGCTTGCGGTGATACGCCCCTTGTTGAGTGCTGACATTTCTGTTGTTCCCTGCGCTGAGCGTTTTCTTGTTTATGCGAATGCTTCTCACCTAGCAAGACGTGCGACGCGCAGGAAGTCAGTAAGGTTTTTTGAAAGTTTTTCAGGAAGGGGGATTTCAGGCGGTGGGAGCAGGCTCCCACCGGGTCATCAATAGATCAGGCTGAGGCCAGCCAGGTCCAGGCGTTGCACCTGCAGTTCCTGGGTCAGCGTGGCAAGGGCGGTGTCGAGCATGTCGAGGCGGAACACGCCGCTGACTTCACGCTCGCCGAGGGCCGAGTCAGTCAACACCACGCGCCCGGGACGGTAGCGGTTGAGTTGTTCGATGACATAGGCCAACGGCTGGCGATCAAAGATCAACACACCGCGTCGCCAACTGGTGGCGCGCGCGACGTCGAGTTGATCCAAAGGCACGATGCCTTCCTGAGTGCTGTAGCGTACGGCCTGGCCTTGTTTGACCACTTTGTCGGCCGGGCCTTTTTTCGGGATGGCTTGCAGCGTGACCTCGACACTGTGTTCCAACACCCCGGTCCACGCCTGGCTGTCGCCCTCGCGCTCCACCACAAACTTCGTGCCCAGCGCCCGGGTCTGCCCGCCGGCGCTCTGCACCACGAACGGTCGGGTTTCCTCGCCCACCTTCGGTGCCACATCAAAGATCGCCGAGCCCTGCAGCAGGCTGATGCGGCGTTGCACACTGTCGTAATCCAGGCGGATGGCACTGGCGGAATCCAGCTCGACCTTGCTGCCATCGGCCAGGTGCACGGTGCGCACTTCGCCTTTCTCGGTGATGTAGTCGGCCTGCATGCGCAGCAACAAGTCCGGACCACGCACCCAGCCGACACCGGCTACCACCACGACCAGCGCGACGGCCGCCGCACGTTGCCATGGCCGGCGCCGCCTGGTCCCGCGCACAGGCTGCGTCGCCGTCGACGGGCGCTGGCGGTTCACCGGCGGTTCCTTGTACACCTCGCCCAGTGCCGCCCAGGTCTGTTCGGCAAAACGCAATGCCGCTTCGTGGCGGCTGTCGCAGGCGATCCAATGCCGCAATTCGGCCTGCTCCTGTTCGGTCAGGGCACCGGCGTGCAGGCGCACCGCCCACTCGGCGGCCGCCTCGGTAATGCTGTGCTGCTGCGGACCCTGGCTATTCACGTGTGAATCTCGAATTTTTCGTTATATAACGCTGTGACGAGTGAACGGGCGTTTTTCGGTAATTCATTCGTCGGATGGCGCCCTCTCGCCTTCCTGCAAGCGTTGCATCACGTAGGCCAACGCTTTGGCCAGGTGCTTTTGGACGCAGCTGTCAGAGATGTCCAGGTGCCGGGCGACCTGGGCGTGGGTCATGCCTTCGATACGGTTGAGGCGGAAAATCTGCTGGGTGCGCTCCGGCAACTCCGCCAGTGCCTGCTTCAATGCCTGTCGCTGTTGCTGCGCCATTGCCTGAACCTCCAACCCAGCCACGTCATCTTCAATCTCGGCCAGCGCCTCATGGGGCACGGAGTCAGTCTTGCGCCGCGCTTCCTGGCGAATATGGTCGATCAGCAGATTGCTTGCCGTTCGATAGAGATAGCCCTGGGAGTTGTCGATGCGCTCGCCCGCCGGCTTTTCCGCCAGGCGCAGGAAGCTCTCCTGCACCAGGTCTGCGGCCAACTGCGGGTCCCGTACCTTGCGCGCCAGATACCCGCGCAAGGCATCGGCATGCTTGAGAAACAGGCCTTTGAGATCCACGTCCGACAAACCGACTCCCTGGAATGTTAAGGAAACAGGCGGGCATCTTAAGCGTTGTCGAGAATGATTTTCAATTGATATCTAATCTGATCCGCCTTTATGAACGGTCTGATTAACGGTTCGATAATCGAACACATACGGCGCCATCAATTGACCAAATTAACCATTCAGTACATTTTATCTGCACAACTAACAAGAATTGTGGAGAACACCCCATGCCGCCTATCGTGCTGGTGCTCAACGGTCCCAATCTCAACCTGCTCGGCACCCGCGAGCCCGCTACCTACGGCCATGAAACCCTGGCCGATGTGGCGGCCTTGTGCGGCCGCAGCGCTGAACAGCTGGGCCTGAAAATCGAATTCCGCCAGACCAATCATGAAGGCGAACTGCTCGACTGGATCCACGGCGCCCGCGCCCGCTGCGCCGGGATCGTGATCAATCCGGCGGCCTGGACCCACACCTCGGTGGCGATCCGTGATGCGCTGGTGGCCAGTGAAGTGCCGGTGATCGAAGTGCATCTCTCCAACGTGCATGCCCGCGAAGCGTTCCGTCATCACTCCTTTGTGTCACCCATCGCCAAGGCCGTGCTCGCAGGGTTCGGCAGCCACGGCTACCACTTGGCGCTGGAACACTTCAGCCAGTTGCTCAAAGGATCGGCCCGATGAAAACACGCATCCTCGCCGGCCTGATCGGCGCTGGCATCCAGGCTTCCCGCACGCCCGCGCTGCATGAACAGGAAGGCGATGCCCAAGGTTTGCGCTACTTGTACCGCCTGATCGACCTTGAGCCCCGGCAGTTGGGCATCGACGCCTTGCCCGATCTGCTGCGCGCCGCCGAGCTCATGGGCTTTACCGGGCTGAACATTACCTATCCGTGCAAGCAGGCTATCCTACCGCTGCTCGATGAACTCTCCGACGAGGCCCATGGCATTGGCGCGGTCAACACGGTGGTGTTCAAGGACGGCAAGCGCATCGGCCACAACACCGATTGCCTTGGATTTGCCGAAGGGTTCCGGCGCAACTTGAGTGATGTCGCCCGCCAACGCGTGGTGCAGATGGGCGCCGGCGGTGCAGGTGCCGCAGTGGCCCATGCGCTGCTGGCCGAGGGAGTGCAACAGTTGAGTATTTTCGATGTGGACCCCGCCCGTGCCCGCGACCTGGTGGAGAACCTCACGCTCCGTTTCGGCCCAGGGCGCGCCCAAGTGGGCAACCACGTAGAAAACGCCGTGGCCGAGGCCGATGGGCTGGTGAACACCACGCCGATGGGCATGGCCAAGCTGCCCGGCACACCGGTGCCCGCCGCTTTGCTAAGGGCAGACCTGTGGGTGGCGGAAATCGTGTATTTCCCGCTGGAAACCGAACTGCTGCGCGATGCCCGCGCATTGGGCTGTCGCACCCTGGATGGCGGCAACATGGCGGTGTTTCAGGCGGTGAAGGCGTTTGAGCTGTTCTGTGGGGAAGTGCCGGATGCGCAGCGCATGCTGGCGCACTTCAAGAGCATGAATACCTGACTGAGTTGGAATAAAAATCCAAATGTGGGAGGGGGCTTGCCCCCGATAGCGGTGGATCAGCCAGCTTATCTGTAGCTGACCCACTGTCATCGGGGGCAAGCCCCCTCCCACATTTTGAATGCATTCCAACCTGAGACTTCAGGCCTGGAGGTAACGCATCACCGAATCACAAATCATGTCCCGATGCCGCTGTTTAACCGCCTCATCCGACAGGTCGATCTGAAAAATCTCACTGAAGGTATGGCGGTTGGACACCCGGTAAAAGCTGAACGAGTTGATCAGCAGGTGCACGTCCAACGGTTCCAGCCCTTCCCGGAACAAGCCCAGCTCGGCGCCACGGCGCAAGGTCTCCCCCAACCCTTCAAGGATCTTGCTGTTCATCGCCTTGATGGTGTCTGTGCGCTTCACGTACTCGGCATTGTGGATATTTTCGATGCTGACAATGCGCACAAAATCCACATTCTGGTCATGGTGATCAAAGGTGAACTCCACCAGCCGCCGGATCGCTTCACGCGGCTCCAGGGCCGTGAGGTTCATGCGGGTCTCGGTGTTGCGGATGTCGCCGTAGAGTTTCTCCAGCACCTCGACGTACAACTGCTCCTTGCTGCCGAAGTAGTAATAGATCATGCGCTTGGAGGTGTGGATACGCTCGGCGATCGCGTCCACGCGAGCGCCGGAAAGGCCCTGCTGAACAAACTCGACGATGGCTTCCTGGAGTATGTTTTCGCGGGTCTTTTCCGGATTGTTCTTACGACTCTTGCGAGGTGCCTCGGTGGTCATGGTGCGCTCACGGCCAGTGTTATGCAGGCCGTGATTATGGGCCGCGACGCTCCCCGAAAGAAAGCACCGCAACCGTCGTTATAAACGTGCCTGGCGCACCGCACCGCTGCGCGATTTGGCCATGGCGGCCAGGCGCACCGCCACGTTGGCCGCACCGTAGCCGGCATAACCGTTCTTGCGCTGGATGATCTCGAAGAAAAACCGCCCTTCGAAGGGTTCGGTGTAGACGTGAAACAACTCGCCGCCCTGGGTATCGCGGTCGTACAGCACGTTGTAGTACGCCAGCTCACTGAGGAACTCATCGTCGAAATCGAAACGCGCCGCCAGGTCGTCGTAGTAGTTGAGCGGGATATCCAGCAGCGGCACACCGGCCTCCTTGGCGCGGCGCACTTCGGCAAAGATATCCGCGCAGTCGAAGGCGATATGGTGCACACCCGAGCCGCGATAGCTCGACAGCGCGTGGGAAATCGCCGTGTTGCGGTTCTCGGAGATGTTCAGCGGCAGACGGATCGAGCTGCAACGGCTGCGCAGCGCGCGGCTTTTCACCAGGCCGTAAGGGTCGGGCAGTACCACTTCGTCATCGGCTTCGAAATCCAGCAGGCTCTTGTAGAACAGCACCCAGCTGTCGAGGCTGTCGGCTGGCAGGGCCATGGCCATATGGTCGATACGCAGCAAGCCGCCGCTGGATGACACGCCGGGCTGCAGGTTGAAGTCGGTGTCGTACAGCCCGCCTTCACTCTCATCCACCAGGTAAATCAGGCTGCCATCCGGCGCACGTACCGCCGCCAGCTCCAGCTCATTCGGCCCGACCAGGCCGCGATACGGCTGGCCTTTGTACGCCACCGCCCGCTCCAGGGCCTTGGCGCTGTCCTTGACCCGAATCGCGGTGGCACACAGCGACGGCCCGTGGGCCTCGAAAAAGTTGTGGGCAAACGAATAGGGTTCGCAGTTGAGGATCAGGTTGATATCGCCCTGGCGCAACAGGCTCACGCTCTTGGAGCGATGCTGCCCGGCCTTGACGAACCCCAGGCGTTCCAGCCAGTGGGTGAGCTTGGCGCCAAGGCTCTCGTCCACGGCAAATTCAAGGAACTCGATGCCGTCGTATTCGCTGGCAGGCGGGGTATCAAACAGAATCTCGACCGGTTGCGTCGGCGCTTCCTGCTTCAGGCGTTCGCGGGTTTTCTCTTCGAGGTACAGCAGGGAGCGCAGGCCATCCGCCGCATTCGCACGGGTGGGCGCGGCGCGGAAGCCGTCGTTGAAAATTTCCAGGGACAGCGGCCCGGTGTAGCCGCTCTTGATGATCGGCGCGAGGAACCCAGCCAAGTCGAATTCGCCTTGGCCGGGGAAGCAACGGAAGTGCCGACTCCACTCCAGCACGTCCATGGCCAGGATCGGCGCGTCGGCCATTTGTACGAAGAAGATCTTGTCGCCGGGGATCTCGGCGATGGCGCTCGGGTCGCCCTTGAGGGACAGGGTATGAAAGCTGTCGAGCAATACACCAAGGCTCGGGTGATCGACCTGACGCACCAGGTTCCACACCTGTTGCCAGGTATTTACATGCTTGCCCCAGGCCAGCGCTTCATAGCCAATGCGCAAGCCACGGCGGCCGGCGTGTTCGGCGAGCAGGCCGAGGTCATCGAGCAGAATGCGCTCGTCGCCCACGCAATCGGCGGAGGCATTGCTGCACACCAGCACCAGGTCGGTGCCCAGTTCCTGCATCAAGTCGAATTTGCGCTCGGCGCGCTCCAGGTTGCGTGCAAGGCGGTCTCGACGGCAGCCTTCAAAATCGCGAAACGGCTGGAACAAGGTGATGGCAATGCCCAGGTCGGCACACATTTGCCTCACTTCACGGGGGCTGCCATCGTAATACAACAGATCGTTTTCGAAGATTTCTACGCCGTCGAACCCGGCGGCCGCGATGGCTTCGAGTTTCTCCGGCAGGGTTCCGCTCAAGGAAACGGTGGCAATAGAGCGTTGCATGGGCGACTCCCGGCATTTAAGGCGCGTCTTATTTACGGCAAATTATTGGCCGCTAAACTGTTCACAGCAATTAAAATGTACGAACCGGTTAGTTTTTGGTGCGATTATCGAACACAAAGCCGTTTTGGCGAATTGACGATTTTTTAGCCGCTGCGCACCATCGATTCAGTAACAAGACCCAGAACACACCATAAAAATTTCAAAAAACGGGTACGACCTCATGCCTCTGCAAAACTCCGTCCTGGCCGACCGCCCGGGCACACCGCACGCCGGCATCGGCGACAAGATCCGCGGCGCCCTGGCCGTGGGCAAAACGCGCTGGGGCATGTTGGCCCTGGTGTTCTTCGCCACCACCCTCAACTACATCGACCGCGCCGCATTGGGCGTGATGCAGCCTATCCTCGCCAAGGAGATGAGCTGGACGGCGATGGACTACGCCAACATCAACTTCTGGTTCCAGGTCGGCTATGCCATCGGCTTTGTGCTGCAGGGCCGCTTGATCGACCGGGTCGGTGTGAAACGCGTGTTCTTCTGCGCGGTCCTGTTGTGGAGCCTGGCCACCGGCGCCCACGGCCTGGCCACCTCGGCGGTGGGCTTCATGGTCTGTCGTTTCATTCTCGGGCTGACCGAAGCCGCCAACTACCCGGCCTGCGTCAAGACCACGCGCCTGTGGTTCCCGGCCGGTGAACGGGCAGTGGCCACCGGTATCTTCAACGCCGGCACCAACGTGGGTGCGATGATGACGCCGATGCTGCTGCCGTTGATCCTGCACGTGTGGGGCTGGCAGGCGGCGTTCCTGTGCATGTCGGCGCTCGGCGGGATCTGGCTGCTGTTCTGGGGCTTGAAGTACTTCAACCCGGAAGACCACCCCACCGTCAAACAATCCGAACTGGACTACGTGCAACAGGAAGTCGAACCGGAACAACCCCGCGTGCCCTTCAGCCGCATCCTGCGCATGCGTGGCACCTGGGCCTTCGCCCTCGCCTACTCGATGACCGCGCCGGTGTTCTGGTTCTACCTGTACTGGCTGCCGCCGTTCCTGAACCAGCAATACAACCTGGGCATCAACGTGACCCAGATGGGTATCCCGCTGATCATCATCTACCTGACCGCCGACTTCGGCAGCGTGGGGGGTGGGATTCTGTCGTCGTTCCTGATCGGCCGAGGCATGAACTCGATCAAGGCGCGGCTGCTGTCGATGCTGCTGTTTGCCTGCTGCATCGTCGGCGTGATCATGGCCGCCGGTTCCAGCCAGCTGTGGGTCGCGGTGTTTGCCATCTCCCTGGCGATTGGCGCACACCAGGCCTGGACCGCCAACATCTGGAGCCTGGTGATGGACTACACACCCAAGCACATGATGAGCACGGTGTTCGGTTTTGGTGGCATGTGCGCGGCCATCGGCGGCATGTTCATGACCCAGATCGTCGGCCACATCCTGACGGTCACTAACAACAACTACACCGTGTTGTTCACCCTGATCCCGGCGATGTACTTCATTGCGCTGACCTGGATGTACTTCATGGCGCCGCGCAAGATCCCTACCGTGGACGTTTGATCTACCGTCTCAGCTACCGGCGCCGCTGCTGCCAGGCAGCGGCCAGCCCACTCATGCAGATCACCCCGATACCGACCACCGTGGTCAGGTCCGGGGTGTGGTTGAACACCAGCCAGCCCAACAACCCCGCGAACACGATCTGGCAATAGCCAAACGGCGCCAGCAAGGCCGGTGCCGCGAAGCGGAACGCCTGGGTCAGCATCAAATGCGCGGTCATCCCGCAGGTGCCCAGGGCCAGCATCAACACGCCGTGCCACAGCGTCGGCACTTGCCAGAAAAACGGCACCATCGCACTCATCACCAAGGTATTGCACAGGCCGGCGAAGAAGTTGCTGGTGGTGGGCGTGTCGTATTGGCTGAGAATGCGCGTGAGCAGTTGGTAGAAGCAGAAGAACAGCGCCGAACACAGGGGCAACAAGACCGCCGGGGTGAACAGTTCGCCGCCCGGGTGGATGATGACCAGCACCCCGACAAACCCGCAGATCACCGCCAGCCACTGGCCACGCGTCACATGTTCGCCGAGCAGCGGCACCGAGAGCGCCGTTACCAGGATCGGTGCAAGGAAGTTCACCGCCGTGGCTTCCGCCAGAGGGATGAAGTGCAGCGCCGAGGTGAAAAACAGGCTGGTGCCCAACAGGCACAGCGCCCGCACCACCTGCATCCCCGGCCGCTTGCTGCGCAGCACGCGCAAGCCCGATTGCGGCAGGAAGATGCCGGCCATCAAGAGGGTGTGCACCAGGTAACGCGCCCACACCACCATCACGATCGGATAGAACCCGGCCAGGTATTTGGACAAGGCGTCGTGGCTGGAGAACAGGAACGTCGCCAGTACAATCAGCAAAATGCCTTTGAAGGGGTGGTTGACGCCGGAAAGGGGGGTGCTGACAGTCATGGAATTCTCTTGCGTGGCGAGCTGAACGCGTGGCACTCAACCCGGTAATCTAGCAGCCGGGCCTGCGTCTGCCCCTAGAGCATAACCAAACACCGTGCGAACAGCGCACTAAATCACGGGATTCGAGTCCAACGCTGCACGTTGACCGCCGTGTTGCACACTTTTTAATCAAGGCCTTGCTGCTATGAAAAAAATCCTCTTTGTCCTGTCTGCCCTTGCCCTGCTCACCGCGTGCAACCAGCAAGAGCAGCCAGCCCCCAAGCCGGCACCGGCGTCCGTGCAGGCCACCCTGGTGCCGGCAACGCCGCCCACCGACAAATGGCTCGGCAAGTGGATCGGCGTAGAAGGCCTCTACCTCACCATCGCCAAGGACGACAGTATTGGCCGTGGTCACTACATTCTGACCATGAAATATGGCCTTGATGACGACGACTCCGGCACCTTCAAAGGTGAAGCCAACGAAGACGGCATCGCCTTTACCCGCCCGGACGGCCCCCAGCAATTGAGCGCCGGCGACGGCGAAGCCACCGGTTTGAAATGGTTGGCGGATAAAAAGGATTGCCTGATTGTCGATACCGGCGAAGGCTATTGCCGCGATTAACGGCCATACTCTTCCCCAATTAATGTAGGACCGTTCACCAAGAGGATTGCCCCATGCTATGGAAAAAAGGCCGACGCAGCGACAACGTGGTCGACGCCCGCGATGACAGCGGCGGTGGTGGGGGCGGTATGCGCTTTGGGGGCGGCAAGGGCCTGAGCCTCACGGCCATCGTGCTGATTGTCGGCATCGGCTGGTTGACCGGCCAGGACCCGTTGCAGATCCTCGGCCAACTGACCGGCCAGATGGAACAGGCACCCTCGGTGAGTACGCAGACACGTCAGGCGCCGCCGGCCAACGATGAGCAAGCAGACTTTGTCCGCGCCGTGCTGGGCGATACCGAAGACACCTGGGGCCAGGTGTTCCAGGAAAACGGCCTGGCCTACAAGAATCCGAAACTGATTCTGTTCCGTGGCCGGGTCAATTCCGCCTGCGGGGGAGCCACCTCGGCCAGCGGCCCGTTCTATTGCCCGGCTGACCAGCAGGTGTACCTGGACCTGGATTTCTTCCGGGAAATGTCGCAGCGCTTCCAGGCCGCCGGTGATTTCGCCCAGGCCTACGTGATCGCCCACGAAGTCGGGCATCACGTGCAGACCTTGCTGGGCATCTCGTCGAAAATCCAGGCCGCACGCCAGCAGGGTCGGCCGATGCAAGGTGATGGCGGCCTGCTGGTGCGCCAGGAACTGCAGGCCGACTGCTTCGCCGGGGTCTGGGCCAACCGTGCGCAAAAGCGCCTCAACTGGCTGGAACCCGGCGATATCGAAGAAGCACTGAACGCGGCCAACGCCATTGGCGATGACCGCTTGCAGCAACAGGGTCAGGGGCGTGTTGTGCCGGACTCGTTTACCCACGGCACCTCGGCACAGCGGGTTCGCTGGTTCAAGACCGGCTTCGCCCAGGGCCAGATCACTCAATGCGACACGTTTACCGCCAAGAGTCTTTAAATGAATAAACGATTGGGATGGCTGCTGGGCTTGTTAGTCACGTGTTCAACCTGGGCCGCCGAACACGGCGTCAAGGACGTCAGCCCCCATCGTTTCCACCTGGAGGCCGGCGATCTCAGCTTCGGTTTGAGCCAGGATTGGCGCCAGCCACTGCCCCAGGTCACCCGCGCATTGATCATCGTGCACGGCCGCCTGCGCAATGCGCAAACCTACCTGCAAAGCGCCGAAGACGCCGCCGAGCACGCAGGCCAGAGCGCCAACACACTGGTGATTGCGCCGCAGTTTCTGAATGCGTCCGACGTCAAGCGCAACCACTTGGACAATCAGGTACTGCGCTGGAACGGCAATGACTGGATGGCCGGCGAACCCTCCACCGGTCCGGGACACATCAGTTCCTACGGCGTCCTCGACCAGATCATCAAGCACCTGGGCAACCGCACGCTGTTCCCGGCGCTGAAGGAAATCGTCGTGGCCGGCCACTCCGGTGGCGGCCAGGTGGTGCAGCGCTTCGCCCTCACCGGGCACGACCATCCGCTGCTGCAAACCGAAGGCATCAGCCTGCGTTACGTGGTGGCCAACCCTTCGTCCTACGCCTACTTCACCCCACAACGCCCAGTGAAGTTCGACACGGCGAGTTGCCCAGGCTTCAACGACTGGAAGTACGGCCTGCACAACCTGCCCGACTACGCCAAGGGCCATAGCGCCCAACAGCTGGAGCAGGCTTACGTGTCACGCAATATCACCTACCTGCTGGGCCAACAGGACACCGACCCGAACCACCCGGCGCTGGACAAAAGCTGCGCCGCCGAAACCCAGGGCGCGTATCGCCTGATTCGTGGGCACAACTATTTTGACTACCTCAAGCAGCGGCACCCGCAGTTGAGTCACACGCTGGTGGAAGTGCCGGGAGTGGGGCATAACGGGGATGGGATGTTTACGTCGCCCGAGGGCCAGAAAGTACTGTTCACGCCATAACCTGTGGGAGGGGGCTTGCCCCCGATTGCGGTCTGCCAACTACACATGTGCTGATTTATACACCGCTATCGGGGGCAAGCCCCCTCCCACAGTTGATCTCTATTGTCTGGGCTGGATCATCTGGTGCAGCACCGCGCAGTCCGATGCATGCCAATCCGCCAACTCCGGCCACGGGTTCTCCGGCAGATTCACCAACACCGTTCGCGTCCCCGCCGCCCGGCCGCAGTCCAGGTCAAAGCGGTAATCACCGACCATCACCATCTCGCTTGGCGCCACATCCCACGCCGCCGCGAGTTTCAGCAGGCCGTCCGGATCCGGCTTCGGTTGCGCATCGTCACGCCCCAGTACGTCCTCCATGGCAAAACAGTCCGCCAGGCCAATCGCGTCCAGGGTGATATGCGCCAGCTCCCGAGCATTGCGCGTCAGGATACCCAGGCGATAGCCACGCCCGGCCAGTTCGCGCACCAGTTCTACCGCGCCTTCGGCGGCCACCGACTCCAACGCCAGCTCACGCTCGTGCTCCAGCAACCAGGCATGCTTGGCCGCCGCAACCTCCTTCGGCAACGCCGCCAGGTGCGTGAGGATGTCGTCTTCAGGTGGAATCTCCAGGGCCACGCGAATGGCCGCGAAATCATGCACGGCCACCGTCAGGGTGCCGTCCATGTCGAACACCCAATGTTTAACCTCTGTCAGGCTCATGCCCAATCCTTGCGATGGCGAATCAGGCCTTCCTGGGTGACCGAGGCCACCAGTTGCCCGGCGCGGTTGTACACGCTGCCTCGGGAGAACCCCCTGGAATTGCCGGCCCACGGGCTGTCCATGGCGTAGAGCAACCAGTCATCGGCACGCAGGTCGGCGTGGAACCACAGCGCGTGATCGAGGCTGGCGACCTGCATGTCTTTCTGCCACACGGTTTTGCCGTGGGGCAGCAGCGAAGTGGTCAGCAGGCCGAAGTCCGAGGCGTAGGCCAGCAGGTATTTGTGCAGCGCCGGTGCATCGGCCAGGGCGCCGTCGGCGCGGAACCACACGTACTTGACCGGGTCGGACGGTTGCGGGTTGAACGGGTCTTTCTCGGTGACCGGGCGCACTTCGATCGGCTTGGGGCACAGCAGCTTGTCGCGCATGTGCTCGGGGATCAGGTGCGCGCGTTGCTGGGTCAGTTCCAGCTCTGACGGCAGGTTTTCCGGGCCGACTACCACCGGCATGGTGCTCTGATGCGCAAAACCTTCTTCGTCATATTGGAAGGATGCACTGCAGGTGAAGATCGGGTGGCCCTTCTGGATCGCGGTCACGCGACGCGTGCTGAAACTGCCGCCATCCCGCACGCGGTCCACCGAGTACACCACCGGTAATTTCGCGTCGCCGGGGCGCAGGAAGTAACCGTGCAGCGAATGCACATGCCGCGCTTCTTCTACGGTCTGGCTGGCCGCCGACAGCGACTGGCCGAGCACCTGGCCGCCGAACAGTTGGCGAAAACCCAGGTCCTGGCTGCGGCCACGAAAGAGGTTTTCCTCGATCGGCTCCAGGGTCAGCAGGTCCACCAGATCTTCCAATACTTGGCTCATAGAGCAACTCCTAAAATCTATCGGGCATTCCGGGCTGCCTATCCGTGCAGCGTGTCCAACCATTGGGCGCGGGTGATGCGGTACAAAACATGATGGCGCAGCGGGTCATCGGCTGCGACCTTGGGGTGTTCAAAATCTGCCTGGGGATCGTAATGCATACCGATGGCCTGCATGACTTTTTGTGATGGCAGATTGGATTCGGTGGTGAAGGCGACAATCTCGTCCAGGTTCAGACGATCAAAACCACAGCGCAATGCGGTCCACGCGGCCTCGCTGGCATAGCCCAGGCCCCAGTGTTCGCGAGCCAGGCGCCAGCCGATTTCCACCGCCGGGGTAAAGTCGGCATCGAAGCTGACATTCAGCAACCCGGTGAGACCGATGAATTCCCCCGTGTCCTTGCGTTGCAACGCCCACAGGCCAAAGCCGTATTCGGCGAAGTGGCCACGAATCCGCCCGATCAACGCGGCGCTTTCCAGGTGGCTCAGTGTGGCCGGGAAATAACGCATCACCTGCGGGTCGGCGCACATGCGCGCAAAGTCCGGCAGGTCGCTGTCGCGCCATTGGCGCAACAAAAGGCGTGCGCTTTCCAATTCGAGTATCGGCTCCATGGGTCCCCTCCCTTGCCATGTGCGTGAGTGTACAACGCGGGTAAGATGCGTCGCAGGTTCCCGTCAGAAAATCCCATGCCTCTGCCATTGATCTACCACGATGACTACAGCCCCGAGTTCCCGGCGGACCACCGGTTCCCCATGGACAAGTTCCGCCTGCTGCGCGACCACCTGGTGTCCACCGGACTGACCGAGGACAGCCAACTGCTGCGCCCGCAGCTGTGCCCGCCAGAGATTCTGGCCCTGGCCCATGACGCTGGGTATATCGAACGCTACATGGGCGGCGAGTTGTCCCGCGAGGACCAACGTCGCCTCGGCCTGCCCTGGAACGAAGCCCTGGCCCGGCGCACCGTGCGCGCGGTCGGTGGCTCCATCCTGGCAGCGGAGCAAGCACTGGAACACGGCCTGGCCTGCCACCTTGCAGGCGGCACCCACCACGCTCACTACGATTACCCGGCGGGCTTCTGCATCTTCAATGACCTGGCGGTGATCAGCCATTACCTGCTTGCCAGTGGCCGGGTCAACCGCGTGCTGATCTTCGATTGCGACGTGCACCAGGGCGATGGCACGGCACGCATCCTCCACGACACGCCGGACGCCATCACCGTATCGCTGCACTGCGAAAAGAACTTCCCCGCGCGCAAGGCCCAGAGTGACTGGGACATCCCTCTGCCGATGGGCATGGGCGACGCCGATTACCTCAAGGTGGTGGACGACGCGCTCAACTACCTGCTGCCGCTCTACCAGCCGGACCTGGTGCTGTACGACGCCGGCGTCGATGTGCACAAGGACGACGCCCTCGGTTACCTCAAGCTGACAGACCAAGGCGTCGCCGCCCGCGACGAAAGCGTGATGCGCCATTGCCTGGGCCGCGACATCCCGGTGATGGGCGTGATCGGCGGCGGCTACAGCAAGGACCGCCCGGCCCTGGCCCGCCGCCACGGTATTCTGCACCACAGTGCGCAACGGGTATGGACGTCATCAGGTTGTCACTGAACTGTGGGCGTTACCCACAATGCCTGTGGAACCACCTGTGGATAACTTGAGTGTAAGCGTGTGAGAGCTACTAACCATAAGGCCTGTAGGAAGCTGTACGTTTTTTGATCAGGCGTTTTCACTCTCGTCGGGTAGAATGCTCGGCTAATTTATGCGAGCGCAGCCCATGCCCGATACCCCTCCCCCACACGTCATCATCATTGGCGGCGGCCCTGCCGGATTGATGGCCGCCGAAGTCCTGAGCCAGGCGGGCGTACGGGTGGACCTGTACGACGGCATGCCGTCCGTGGGGCGCAAGTTCCTGCTGGCCGGTGTGGGCGGCATGAACATCACCCACTCCGAGGCGTACCCGGCGTTTCTGTCGCGCTATGCCGAACGTGCGCCGCACATGGCGCCACTGCTGCGTAGTTTTGGGGCCGAGGCGTTGTGCGAGTGGATTCATGGCTTGGGGATCGAGACCTTTGTCGGCAGCTCGGGCCGAGTGTTTCCTACAGATATGAAAGCCGCCCCGCTGCTGCGCGCCTGGCTCAAGCGTCTGCGCGACCAGGGCGTGGTTATCCACACCCGGCATCGTTGGGTAGGCTGGAATGCCGAGGGCGACTTACTTATCCACAGCCCCGAAGGCGAAAAAACGGTCCGCAGCGATGCCGTGCTGCTGGCGCTGGGCGGCGGCAGCTGGTCGCGCCTGGGCTCGGACGGTGCGTGGCTCCCGTTGCTGGCGGATCGCGGCGTGCCCTGCGCCCCGCTGCAACCGAGCAACTGCGGTTTCGAGGTGTCGGCCTGGAGCGAATTGATGGTCAGCAAATTCGCTGGCGCGCCGTTGAAAAACGTCGCCATCGGGCTGGGGGACGACAAGCCTCGGCTGGGCGAATGCGTGATCACCGCTACCGGCATCGAAGGCAGCTTGATCTACGCGCTGGCCGCGCCGATTCGCGAAGCGATCAACAGGGACGGCTCGGCCACCGTGCATATCGACCTGTTGCCGAGCAAGCCGCTGGACAAGGTCCTGGCTGCCCTGGCCAAGCCGCGTGGTTCGCGCTCGATGAGCAAACACCTGCACAGTCAGTTGGGGTTGGAGGGGGTCAAAGCGGCACTGCTGCGTGAGTTGGCGCCGGCTGAGCACTTCAACGATCCGGCGAAGTTGGCGGTGGCGATCAAGGCGCTGCCATTGACGCTGGTGAAGACACGGCCGATGGATGAGGCCATCAGCACCGCAGGCGGCGTGCCGTTTGAGGCGCTGGATGAGCGCTTGATGCTCAAGCAGTTGCCGGGAGTGTTTTGTGCGGGGGAGATGCTGGATTGGGAAGCGCCGACCGGGGGGTATTTGCTGACGGGGTGTTTTGCCAGCGGCCGGGCGGCTGGGCGGGGGATGTTGGAGTGGCTCAATCGCTGAGATTGCGGTGAATTCAAAGCCGCCATCGGGGGCAAGCCCCCTCCCACATTTGACTGTATTCACAAATCAAAGTGTGGGAGGGGGCTTGCCCCCGATGAGGCCATCAGCCGCGCTGAAGAACTTACTTCTTCTTGCGCGGCCCGGTATTAAAAACGGGCACCTTGCGCACCGGCTTGATCGAAGGCTCCGCCGGCGTCACTTCACCGCTGTCCACCCACTTGCCCAGGTTGCGCTTACCGCCACCACCGGACGTTTTAGGCTTCTTCGGTTTCTTCGGCTTCTTTACCACCTGCCCGCTGGCGTCGGTGTCCGGCACGCGGTGCTCCGGTTCGAAGTCCGGCTCCATCTTGCGGGTCAGGGTCTGACGCGTGAGCATCTCGATGGCCGACAGCATGTTCACTTCATCGGCACACACCAGGGAAATCGCCTCACCGGTATTGCCCGCACGCCCGGTACGGCCGATTCGGTGGATGTAGTCTTCAGCCACGATCGGCAAGTCAAAGTTGACCACCAGCGGCAAATCTTCGATGTCCAGGCCACGGGCTGCCACATCAGTGGCTACCAGGATCTGCACTTCACTGGATTTGAAACGGTCCAGCGCACGTTGGCGGGTCGCTTGAGGCTTGTCGCCATGGATGCCGTCGGCATTGATGCCCAGGCCCTGCAACTTATCCACCAGCGCATCCACGCCGTTACGGGTCTTGGCGAACACCAGCACCTGCTTCCAGCGGCCTTTGCGCATCAGGTGCACAAACAGCTCCGGCTTGCGCTTCTTGTCCACCGGCACGATCCATTGCTTCACGGTGTTGGCAGCAACGTTGCGCGGGCTGACTTCGATGCTCAGCGGGTCGTTGAGCATCTGCCCGGCCAGCAGGCGGATGTCATCGGAGAAGGTCGCGGAGAACAGCAGGGTCTGGCGCTTTTTCGGCAGCATGCGGTAGATGTTCGCCAGCTCTTCCGAGAAGCCCAGGTCGAGCATGCGGTCGGCTTCGTCGAGCACCAGGGTTTGCAGTTGGTTGAGCTTCAGCGCGTTCTGGCGGAACAGGTCGATCAGGCGACCGGGCGTGGCGACCAGAATGTCGACGCCCTTGCGCAGCTTCATCATCTGCGGGTTGATGCTCACGCCGCCGTACACCGCGTAGGTGGTGAGTGGCAGGTGTTGGGCGTACTCGGCGACGCTGGCGTGCACCTGCTCGGCCAGCTCGCGGGTCGGGCACAGGATCAGCGCACGCGCCGAGTTGGCGGCGACTTTCGGCCCTTCCATCGTCAGCAGTTGCAGGAGCGGCAGGGCGAAACCGGCGGTCTTGCCGGTGCCGGTCTGGGCCGCGGCCATCAGGTCGCGACCGGCCAGCACTGCCGGAATGGCTTGCGCCTGCACCGGCGTCGGGGTCTGGTAGCCAAGCGTCTCAAGGGCGCGCAGCAAAGGTTCGATCAGGCCAAGGGTGGCGAAAGTCATGTGTTTACCGTAGGAAAAATTCAGCGCAAGGTCGCAATGCGCCGCAGTTTACCTTATTTCCGGCTTGGGCTTGCGCCACTGGGGCAGGCTGATCAGCAGGACGGCGCTAATGATCACCAGCATCGCCAGGGCTTCTTCCAGCCCGATGGTCTCGCCCACGAATACAATCCCCAGCAATACCGCCACCGCCGGGTTGACGTAGGCATAGCTGGTCGCCGCCGCCGGGCGTACGTGCTTGAGCAGGTACATGTAGGCATTGAAGGCGATGATCGAGCCGAATACCGTCAGATAGGCCAGGGCCAGCCAGCCTTCCAGCGGCGGCGCGGCCTGCAGGCGTTCACCGGATAGCGCGCTGACGAACAACAGCGCCACACCGGCGACCAGCATCTCCGCAGCACTGGCCATCGCGCCCTGGGGCAACGGCAATTGCCGGCTCCACACCGAACCAAACGCCCAGGAAGCCGCCGCCACCAACAGCAACACAGCACCCATCGGGCTCGACTGCAACGTGCTGCCCATATTGAGCATGGCGATGCCGATGATCCCCAGAATCACCCCCGCCCACTCCAAGCGAGTGTTGCGCGCGCCCCAGAAATACCCACACAGCAAGGTGAACAACGGCACCGTCGCCACGGCCAGCGCCGCCACGCCGGAAGACACCCCCATGTGTTCCGCCACGCTGACACCGCCGTTGCCCACGGTGAGCAGCAAAAGACCAATCATCCCGGCTGCTTTCCACTGCGGCCACGTCGGCGCCGGCACCCCACGCCAGCGCAGGAAGCCATACATCAACGCCCCCGCCGTGCAAAACCGAATCCCCGCCAGCAACAACGGCGGCCAGTACTCAACGCCGATGCGAATCACCAGATAGGTGGACCCCCAGATCACATACAGCGCAAAAAAAGCGGCGATCAACGGTAAGGGAAAGCGACGTGGGCCAGGCATTGGGCAGCTCTATGGCAGGAGATGGGAGGCTTATTCTAAAAAGACAGGTCGTTAAACATAAGTTACAAAACCTGTTTAAAACGCCGTTACACTTTTCAAAGCATGGTTGTGAAGGCTATAAACCGTGCTTTCGAAAGTCACGCGTAACCGGAGCCTTATCATGGACAAATACGACCGCATGCTCCTCAGCGCCCTGCTCGAAGACGGCCGCGCGTCCTACGCGCAACTGGCCCGCACGGTAAACCTCTCCGCCCCTGCCGTGGCCGAACGCGTGGCCAAATTGGAGGCCAGCGGGGTGATCACCGGGTATCAGGCCAAGGTGGATTTATCCAAGGTGGGGTTGCCGATCCAGTGCGTGATTGAACTGCGGTTGACCAATCATGGCAGTCAGAAGGTGTACGACGCGCTGGCGGAAATTCCCGAGCTGACAGAATGCCATCGGGTGACCGGCGACCCGTGCGTGATCATGCAGGCGGCGGTGGGGTCGATGCCGGAGTTGGAGAATTTGATCAACCGGATCGCGAAGTTCGGGTTCAGCAAGACCTCGATTATTTTGTCGAGTGCGATAGAGAGGCGGGTGCCGTTGGCTCAACTGGAGGTGAAAAATGGTGGGTAAGGTCGTCAGCCTCAGCCATCCAATCAGCCCGCGTATTCCGTTGTGGCCAGGGGATCCGCCGGTGGTGTTCGAAGACATAGCGTCGTTGAGCAAAGACGGCTACTTCCTGCGCCGTTTCAGCATGGGCGAACACAGCGCCACCCACATGAACGCGCCGAACAGCTTTTATGCTGATGGCATAGGCATCGACGGCTATCAACCCCACGACCTGGTGCGGCATGCGGTGGTCATCGACGTACGGGCCCGATGCACGCCAGACTACGAAATCAGCGTGCAGGACATTCAAGACTGGGAATACCAGCACGGGCTTATCGAGCCGGGCTGCGTGGTGCTGATGTACACCGGCTGGCAGCACCTTTGGAATGATCCGGCGGCGTTCTTCCGCCAGGACGCCCAAGGCTCGCATTTCCCAGGGATCGGCGAGGCGGCAATTCAATTTCTGCTGTCGCAGCGCCAAGTAGCCGGTGTAGGCATTGATACCCACGGGATTGATTCGGGGCAGAGCACTGCATTTGCGACGAATCGTGCGGTGCTGGCCGGGGACGGGATTGTGTTGGAGTGCCTGACCAACCTCGACCAACTGCCGGTCAAAGGAGCCACATTAGTGATCGGCGTCCTGGCACTGGAAGGCGGTTCGGGCTCACCCGCATCGGTGATAGCGTTTATCCCCTGACGACGACATCGCGGGCAAGCCCGGCTCCCACATGTTGAGTTTCACATTCAGAGCCCAGTGTTCTGGAGCGTGTGGCGAGGTCAGAACCCGCGATGCTTCTTCAAGTGCTCATTGATCTTCGCCGCCGGCACTTTCTGCAAGGTGCACAGCAGGTCGTGGGACAGTTCGCGCAAGCCGTGGGTACGGCGCAGCTCCTGGGCCAGGTGCGCCGTGAGGTTGGCCGCCATCTCCGCATCCGCCAGCGCCCGGTGAGCCTGGCCGGTGTGGGGCAGTTGAGCGAAGGCGTTCAACGTGCCGAGCTTATGGTTTGGCGCCGACGGCATCAGGCGTCGCGCCAATAACAGAGAACACGCAAACTTCTGCAAACGCGTGCGGCGGATCAAGCCCAATTCGTAATCCCAGAACTTCTGGTCGAACGCAGCGTTGTGCGCCATCAGCGGCGTAGTCCCGACGAACTCATTGACCTCGTTCATCACCCGCTCCGCCGGCGGCGCGCTGCGCAGCATGGCGTTGCTGATGCCGGTGAGTTGTTCGATGAACGCGGGCACGTGCACGCCGGTTTTCATCAGGCTCTGGTAGCGGTCCACGATCTGGCCACGCTCAAGGATGACCACCGCGATTTCCGTGGCCCGGCAACGGCTGCTCGGGGTGATGCCGGTGGTTTCAAAGTCGATGACCGCTATACGTTCCAAACCTGTTCCAACTCCATCTGAAGATCTATTTAAGCAACAAAGCGCCTTCGATCGGCACGTAGCGGCTGGCGGCGCGTATCAATGAATTGGCCGTCAGCCCCGGTACGCCATAGGCCACAGCCTCGACGCCATGCTTGTGGATAACCCGGTCGAGCAGCATGTCGAAATCACCGTCGCCGGAGGCCAGCACAATTTCATCGACGTGGTCGGCGGCGTCCATGATGTCGAGGGTGATGCCCACGTCCCAGTCGCCCTTGGCCGAGCCGTCGCTGCGCTGGATGTAGGGCTTGAGTTTTACCGTGAAGCCCAGGTTGCGCAGGATCTGCTGGAATTGCTGCTGCTTGCTGTCGCCACGGTCGATGGCATAGGCGTACGCCTCGACGATCTGCCCGCGCGCGCTGATGTCAGCCCACAGCGCGGCGTAGTTGAAGTGGCAACCATAGGCCTGGCGGACGGTGTAGTAGAGGTTTTGCACATCGGCGAACACTGCAATTTTCTTCACCGCACTTCCTCATGACAGCCAGGCGCCAGGGCCCGGAAAGGGTGCAAGTATGCCAGCCGCGAGAGGGTTGCCGGGAAAAATCAGACCGGGGCGACGCAGCGCCCCGGGCCAAGGTAGGTCAGACGAAGGAATCGTCGTCGCCGAAGGAGGAAGAATCGTCAGAATAATCGCTGTCGGCAAAGCTGTCCGAATTGTTGCTGCCCCAGCTGTCGTTGCCGGCGTACTTCTGGTCATCATTGCCCCAGTTGCCGTTGTCACTGGCAGGCGCTGGCTCCTCACGAATGATTTCTTCCACGACTTGCGGCTGTTGCGAATTGTGGTTGAACAGGCTGCTGATGCCTTCGGCCAGCAATACACCACCGGCCACGCCGGCTGCGGTTTTCATCGCGCCGCCGAGGAAACCGCTGCCCACCGGAGCGGCTGGAGCAGGCTGTTGATAATTCTGCTGCGGGGCAGGTTGGCTGAACCCAGGCCGCGCCGGTTCGCGCCAGCCGCCACCAGAAGAAGGGGGTGCACTTTGAGCCGGCTGCTGATCACGGGAACCCCCGCCGCCAAAGATGCTCGACAGGAAACCGCCGCTGCTCGCCGGAGCAGGCTGCGCGGATTTGGCCCTCTGCAGTTCATCCTGCAATTGCTGGATGTGCTGCGCCTGCTGCTTGTTCTGCGCGTCGAGGCTCTTGAGCGCATGTTCCTGCACCAGGATCGACTGGGTCATGTAGTACCCGGCCGCCGGTTGGCGCGTCATGTGCTCCTTGATCCGCGCTTCGGCCTGGGCGTCGCGGGGGGCTGAGTCCGTTTCGGCTTGTTGCAACCGTGAAAACAGTCCATCGATCAGGGTTTGCTCTTCGCTGTTCATGGCGACCTCGTTAGATTGCCGGTAGAAATCGTGGTGTGCCTGTCATCAGGCGCCGCTCTAGTTATGGGGGTGTTACGAGTTGTTTCAATGGTCTTTACTCAAGGTTTACGTTTGCTCACCGCCGGTGATGATCGGTTAAAGTGTTGCCCTTGCTTTCAGGCCTGCGATGAACTTGATGAATCCGTTAGACGTGCTGCGCGACTCCTTCCGTTTCACCCAACGCAACCTGGGCGCCATCGTCCAGTTGTGCTTGCCGTTGGTGATTTTCGAAGCCCTGCTGCAACAGGTGCTGAATCACGTGGTGGGCGAGGATGCATTCCCCGGCTACAGCGTGGTGGTGGGGTTGCTGGTGTACCCGCTGTACACCGGGGCCTTGATACTTTTTCTGGATGCCCGCACCCGTGGCGAGTCGCCGCGCACCAAGGATGTCTGGGCCATGGCCCTGACCCTGTGGCCGCGCTTTGCCCTGCTGACGGCCATGAGCACACTGCTGATCCTGCTGGGGCTGTCGCTGTATTTCCTGCCGGGCCTGTGGCTGATGGTGGTGCTGGCGTTTGCCGAGTACCTGCTGGTGCTGCGCGGCATGCCAGCGCTGGAGGCGATGAAGGAAAGTTTCCGCCTGAGCCGTGGGCATTTCTGGCGGATCCTGGTGTGCCTGCTGTGTGTGATGACGCCGTTGTGGCTGCTCAAGGGCGCCAGCGTAGCGGCCTACCCCGAGCCCGCGCCGCTGCTGGGCCTGTTACTGGACAGCGCCCACAGCTTCCTGCAGCTGTTTACCAGCGTGGTACTGTTCCGTTTATTCATGCTGATCGGTGGCGATGCCGACGCGCGGTGATATGCTCCGTGCCACTTCTGAAACGCTATAAGCCGAGCCGATGACCCGTTTATTGCGCATCACCTTGCTGAGCCTGCTGATCATCGCGGGGCTGTTTGCAGCCATGGTCTACAGCCTGACCTGGCGTCCCGAGCCCAAGGAAACCCTGCCGGTGAGTTGCGTTGCGCCGCGTGCGCCCACGCTGCTGCCGGGGCAGGCGCTCAAGGTCATGACCTGGAACGTGCAATACCTGGCCGGCAAGAACTACGTGTTCTGGTACGACACGGCCGATGGCAGCGGCCCGGATGATCGGCCTACCGTGGAAGACATGGCCGCCAGCCTTGACGAAGTGGCGCGGGTGATCCGCGACGAACAACCCGACATCCTGCTCTTGCAGGAGCTCGACGAAAACGCCAAGCCTTCCCACTATCAGGACCAACTGGCCCTGCTGCAGGAACGCCTGGTCGACCTGTACCCATGCAGCGCCCAGGCCTTCGACTGGAAAGCCGACTTCGTGCCCGATTGGCATATCTTCGGCAGCGTCGGCCGCAAGCTCGCGACACTCAGCCGCTATCAGATCGAACACGCCGAACGCCTGCAATTGCCGGCGTCCGATGCCAACATCCTCAGCCGCCAGTTCCAGCCCAAGCCGGCCTTGCTGCTGACTTACCTGCCCCTGAGCGACGGCGGCCAACTGGCGGTGCTCAACACGCGCCTGGACGGTGACGCCCCAGGGCGCAGCGCGGTATTGGAACAAGTACAGACCACGGTCAAGCTGCTGGATAAATTCGAAGGGCGCGGCACGCCCTGGCTGATCGGCGGGGATTTCAACCTGCTGCCCCTGGGCCAATTCCTGCGCCTGGACGCCGGCAAGCGCGGGCAGTATTCGCCGGACAGCGAGCTGCATCTGCTGTGGGACAAATACCCGATGGTCCCGAGCAACAGCCAATCCAGCGGCATCGACCGTGAGAAGTGGCTGACGCACTTCCCTAACGACCCAAGCGTGGACGGGCCGGACCGCACGCTGGATTACCTGTTCTACAGCCCACGGATCAAGCGGGTCGAGGCGAAAGTGCGGCAGGAAGACACCTTGCGGATATCCAACCACCTGCCGGTGATCGCCCGGTTCCTGCTACCGGCCGCGCCATAACCAACACCACAAACCCATGTGGGAGGGGGCTTGCCCCCGATTACAGTGTGCCAGCCAATACCTCTCTAGCTGACAGACCGCTATCGGGGGCAAGCCCCCTCCCACATTTGGACCCTGTGGTGTTACGACTTGCGTGGCTTGATCCGCGCCGTTGCCTCGGCCACCAACGGATCATCCGGCCAGTAATGCTTGGGATAGCGCCCCTTCAGATCCTTCTTCACCTCGGCGTAGGTGCTGCGCCAGAAGTTCGCCAGATCCTGGGTGACCTGCACCGGCCGTCGCGCCGGGGACAGCAGGTGCAGCTTCACCACCTGGCGCCCACCGGCAATGCGCGGGGTGTCGGCCAGCCCGAACAACTCCTGCAAGCGCACCGCGAGGATCGGTGGCTGTTCGCTGTAGTCCAGCCGCACCGACGAGCCCGACGGCACTTTCACATGCTGCGGCGCCAGTTCATCGAGACGCTGGGGCAGCGGCCACGGCAGCAGGTTGTGCAGGAAACTGGAGATATCCAGGTTGGCGAAATGGCTCAGGCGCGACACTTTGCCCAGGTAGGGCATCAGCCAGTGTTCGAGGCTGGCGAGCAAGGCACTGTCGCTGATATCCGGCCATTCACTGGTTTTGCCGGCGTCAAGGTGACGCAGCAGCATGACGCGGGCCTGCCATTGGCGCAGTTCCGGCGTCCACGGCAGCAGTTCCAGGCCTTTGCGACGCACCAGGTTGACCAGTGCCTGACTGCGCGCGGACTCATCGAGGCCGGTGAGGGGTTCGCGGCTGAGCACTAACTCACCAACTTTGCGTTGGCGCTCGGCGCGCAGCACGCCTTCACGCTCGTCCCAGTCGAGTTGATCGACGTTGCGCACTTGTTCGGCAAGCACCGTGTCGAACAGCGCCGGGTCAAAATCCGCCGCCAGGTAGATGCGCTCTTCACGCTGGCCCTGGCGGCTGCCCAGGTCGGCGATGACCAGCCAGGGTTGTTTCATCAGGCTATCGGCCTCGGCGAACAGCGCCGCGCGGCCGTTGGCCAGGCGGTACTCGGCACCGCCTGGGCGACGTTGCTGGGCAACGCGGTCCGGGTAGGCCAGTGCCAGCAAGGCGCCGAGCCAGCGCGGATGATCGGGGTCGGCCACTGCTTGAGTCGCCTGCCCTCTTAAATAGCCGCGGTATTGCCGGGCCAACTGCCTGGCCCGTTGCACGCCGCCTTGCGTACCGCGCGAGCGCTCTTCACCGGACAGCAGCGCCAGGCGACTGTGCAAGTCCGCACCGCCGCCGCGCAAGATATCGCGCTCGCCCAACAGCGCGGCGACATCGCACGCGGTGCTTGCCAGCCCCAGGTCCTGCCCGCGCAACAGCAGATGGGCGATACGCGGGTGGGCCGGCAGTTCGGCCATTTTCTGGCCGTGGGCGGTGAGTGTGTCGTCATTCAACGCACCGAGGCGCACCAGCAAATCCTGGGCCTGGGTATACGCGGCGGTCGGCGGCACATCCAGCCACACCAATTGATTGGGTGTAACGCCCCAGCGCGCCAGCTGCAGGGCCAGGCCGGCGAGGTCGGCGGCGAGGATTTCCGCACTGCCGTAAGCGGCCAGGCCTTCATGCTGGTCTTCGGACCACAGGCGATAACACACGCCCGGCTCAAGGCGCCCTGCCCGACCGGCGCGCTGGGTGGCGCTGGCGCGGGAGATGCGCTGGGTGTCGAGGCGAGTCATGCCGCTGCCCGGGTCGAAACGCGGTACGCGTGCCAGCCCGGCATCGATCACCACGCGCACGCCGTTGATGGTGAGGCTGGTCTCGGCAATGTTGGTCGCCAGCACGACTTTGCGTTTACCGGCGGGCGCCGGGTCGATGGCGGCGCGTTGAGCGTTGAGGTCCAACTCGCCATGCAGCGGACACAACAGCACATCGGGGCGCTCGCCGAGGACGTCGGCCAGTTGCTGGTGGACCCGACGAATTTCTGCCTGCCCTGGCAGGAAGACCAGCACGCTGCCGGTTTCGTCGTGCAGGGCTTCGAGGATGG
This sequence comes from Pseudomonas sp. NFPP04, assembly GCF_900113815.1. Taxonomy (NCBI): domain Bacteria; kingdom Pseudomonadati; phylum Pseudomonadota; class Gammaproteobacteria; order Pseudomonadales; family Pseudomonadaceae; genus Pseudomonas; species Pseudomonas sp. NFPP04. The sequence continues at coordinate 63,533 of NZ_FOQS01000011.1, read as the reverse complement.
TTTGCACCGCCCGCGGTTCGATGAATTCACCGGGCTGATAAGGGCGGCCCCAGCGCATCTGCACCGGGAACATGCGGCCTTCACTGCGCAGGATCGGCGCGTCATCCAGCAGGCTGGCCAGACGCTCGCCTTCCAGAGTGGCGGACATCAGCAGGATCTTCAGCGGTTGCTCATCGCGAAACAGTTCGCGGCCGTTGAGGCTCAGGGCCAGCGCCAGGTCGGCGTCGAGGCTGCGCTCGTGGAACTCGTCGAAGATCAACAGGCCCACACCGTCCAGCGCCGGGTCGTCCTGCAGACGGCGGGTGAGGATGCCTTCGGTGACCACTTCGATGCGGGTGTCAGGGCCGACTTTGCTGTCCAGGCGGATGCGATAGCCGACCGTTTCGCCGACCTTTTCACCCAGCTCGCTGGCCAGGCGTTCGGCCGCGGCACGGGCGGCCAGGCGGCGGGGTTCGAGCATGAGGATGGTCTGTCCGGCCAGCCAGGGCTCGTTCAACAACGCCAAAGGCACACGGGTGGTTTTACCGGCGCCGGGCGGTGCTTCCAGCACGGCTTCATGGCGATTCGCCAAGGCGTCACGCAGCGCGGGTAAAACTTCATCGATCGGCAACGAATTCATACTGGCTCCAAAGCAGAGCGGCGAGTATAACGGCGAACTGCCGAATGCCGACGATGGTCTCAAGGCCATTGCTGTAAGGCCGTTGCTATATAGTCGCGTATCCACCGTGTTCAGGAGAGTCCCCATGCGTATCGCTTCCCGTGTCATCGGCGGTGTCCTCGCCGTCACCCTGCTGAGCCAACTCACCGCCTGCGGGTCGATTTTCTACCCCGACCGCCGTGGCCAGATCGACGGCAAGATCGACCCGACCATCGCCGTGCTCGACGCCGTGGGCCTGCTGTTCTATGTGATCCCCGGCCTGATCGCGTTCGGCGTGGACTTCGCCACCGGCGCCATCTATTTCGAACCGGGCAAGACTGCCCAGGTCGACCCGGCCAAACTCCACGACGCCATTGGCGCCGACGGCAAGGTCGACAATGCCAAGCTGCAAAGCATCATCCAGAAGGAAACCGGCCGCAGCCTGCCGCTGGACGACCCGCGCATGATCCAGTTCAAGGGCAGTGTGCAGCAACTCGCGTCCCTGGGCCTGCAACCCGCCGCATAAGGACCGTCCATGACCAGCAGTCCCGAACACGCCAGGCTCTTGCGCCTGGCCACCCGCGCTTCGGTGGGCGTGGCCTGTGCGCTGATTATCACCAAGGCCATCGCCTGGTGGCTCAGCGGCTCGGTGAGCATGCTCGCCGGCTTGACCGATTCGCTGTTGGACGGCGTGACCTCGCTGTTGAATTTGCTCGCGGTGCACTACGCCTTGCGTCCGGCCGATGACGATCACCGCTATGGGCATGGCAAGGCTGAGTCGCTGTCCGGCATGGCCCAGGCGCTATTTATCGGCGTCAGTGCGGTGTTGATCGCGTTCCAGGCCTACCAGCGCCTGCAACACCCGGAGCCGGTCGGCGCACCGTGGCTGAGCATTGGCGTGATTGTGTTTTCCCTGGTCCTGACCGTGGCCTTGTTGATGCTGCAACACCGGGTGATCCGCGAAACCGGCTCCAACGCCGTGCGCGCCGACTCACTGCACTATCGCTCGGACCTGCTGCTCAACGGCAGCATCCTGGTGGCGCTGGTGCTGGCAGGGTTTGGCTACCATCAGGTGGACGCCTGGTTCGGCCTGGGCATTGCCGCCTATATCTTGTGGAGCGCGATCCAGATCGCCCGGGAAAGTTTTGCGGTACTGATGGACGAGGAGCTGCCGCCGGAGGTCAGCCAGCACATGCTGGAACTGGCCCGTGGTGTGCCCGGAGTGTTGGGCGCCCATGATTTGCGCACGCGGATTTCCGGCAGCCACTGGTTCGTACAGCTGCACCTGGAATTGCCGGGGGAATTGACGCTGTCAGTGGCCCACGGCATCAGCGACCAGGCCGCCAATGCCATTCACAAAGCCTACCCGCGTGCCGAAGTGCTGGTGCACGCCGACCCACGGGAAGTGGTCACGGGCAATAAACCCTAGTACTGCACCTGATAGCCGCGACTGCTCAGGCAGTTGCCCTGGGCCTGGCGATAGGTTTGCACCACTGCCGGGTCGGGGGCGTAGGTCACTTGCTGCGGGTCGAAACCGCTTTGCTGCACCGCCCAGCGATAGCAGTCATAACCGTCCTGCTGCACCTGGGCCGGCGACTGGCCGTTGACGGGGTACGCCACCACGTCATAGCCATTGCCTTGCGGCGCGGGCGGCGGCGGCACCTGCGTCGGTGGTTGCACGACCACGTACTGCTGGGAGCTGCTTTCGTAGGTGTAATAGGCACCTGCGGCGAGGAAGAACAGCGCGCCACCCACCCACACTTCACGCGCGTAGTCCGGCAGGTAATGCACACGGATGCCGTACGGTGGCGTCACCACCACATAACGCGGGCCTTGCGGGCGATACCAATAGCCGCCGGAGTAGAAGTAATCCTGGCCACGGTAAGGCACACGGTAGTTGCGGTCGGGGAAACGGTCGATCACATAGCCCGGGCGATGTTGCGGGCCGAGGCCCCAGCCATTGCCATGACCGTCGGGGCGCCCTGGCCAGCGGTTGTCGCCGGGACGCGAGCCGGGCCCGCCGGCTTCCCAGTGTTGATTGCCGTCATTGCGGCGCGGGATGTCGCGGTAGTAGCCCTGACGGGGCTCCTGGGTCTGGCGTACGGTGTCGGGGCGGCCCTGGATCGGCAGGTTGTTCGACGGTTGTGGCGGTGGGGGTTGCACCGGCCGCCCCTGCTCATTGCCCTGGGGACGTCCCTGCCATTGGCCGCCACCGTTCTGGCCGCCGCGATCAAAGTGCTGATTCTGCGGGCGTGGCTGATTGTTCTCCGGCCGTGGCGGGTTGCTCTGCGGGCGCGGCTGTTCATTGCCCCCTGGCCGTCCGCCCTCCGGCCCTCTTTCATGCTGACCACCGCCTTCACCACGCGGCCCGTTGTCACGTTCGTCGGCCACTGCCTGGGCGCCAACGGTGACCACCAGCAAACCTACACCTGCCATACGCCAGATGCGCTTCATGCTATTCCTCACTGCGGATTAGGGCCTGTCCATGAGACTGGAAAAGCCAGGCCCGGTTCTCGCACAGGTTATCAGCAGGCAAAAGAAAAGGGGTGACCCGTCGGCCACCCCTTGAGAACTTCGTCCTGGCTCAACGCTTTTGACGTTGGCTCACCTCACGCCGTCTTGTGGACAGTGTGCAGCCTGGAGGCCGGCTCAACCCTGCTGGGGTAGCGGCCGCAGCGAGCCTGATTGGGCGGGCTGCTGTGGACTGTTGTCCAGGCGGTGATTCTGTTGATAAAGATACCCGTAGACGGCCGACAGATGATTGCGAAGATTGCGTCAATAAACAGTGCTTGCGCAATTTTTAACCCTTCATGGATAATTCGCCGCAATAGTTACGACAAAGGCCAACCCAATGAGCAAGCTTGACCGATACGACCTGAGTATTTTGGCGGAATTGCAGCGCGACGCGAGGATCTCCAACCAGGAGTTGGCCGAACGCATCGGCCTGTCGCCGTCGCCCTGCTCACGCCGGGTCAAGCAACTGGAGGATGACGGCTACATCGCCCGCCAGGTCGCGTTGCTCGACCGAAAGATGCTCGGCCTGAGCCTGACCGCCTACGTGCTGATCGGCATGGACCGCCATACCCCCGAGCGTTTCGAGAACTTCGAGGCGGCGATCCGCACCCTGCCCCAGGTGCTGGAGTGCAGTTTGGTGACGGGGATGGATGCGGACTATCAGTTGAAGGTGGTGGTGCCGGACATGGACCACTACCAGAAATTGCTGCTCGGACACTTGACCCGCATCGAAGGTGTGACCAGCGTGCGCTCCAGCTTTGTGCTCAATCAGGTATTGAACAGCACCGAACTGCCCCTGACCCACCTGCGCACTTAAGATCGGTGAAGGTCAAATGTGGGAGGGGGCTTGCCCCCGATGGCTGAGTGTCAGTCAGTTATTTATCAACTGACCCACCGCTATCGGGGGCAAGCCCCCTCCCACATTTGGATTGCACTTCGATCCAGGTCAATGTTGCGTCGGTAACGCTGCCGTATACTGCCCGCCTGCCCTGTCGGAAAAATCCCCCATGAACAACATCGACCCCGCCCTCTTCGAAGAATGGATGATGACCGGCCTGGTCACGATCCTGATCATTTTCATGGGTTTTATCGTCTGGGATCTGGCGAAGAAGTCCAAGGCCGGGCGCTTTGGCTCGTTCATTCTGTTCTTCGTGCTGGGCCTGGGCGTGGCCGCGTTCATCATCAAGAGCGTGGTGATCGGCCTGATCGAGTCCGGCGCCTTATAAGCGCGCCGGCACTTCCTTCCACTGGCCTTGGTCCAGGCCGTCGATCGACCAATCGCCAATCCGCACGCGCACCAGACGCAAAGTAGGCAAACCGACAGCAGCGGTCATGCGCCGTACCTGTCGGTTGCGCCCCTCACGAATGACCAGTTCCAGCCAATGCGTCGGGACGCTTTTGCGAAAGCGCACGGGCGGGTTGCGCGGCCACAGCTCGGGCTCATCCAACTGCCGAGCCTCGGCGGGCAAGGTCATGCCGTCGTTCAGTTCGACGCCTTTGCGCAGGCGTTGCAACTGTTCTTCGGTGGGTTCGCCTTCCACCTGCACCCAGTAGGTTTTCGCCAGTTTATGTTTGGGATCGGCAATCCGTGCCTGCAACTGGCCGTCATTGGTCAGCAGCAGCAGGCCTTCGCTGTCACGGTCCAAACGGCCCGCCGGGTAGATGCCGGGAATATCGATGAAATCCTTGAGCGTCGCGCGGCCGCCTTCGTCGCTGAACTGGGTCAGCACATCGAACGGTTTATTGAACAGGATCAACTTCGGTTCGGCCGGAGGCGCCTTGGCGACACGCCGCGCAGCGGAATACGGGGGTTTCACGCCAGGGCGGCGCGAATCGGGACGGGTGGGACGGGACATGGCAAAGGAACATCTAACGGTCAGGACCGACAATGCTAGTGGCCTGACCGTTAAATGACCATCCCAACCGCTTAGCGGAACGGCGGCTCGTCGAAGCTGCGCAGTTTGCGCGAGTGCAGCGAGTTGAGTTCGGTGCGCAACAGGTCCACCGCCTCGATGCCGATCTTCAAGTGCTGGCTGACCGCACGCTCATAGAACGCGTTGGCCGAACCCGGCAGCTTGATTTCGCTGTGCAGCGGTTTGTCCGATACACACAACAAGGTGCCGTACGGCACCCGCAAACGATAGCCTTGCGCGGCGATGGTGCCGCTCTCCATGTCCACGGCCACGGCGCGGGACAGGTTGATCAGTGGGCGTTCCTGGGCCCAGCGCAGTTCCCAGTTACGGTCGTCGTAGGTCAACACGGTGCCGGTACGCAGGCGTTTTTTCAGCTCTTCGCCTTTTTCGCCGGTAACGTTAGCCGCCGCTTGCTGCAACGCAAGCTGCACTTCAGCCAGCGCCGGGATCGGGATGTTCGGCGGCACCACGCGGTCGAGAATACCGTCGCGGCGCATGTAGGCGTGCGCCAGTACGTAGTCGCCGATGGTCTGGGATTGGCGCAGGCCGCCGCAGTGGCCGATCATCAGCCAGCAATGCGGACGCAGCACGGCCAAGTGGTCGGTGATGTTCTTGGCGTTGGACGGGCCGACGCCGATGTTCACCAGGGTCACGCCATGGCCATCAGTGGCCTGCAGGTGATAGGCCGGCATCTGGTAACGGTGCCACACCACACCGGCGGCAATTGCCGACGCCTCGCCGTGATCCATGCTCTTGTCGATCACCACGTTGCCCGGCAGCACCATGCGGATAAAGCGCGGGTCGCTGCGCAGTTGCTCCAGGCCATGCAGGATGAACTGGTCGACATACCGGTGGTAGTTGGTCAGCAGGATCCACGGCTGCACATGGCGCCAGTCGCTGCCGGTGTAGTGCACCAGGCGGCGCAGGGAGAAGTCCACGCGGGCCGCATCGAACAGTGCCAGGGGCAGTGGGTCGGTGTTTTCCCAGTCGTACAAGCCGTCGGCGATGCCATCGGTGGCGGCCGACAGGTCGGTGCTGGGGAATACACGGGCCAGGGTCGCGGCGGTCACGCCGGAACCGGCCAGTTCGTCGCCCTGCTCCACCACGTACGGGTACGGGATGTTCTGCTGGCTCACGCCGACTTCCACGGTCACGGTGAAGTCGTGCATCAACGGCACCAGTTGCTCCAGCAGGTATTTACGGAACGCCGCAGGATGGGTGACGGTGACGCTGTAGGTTCCCGGCAACTGGACCTTGGCATACGCCCGGGTGGTCTGTGGGACTTCGCCGTGGCAATGGTAGGTCAGGCGCAGTTCCGGGTAGCGAAACAGCGCACGTTGTTCGGCGTCGGGCTCGACGCGGTCTTTGAGGTATTGCTTGAGGGCTTGATTGAGCGCGCCAGTGGCACGCTCGTGCAGGGCCGCCAGCCGGTCCACGGCTTCTTCAGCGGTTTGAACGACAACAAAAGCTTCGGTCACGGTAAGCATCCTGTGTTCTGACTTGCAGGCCTTTATCTTGCCTGTATACCGGCCTCACCGAAACACCAGAGTTGGAATGCGGTAAATGTGGGAGGGGGCTTGCCCCGATAGCTGACTGTCAGCCAACACATCTATCGCTGACACACCGCTATCGGGGGCAAGCCCCCTCCCACATGTTTACCGCATTTTAGTCCGATAGATTGGGGGTGGAACGGGCGATGAGAGCCTCCACATCTACGCCGCGTGGCAAGGTTCCATACACACGGCCAGACAAGCCACCCAACCGACTGGCAATAAACCCATCACTCACCGCCGCATTCCCCGCCTCCAGCAACAATTTGGCCTGCAATGCCACGGCGATGTCTTCGGTGAGTTGCCGCGCACGGTACTGGATGTCCTGGGTATCCATGAATGCCGACTTCAACTGCTCGATATGCCGCGCCAGCTGCCGGTCGCCGTGCCCATCGCCCAGTTCGACAAACAGCGCCTCCAGCACGCCCGGCTCTTTCGACAACGCCCGCAGCACGTCCAGGCACTGCACATTGCCGGACCCTTCCCACGTCGAGTTCACCGGTGCCTCACGGTACAGGCGCGGCAGAATGCTGTCTTCCACATACCCCGCGCCGCCCATGCACTCAGCGGCCTCGTTGATCATCGCTGGCGCACGTTTGCAGATCCAATACTTGCCCACCGCCGTCACCAGCCGGGCGAACTTGGCTTCCTGTTCATCGTCCAGATGATCCAGCGCACGGCCCATGCGCAGGCTCAGGGCCAGTGCGGATTCGCTTTCCAGCGCCAGGTCCGCCAGCACGTTCTGCATCAACGGCTGCTCGCTGAGCACGCGGCCGCCGACCGAACGATGGGCACAATGATGGCTGGCCTGGGTCAGCGCCTGGCGCATCAGGGCGCTGGAGCCGACCATGCAATCGAAGCGAGTCATGGCGACCATCTCGATGATGGTCGGCACGCCACGGCCTTCTTCGCCGATCATCCAGGCCAGGGCGCCACGGAATTCGACTTCGCTGGAAGCGTTGGAGCAGTTGCCGAGTTTGTTTTTCAGGCGCTGGATGTAGAACTCGTTGCGTGTGTCATCCGGACGGTGCCGGGGCAGCAGGAAACAGGTGAGGCCCTTGTCGGTTTGCGCCAGGGTCAAGAACGCATCACACATCGGTGCCGAACAGAACCACTTGTGGCCCACCAGTTCATAGGCCTGCCCTGGCCCGCCAGCGCCCACCGGATATGCCCGGGTGGTGTTGGCACGCACATCGGTGCCGCCCTGCTTCTCAGTCATGGCCATGCCGATGGTGGCACCGGCCTTGTGGGCGATGCCAACGTTGCGCGAATCGTATTGGGTGCCGAGGACTTTCGGCAGCCAGATATCGGCCAGGTCCGGCTGCAAACGCAGCGCCGGCACACAGGCGAAGGTCATGGTCAGCGGACAGCCGGTGCCCGCTTCGGCCTGGCTGTGCAGGTAGGTCATGGCGGCGCGGGCCACGTGGGCGCCGGACTGCGGATGGGCCCAGGGCAGTGACGGCAGGCCGTGTTCGACGGCGGTGCGCATCAGCTCGTGATAAGCCGGGTGAAATTCCACGAGGTCGATGCGACGACCATAACGGTCATGGCTGTTGAACACCGGCTTGTTCTGGTTGGCCAGGAACCCGGCTTCCATCAACGGCCCGCCCGCCAACGCACCGTAGGCGTCGATACGCGCCTGCGCCCAGCCGGCGCCAAAGCGGCGCGACCATTCCTGCAGGGGCAGATCGATACGGTACAGGTTGGTGCCGTCCAGGGACGGCGGTTGGTTGGTGACGTCGTGGGTTTCGGCGAATTGATGCAGATTCATGACGGGCCTCCAAGAAAAAAGGCCACGTTCAGTTGAGGCCTGCATTTCAGTTAAGCACCGTCATACCGCTTAAAAAAGTGACATACCCGCCGATTGTCCGGCGCTTTTGCCCTCTAACGGGCACAACAACCGACGCTCCAACACCACCTGCAACGCCTCGAAACGTACAGGCTTGGCCAGGCGCTCGGAAATCCCGATGCCATGGCAGCCCTCGCGCTCCGACACATTCAGTGACGAGCTCAAGGCGATCACCGGTAATTCGCCGCAGCCAGGCAACGCACGAATCTGACAGCACAACGAGAAACCGCCTTCTGGAACATCCAACAGCACTGCATCGAAATCCGCTGCCTGCAACGCCGCCAGCGCGCTCGGGCCGCTGTCCACGGTTTTCACCCGGTAACCGAGCTTGAGCAACATACCGCGCACCGCCAATTGGCCGACGCTGTTGTCATCCACCAACAGCACCGAGCATTCCTGGGGCGCACGTTGTTTGTCCGGTCCAGGCTTTGACTCGGACGGGACCGGGCTGACCTCTACTTCCAGCTGAAAGCGGCTGCCTTTGCGCGGCTCGGAATGATGGGTGAGGCGCCCGCCCAGCAGTTCGACCAGTTGCCGGCAGATGGCCAGGCCGATGCCCAGGCCGCCGTACTCACGAGTGGTGGAGCCATCCAGCTGGAAGAAGCGCTGGTACAGGGTGGCTTCATCAAGGAAAGCAAAGCCGATCCCGGTGTCGGTGACGATAAAACTCAGGCGAAGGCGACCATCGCTGTGGGGCACACCGACCACCCGCAGGCGCACCGAACCTTCGTGGGTGAACTTGAAGGCGTTATCCAGCAGGCAATCGAGGCACTGCAGCAGTTTGTCGGCATCGCCCAGCACGCGGTCCGGCAGCTCGTCCGCCACATCGATGGAAAAGGCCAGGCCCTTGCTCTGGGCGCTGGCGCTGAACTGCTGGCGCAAGGTGTCGAGCGTACCGCGCAGGCTGAACACCTCGGGCCGTGCAACCAAGCGTCCGGCCTGCAACTCGGTGAGGGTAAGGATGCCGTTGACCATGCGCATCATGTCCCGCGCCGAGCCGGCGGCGGTTTGCTGGTACTGCGCCAGATCCGCATCCAGCGGCACGGTTTGCATGAGTTCGAGGGAGCCGATCACACCGTTCATCGGGGTGCGCAGTTCGTGAGTCAGGGTGGCGAGGAATTCATCCTTGAGGCGGTTGCTGCGGGCCAATTGCTGGTTGAGCACTTCGAGCTTCTGGCTGGCATCGAACAGGATCTGCGCCTGTTGCTCACGCATTGCGTTGATGCGGTCGGCCAGGGCCAGGGACAACAACGCTACTTCGATCGCCGAACCGATCTGGCTGGCGTACATGGTCAGGAACACATTCGGCAGGTAGCCCAGCACCATCAGGGTATTGACCACCCCGCCGAGCAGGAACGCCGACCAGGCAATGATGAAATAGCGCGCCACCCGCTGCCCGCAATACCAGGCCTTGATGGCCGCGACAAAGATGGTCACGGTAAATACCAGCGCCAAGCCGGTGGCCAGGCGCAGCGCCAGGGCGTAGCTGGTCATCAACGACAGCAGCATCACCACACCGCCACACGCCACCAGCCCCAGCAACAGACGGTTGATCCAGCGGCTGTGCTGGGCCGTGTGCAGAAAGCTGCGCGCAAACAGGCTGCCGAACAACGCGGCCGAGCCAATCAGGAACGGCGTCGCCGCATTCGCCCACCAGGGGTTGTCCGGCCAGAAGTACTCCACTGCCGCGCCGTTGACCGACAGCTGGTACATGCCGAATGAAGCGATATACAGGATGTAATAGAGGTAGCTGGTGTCGCGCACGCTGAGATAGATGAACAGGTTGTACACCAGCATGCCCAGCAACACGCCGTAGATCAGGCCCAACACATACAGGCGCAGCGGCTGTTGTTCCAGGTAGGCGGTGCTGGACCACAGCGTCAAGGGCGCCTGGATCGAGCCTTCGCTTTGCAGGCGCAGGTAGACGGTTTTCGCTTCGCCCGGCGTGAAGTCGAGCTTGAACAGGTAGTTGTTCTGGCGAATCTCACGGGCGGCAAACGGCAGCGCATCCCCTGTGCGCCCGGCGAGGCGATAGGTGCCTGTGCTGTCGGGCAGGTACAGGTCCAGATGGTCGAGCGGCGGGTAGGCCAGCTCCAGCAACCAGGTGCGTTGGGCTTCAGGATTCTGAGGCAGGTAGTGCAGATTGACCTTGAGCCAGAACACCGAACGTGAGTAACCGGCGTTGAGCGTGTCTTTATCGTGGGGCTTGAACTGCGTGACGGCAGAGGGTGCGCTGACATCGGCGATCGTGAGGGCATCGGTCGGGTCTTCGAGCACTTGCAAGGCTCGACCCAGCGGCAGACTGCGCGTGTCCTGGTTGAACTCGATGGCGCTGGCGAGCAGCGGCAGCCCGCACAACAATAAAATCAGCAAATAGCGCATAGAGCCCCAGCGTGGCCTGCCCGGTTATGTCAAAAAGCCCCCCATTCCTTTTGAGAAGACGTACACCGGCAATACAGTTAGTAGTTTGGATCCACTCTAGCATAGCCACTAAAGGCTATTAGACACCATTGAAATAATTTTTTGAAAGGCTCTAGAACGCGGCTTTCAGCAATGTTCATGCACTCACCTGGATTGCTGAAACCTTCCACCCGCGGTGAAAATCCTCTTTCGCGCAACAGCCCCGCCAAAAGCGTTTGGTGGTAAGCTCGCGCACCATGAATATCTACAGCTCTCGCCCCGTTGTCCTCTGTCTCTCCGGCCATGACCCCAGTGGTGGCGCCGGCTTGCAGGCAGATATCGAAGCCCTGCTCGCCCAGGGTTGCCACGCGGCTCCGGCCGTCACCGCGCTGACCGTGCAGAACACGGTCAACGTCAGCGACTTCCGCGTGCTCGACCGCGAATGGGTACTGGCCCAGGCCAATGCCGTGCTCGGCGACTCCGAAGTGGCGGCGGTCAAGCTCGGCATGCTCGGTTCCACCGCGATGGTCGACACCGTGGTCGAACTGCTGCAGGCGCATCCGCACCTGCCGGTGGTGTGCGACCCGGTACTGCGCGCCGGTGGCGGCGGTAGCCTGGGCAAGGACGAGGTCGGTTATGCGATGCGCGAGCGGCTGTTGCCGTTGTCGCTGATCGCCACGCCGAACCTGCCCGAAGCGCGCATCCTCGCCGAGCTGCCGGAAGGCTCGGCGGACGAATGCGCCGAGAAGCTGCTGCCGTATATCAGGCATTTGCTGATCACCGGCGGGCATGGCGACGAGCACGAAGTACACAACCGCCTCTACAGCCGCGACGGCACGCGCCAGACCTTTACCTGCCAGCGCCTGCCTGGCAGTTATCACGGTTCGGGCTGCACGCTGGCCAGTGCCCTGTCGGGCCGGATCGCCCAGGGCGAAGGCCTGGTGAGCGCCGTGCAATCGGCCCTCAACTACACTTGGCGCACCCTGCGTGACGCAGAACAACTCGGCCAGGGCCAGTTCGTGCCGCGCCGTCTGCCGCTGGATTTCTGCTCTTAACAGCACGAGGCCTGCCTGATGAAACTACGTGGCCTTTACGCCATTACCGACAGCCAACTGTTGGCCGGCAAATTCCTCGCCTACGTCGAAGCGGCGCTGGACGGTGGCGTGACCCTGCTGCAATACCGCGACAAAAGCAGCGACGAAGCCCGGCGCCTGCGTGAAGCAGAAAAGCTGCGGGAGCTGTGCTCGCGCTACAAAACCCAACTCATTATCAACGACGACGCCGAACTGGCCGCGCGCCTCGGCGTCGGCGTGCACCTGGGCCAGACCGACGGCCCGCTGACCCCGGCCCGTGCCCTGCTCGGCTCCAAGGCCATCATCGGTTCCACCTGCCACAGCCAGATCGAACTGGCCGAGCAGGCTGCCAAGGAAGGTGCGAGCTACGTCGCCTTCGGTCGCTTCTTCAATTCCAGTACCAAGCCCGGCGCCCCGGCCGCCACCGTCGAAATGCTGGCCCTGGCCCGTGCGCGCCTGCAGCTGCCGATCTGCGTGATCGGCGGCATCACCCTGGAGAACGCCGAACCCCTGGTGGCCCACGGTGCCGACCTGCTGGCGGTGGTGCACGGCCTGTTTGGCGCCGATAGCACCCAGGAAGTCACGCGCCGCGCCCGTGCGTTCAACGACCTTCTTAAAATTTCAGTTTAGAGAGCCCGATCATGTCCCGTTCCGAAACGCTGTTTGCCAATGCCCAGAAACACATCCCCGGCGGTGTGAACTCCCCCGTGCGTGCGTTCAAGAGCGTGGGCGGCACGCCGCTGTTCTTCAAGCATGCCGAAGGCGCCTACGTCACCGACGAAGATGACAAGCGCTACGTGGACTACGTCGGCTCCTGGGGCCCGATGATCCTCGGCCACAGCCACCCGGACGTACTGGACGCGGTGCGCAAGCAACTGGAACACGGCCTGTCCTACGGCGCGCCGACCGCCATGGAAACCGAGATGGCGGACCTGGTCTGCTCGATCGTGCCGTCGATGGAAATGGTGCGCATGGTCAGCTCCGGCACCGAAGCCACCATGAGCGCAATCCGCCTGGCCCGTGGTTTCACCGGCCGCGACAGCATCATCAAGTTCGAAGGCTGCTACCACGGCCACTCCGACAGCCTGTTGGTCAAGGCCGGTTCTGGCGCGCTGACCCAAGGTGTCCCTAGCTCGGCGGGCGTGCCTGCCGCGTTTGCCAAGCACACCCTGACCCTGCCGTTCAACGACATCGCCGCCGTCGAGCAGATGCTCAATGAAGTGGGCCAGGACGTGGCCTGCATCATCGTCGAGCCGGTGGCCGGCAATATGAACTGCGTGCCGCCCGCGCCAGGCTTTCTGGAAGGCCTGCGCGAACAGTGCGACAAACACGGCGTGGTGCTGATTTTCGACGAAGTGATGACCGGTTTCCGCGTCGCCCTCGGCGGCGCCCAGGCGCACTACGGCGTCACGCCGGACCTGAGCACCTTCGGCAAGATCATCGGCGGCGGCATGCCGGTGGGCTGCTTCGGCGGCAAGCGCGAGATCATGCAGCACATCGCGCCGCTTGGCCCGGTGTACCAGGCGGGCACCTTGTCGGGTAACCCACTGGCCATGGCCGCCGGCTTGACCACCCTGCGCCTGATCAGCCGCCCGGGCTTCCACGCCGAGCTGACCGACTACACCACGCGCCTGCTCGACGGCCTGCAACAGCGCGCCGATGCCGCCGGCATTCCGTTTGTCACCACCCAGGCGGGCGGTATGTTCGGCCTGTACTTCAGCGGTGCCGACGATATCGTCACTTTTGACGACGTAATGGGCAGCGATGCCGGTCTGTTCAAACGCTTCTTCCACCTGATGCTGGAAGGCGGCGTATACCTGGCACCGAGCGCTTTCGAAGCCGGCTTCACCTCGATCGCCCACGGCGAAGCCGAGCTGAAACTGACCCTCGACGCCGCCGAACGCGCCTTCGCCGCACTGAAGTAACAGGCCGCAACCATCAGGCACCCCGCAAACGGTGTCTGATTTGCTACTTTGCTTACAGATATTTCCGAGTTTTTCCGAGAATTCACCTGCAATCCGGCAGATAACTTGCCCAAGCAGCAGAAAAACGAGTAAAGACTTTGTAAGCAGAGGCCTGCTTATTTCATAATGCGCGCTTATTGGATCCCCCGAGGGTCCGCGTGCCCCGTCAGAGGTAAGTCGATTCCCATGAAACGCACCGGCCGCACCCTGGTTCTGGGCTGCCTGTTGCTCCTTCAGCCGCTGCTGGCACATGCACAAGCAGGCGGCAACTCGTTGTTAATCCCAGCGATGGGTCGTTGCACCCTCAATACCCAGCCAGACAGCCAGGCCGAACCCCTGAGCGCGTGCCAGAAGCAGGCCGACGGCGGGGATGCGCAGGCGCAATACGAGTTGGGCGAGTACTTCCACGACAGCAAGAACCCTGCCCGCGACCTCAACAAGGCCTTGAGCTACTTCGAGAAAGCGTCGTTGCAGGGCCATGCCCAAGCGCAATTCCAGTTGGGCAACATGTTCTTCAAGGGCGAAGGCGTGCCGGCCAACAACGTCCAGGCCTACATCGTGCTGAAAATGGCCGCGGTCAACGGCGCTGAAGACGCGCTGGACACCGCCGACGAAGTCGCCGAGCACATGCAGCGCGATGAACTGGAAGTGGCGACCCAGGTGCTGGGCCAGATTTTCCGCAACTACCTTCTGGAACTGCAGAGCGCCGATGGGCGTTCGCCCTTCTCACCGCTGCCCTGACAGCCGCCTTACTTCTCCGGCATTGGCATCGGAAATGGCATCACATTGCTGGTGCCCCGCGCCTCGCTGATCTTCGGCGTGCCCAGGCGCTCGACTTCATCGATACGCACAATCGAATGCATCGGCACAAAGCTGCGCACCACGCCTTCGAACTGCGCCTTGAGCTTCTCTTCGCCCGGGTCGACGACCAACTGGGTGCGCTCGCCAAAGACGAACTCTTCCACCTCCAGGAAACCCCACAGATCACTTTGATAGATCTGCTTGGCGTACATTTCGAACACCTGGCCCTGGTTGAGGAAAATCACCTTGTAGATTGGAGCTTCACGTTTGGTCATGGTGGGCGAACAACACATCGGGGATATAAAAGAGGGCGCGAACTATAGCATGGCACCCGATGCACAACGCTAGGAACCAATGGGCATGCCCCCTATAATGCGCGGTTCTTTACCACCAGTTGACGATTCCCATGGCCAAGAAGCTTTACATCGAAACCCACGGTTGCCAGATGAACGAGTACGACAGCTCGCGCATGGTCGATCTGCTGGGCGAACACCAGGCCCTGGAAGTCACCGCCCGCGCCGAAGATGCCGACGTGATCCTGCTCAATACCTGCTCGATCCGCGAGCGGGCCCAGGACCGTGTGTACTCGCAGCTGGGCCGCTGGCGCGAATTGAAACTGGCCAACCCGGACATGGTGATCGCCGTCGGCGGTTGCGTGGCCAGCCAGGAAGGCGCCGCGATCCGCGACCGCGCACCTTATGTCGACGTGGTCTTCGGCCCGCAGACCCTGCACCGCCTGCCGGAAATGATCGACGCCGCGCGCGCTACCAAGCTGCCGCAGGTGGATGTGTCGTTCCCGGAGATCGAAAAATTCGACCACTTGCCCGAACCCCGTATCGATGGGCCAAGCGCCTATGTGTCGGTGATGGAAGGCTGCAGCAAGTACTGTACCTTCTGCGTGGTGCCCTACACACGCGGTGAAGAAGTCAGCCGGCCATTTGACGATGTGCTGTCGGAAATCATCCACCTGGCCGAAAACGGCGTGCGCGAAGTGACCCTGCTGGGCCAGAACGTCAATGGCTACCGCGGCCTGACCGAGGATGGCCGCCTGGCCGACCTGGCGGAGCTGATCCGCGTGGTGGCTGCCGTGGACGGTATCGAGCGCATCCGCTACACCACCTCACACCCGCTGGAGTTCTCCGACAGCCTGATCCAGGCCCACGCTGAAGTGCCGGAACTGGTCAAGCACCTGCACTTGCCGGTGCAATCGGGCTCGGACCGCATCCTGGCGGCCATGAAGCGCAACCACACCGCCCTGGAATACAAATCCAAACTGCGCAAATTGCGCGCAGCGGTGCCGGGCATCTGCATCAGTTCGGACTTTATCGTCGGCTTCCCCGGCGAGACCGAGAAAGACTTCGAGCAGACCATGAAACTGATCGAAGATGTCGGCTTCGACTTCTCCTATTCGTTCGTCTACAGCCAACGCCCCGGCACCCCGGCGGCCGACCTGGCGGACGACACCCCGGAAGCGCTGAAAAAAGAGCGCCTCAATGCGCTGCAACACCGCTTGAACCAGCAGGGTTTCGAGATCAGCCGACAAATGGTCGGGTCTGTCCAGCGCATCCTGGTCACCGACTATTCGAAAAAAGACCCGGGCGAATTGCAGGGGCGTACCGAGAACAACCGAATCGTAAACTTCCGTTGCGATAATCCGACCCTGATCGGCCAGTTTGCCGATGTGCACATCGATGCGGCGCAGCCGCATTCGTTGCGCGGGTCATTGCGGCAATAATTGCCTGATTAGGTGGGAGGGGGCTTGCCCCCGCTGACGGCGTGTCAGACACAGATGTTTTATCTGAACCGGCGCTATCGGGGGCAAGCGCCCTCCCACATTCTGACCGCGCAACATTCCGATGACGTAAGTGCTTTCGCGCACGGGCAGCTGGCGTTATTCTCTCTTTCACCTCAACAGCCAAAGGGCGGCTAAAAACAACCTTGAACGCACCCATAGCAGAACCCCATCGTTTTCTCCTCGAGCCCTTTGAGGCTCGCCGTTTCGCCAATCTGTGCGGACAGTTCGACGAGCACCTGCGCCTGATCGAGCAACGCCTGAGCATCGAGATCCGCAACCGCGGCAATCAGTTCGAGCTCATTGGTGAACCCCAACACACCACGTCCGCAGAAAACCTGCTGCGCCGCCTCTACCGCGAAACCAAGGGTAGCGAGCTGTCGCCGGAAACCGTGCACCTGTACCTGCAGGAATCGGCCGTCGAAGACCTGGCCAATAACCCCGTGGCCGAAGCCAGCGTGGCCCTGCGTACCAAAAAAGGCATGATTCGCCCGCGCGGCTTGAATCAGCAGAAGTACGTCAAGGAAATCCTCGGCAACGACATCAACTTCGGCATCGGCCCTGCCGGTACCGGCAAGACCTACCTGGCCGTGGCCTGCGCAGTCGACGCGCTGGAGCGCGAGCAAGTGCGCCGCATCCTGCTGGTACGCCCGGCGGTCGAGGCTGGCGAGAAGCTCGGCTTCCTGCCCGGCGACCTCGCCCAGAAGATCGACCCGTACCTGCGCCCGCTCTACGACGCACTGTACGAGATGCTCGGCTTCGAATACGTGGCCAAGCTGATCGAACGCCAGGTGATCGAGATCGCCCCGCTGGCCTACATGCGTGGTCGTACCTTGAACAACAGCTTCATCATCCTCGACGAAAGCCAGAACACCACGGTCGAGCAGATGAAGATGTTCCTCACCCGCATCGGTTTCGGCTCCACCGCCGTGATCACCGGCGATGTCACCCAGGTCGACCTGCCCAAAGGCACCAAGTCGGGCCTGGCCCAGGTGATCGAGGTGCTCAAGGACGTGCCGGGCATCAGCTTCACGCACTTCATGCCCAAGGATGTGGTTCGTCACCCGCTGGTGCAGCGCATCGTCGAAGCCTACGAGCGCTTCGACCATCGCGACGATGCACCGGCCAAGGACCTTCGCCGCGATGCTTGAGCTAGACCTGCAGCTGGCCACCGAAGCGCCCGCCCCCAGCGAAGTCCAGTTCCGTCAGTGGTGCGCCCTGGCCCTGCGCCAGCGCACCGCCGACTCGGAACTGACCATTCGCCTGGTGGACGAGCCCGAGGGCCGCGAACTGAATCACACCTGGCGCCAGAAGGATTACGCGACCAATGTGCTGTCCTTCCCCGCCGATGTGCCGGATGAGCTGCTGGATATCCCGTTGCTGGGCGATCTGGTCATCTGTGTCGCCGTGGTGGAGCGCGAGGCAAAGGAACAAGGCAAGGAACTTGAAGCCCACTGGGCCCATCTAGTCATCCACGGCTGCTTGCATCTCTTGGGTTACGACCATATAGACGATGAGGAAGCCGAGGAAATGGAAACACTGGAACAAACGTTGCTTGCAGAATTGGGTCATCCGGACCCATATGCCGACGACGAAGCTTAAAAACACTCAACTGTAACAATAAAGGATTCAGAGTAATCGCTATGAGCGAAGACCGATCGAGCAACGGGCAGAAGTCATGGCTGGGTAAACTGACCCAGGCTTTTGCCCACGAGCCGAAAAACCGCCAGGAGCTCTTGGAGCTGCTGCGCGAGGCCCATCAGAACAAGTTGCTGGACAGCGAAGCGCTGGCCATTGTCGAGGGCGCCATCCAGGTGGCTGACCTGCAAGTACGGGACATCATGGTCCCGCGCTCGCAGATGATCAGCATCAAGGCGACCCAGACCCCACGGGAGTTCCTCCCGGCCGTGATCGACTCGGCGCACTCGCGCTACCCGGTGATCGGTGAAAGCCATGACGATGTCATGGGCGTCCTGCTGGCCAAGGACCTGCTGCCGCTGATCCTCAAGGAGAACGGCGACAGCTTCAATATCAAGGACTTGCTGCGTCCGGCCACCTTCGTGCCTGAATCCAAGCGCCTGAACGTGTTGCTGCGCGAATTCCGCGCCAACCACAATCACATGGCCATTGTGATCGACGAATACGGCGGCGTAGCTGGCCTGGTGACGATTGAAGACGTGCTGGAACAGATCGTCGGCGATATCGAAGACGAACACGACGTCGAAGAAGACAGCTACATCAAGCCACTGCCCAGCGGTGACTTCCTGATCAAGGCGCTGACGCCGATCGAGAACTTCAACGAGTTCTTCGACAGCGAATTCTCCGACGATGAGTTCGACACCGTCGGCGGCCTGGTGATGAGTGCGTTCGGGCACCTGCCCAAGCGTAACGAAACCACCGAGATCGGCGCGTATCGCTTCCGTATCCTGAATGCCGACAGCCGTCGCATCCACCTGATCCGCCTGACACCAATTGCCCGCTAAGGAATGACATGCAGCGCCTAACCCGCCCCGGCTGGCCCGGTAATTTGCTGGCCGTGGTGGCCGGCGCCATCACCACCCTGGCGCTGGCGCCGTTCGACCTGTGGCCTTTTGCGCTGGTGGCGGTCGGCCTGTTCTATGTCGGGCTGCGGGAACTGAGCCCACGCCAGGCTCTGGGCCGTGGCTGGTGTTTCGGCTTCGGCCTGTTCGGCGCCGGCACCAGCTGGATCTACTACAGCATCCACCACTTCGGCGGCGCTTCGGTGTTGCTGGCGGGGTTCCTGATGCTGCTGTTCACCGCTGCCATCGCCTGGTTCTTCGCCCTGCCCGCCTGGCTGTGGGCGCGCTGGTTGCGTCGCAACGAAGCGCCGCTGGCCGATGCCCTGACGTTTGCCGCGTTGTGGGTTGGCCAGGAGGCGTTTCGCGGCTGGTTCCTCACCGGTTTCCCGTGGTTGTATTCCGGGTACAGCCAACTCGATGGCCCGCTCACCGGCCTCGCGCCGCTGGGCGGGATGTGGCTGATCTCCTTTGCCCTGGCACTCACCGCCGCCCTGCTGTGCAACCTGCCGCGCCTGCTGGCCGGCAAGCGCAACGCCTTTATCGGTGCCGGCCTGGTATTGCTGGTAGCACCCTGGGCGATCGGCCTGGCACTCAAGCATCACGCCTGGACCAGTCCGTCCGGCGCGCCGCTGAGCGTGGCCGCCATCCAGGGCAACGTCGAACAGAGCATGAAGTGGGACCCGGAGCAGCTCAACGCGCAGCTGGCGCTGTATCGCGACATGAGCTTCAGCTCCAAGCGTGTCGACTTGCTGGTATGGCCGGAAACGGCGGTGCCGGTGCTCAAGGAGTCTGTCGAAGGCTACCTGGGCATGATGGGCAAGTTCGCCGCCGACCGGCACACCGCGCTGATCACCGGGGTACCGATTCGCCAGGAAGTGCACCACCAGAAGCGCTACTTCAATGGCATCACCGTGGTCGGCGAAGGCGACGGTACCTACCTCAAGCAGAAGCTGGTGCCGTTCGGTGAATACGTGCCGCTGCAGGACATGTTGCGTGGCCTGATTGCCTTTTTTGATCTACCGATGTCGGACTTCGCCCGCGGTCCCTCTGACCAGGCGATGCTGCAGGCCAAGGGTTATCAGATTGCGCCGTTCATTTGCTACGAAGTGGTGTACCCGGAATTCGCCGCCGGCCTGTCGGCCCAGAGCGATCTGCTGCTGACCATCAGCAACGACACCTGGTTCGGCCGCTCCATCGGCCCGTTGCAGCACCTGCAAATGGCGCAGATGCGTGCGCTGGAAGCCGGGCGCTGGATGATCCGCGCCACCAACAATGGCGTGACCGGCCTGATCAACCCGTTCGGGCAGATCACGGCGCAGATCCCGCAATTCGAACGCGGCATTCTCTACGGCGAAGTGGTGCCGATGCACAACCTCACGCCGTACCTGCAATGGCGTTCGTGGCCGTTGATCATCCTGTGCCTGGGGCTGTTCGGTTGGGCGCTGCTGGCGGGCCGCATGTCCAAAACCGTCTGACAGACAACCCATAACCAATGTGGGAGGGGGGGTTGCCCCCTCCCAGATGTTGATCTGCCGTGTTATCGATAGAACAACCGATAACCCAGCTGCCCCACCGCTTCGTTGATCAACTGCCCGCTGCGCCACACTGATACGAACTCAGGCATCCAGCCACCCAGTGGCCGGGCGTTATCCACGCCCAGGAAGCCCACCGGCGCAGGCACCACGGTGAAACCGGCCTTCTCGAAGCTCCACACCGAACGCGGCATGTGCCAGGCCTGGGTCACCACCACCACGCGACTGATGCCTTCGGGCAAGAGAATTTCCGCGCTCATCTGCGCGTTTTCCCAGGTGGTTCGGCTGCGTTCTTCCTTCCAGCGCACTGTCACGCCGAAGTCATCCTGCATCGATACCGCCATCAGTTCCGCCTCGCTGGGCGGTGTGCCGTAATGCAGGCCGCCGGTAGTCAGCACCGGCAGCCCGGAGGCCTTGGCCAATCGTGCGGCATAGCGCTGGCGCTCCAGGCCGATACCCGTCGGCTGATCGGTGCCCCAGGCCGGGTCCCCGCGCTCCCGCCCGGAGCCCAACACCACGATCGCATCGGCGCGCTGCGCCAGCGTCGACCAGTCTTCCCGCGCCAACGGCGGCTCGGTTTCCAGGGTTCGCGCGCCCCACTCCACCATCACCGGCAGACTGATCAGCCACATACCGCCAAACCCCAGCGCAAAGCAGCAACCCGCCAAGCGTGGCCGGCTGCGCCGAAACCACCAGGCAAGGGCCAGCAACAGCAAAAGAATGCCGGGCGGCAGGAGCAGTTGTTTGATGAAGTAACGAATAGGCATCGGGCATCTCCAAAGATGCCCGAAGCCTAAGGTGTAACGGGGTTTAGCGACAATCTTTATCGTGACATGACGCGAAGGTGTTGCTCTGGGGGAGTGAACTACTTGTAGCGTACGAAGCGGCGTTTTTCCGGGCCGCGACCGACCGACAAGTCCTTGAGCCACACCACCTTGGCAGAGTGCGTGGGCTCCTTGGGTGGCGGGGTTGCCACCAGAGGAGGCGCACCGCGCCCATTCCGTTCCAGAAAAGCCTTGATCAGTTCCAGCTCCGCGCGGGTCAAACCGCGCAGTTCCAACTCCACAGGCCGTTCATCACGCAATCGGCCCGCTGTCCTCGCTGCATCCAATGCACGACCCAATCGGTCGATCAGTCCTTCGTAGATTTCCGGTTTCGTTACGATTCGCTGCGATTCAACCATCCCCTCACCTCATTGAAGAAAGACTTGCTCCCCAATAAACAGCGTAGCCCCCGTGGCTGCGCCTGCCCGGCGCCGCGACAGACGGCCCTGCCAGAGCAATCAGGGTTTCCCTCGATAGAGTGGGGTCATGTATGCTACGGCGCTTCCTGTAACTCCACTTCCCGCAGGGTTTGGGCACGGACGCGCCGCTTTTTGGTGTCGATCAACCTGAATGTTGCACCGAAGAGGATTAGGCCACCCCTATTCAGTTCAAAAGTAGCCATGCACGAACAATATCAGCCCCGTGAAATAGAAAATGCCGCCCAAACCTTCTGGGACGAGCAAAAGTCCTTTGAAGTCAGTGAACAGCCAGGCAAGGAGACTTACTACTGCCTATCGATGTTCCCTTACCCCAGCGGCAAGCTACACATGGGGCACGTGCGTAACTACACCATCGGCGACGTGATTTCCCGTTACCAGCGCATGCAAGGCAAGAACGTCCTGCAACCCATGGGTTGGGACGCCTTCGGCATGCCGGCGGAAAACGCCGCGATGAAAAACAACGTGGCCCCCGCCAAGTGGACCTACGAAAACATCGCCTACATGAAGACCCAGCTGCGCAGCCTGGGCCTGGCGGTGGACTGGTCCCGCGAAGTCACCACCTGCAAGCCGGATTACTACCGCTGGGAACAATGGCTGTTCACGCGCCTGTTCGAAAAAGGTGTGATCTACAAAAAAAGCGGCACCGTGAACTGGGACCCGATCGACCAGACCGTCCTTGCCAACGAGCAAGTGATCGACGGTCGCGGCTGGCGCTCCGGCGCGCTGATCGAAAAGCGCGAAATCCCGATGTACTACTTCAAGATCACCGCCTACGCGGATGAACTGTTGTCGAGCCTCGACGACCTGCCGGGCTGGCCGGAGCAGGTCAAGACCATGCAACGCAACTGGATCGGCAAATCCAAGGGCATGGAAGTGCAGTTCCCGTACAACATCGACTCGATCGGCGAAGCGGGCGCACTGAAAGTCTTCACCACCCGCCCGGACACCCTGATGGGCGCGACCTACGTCGCCGTGGCCGCCGAACACCCGCTGGCCACCCAGGCTGCACAGAACAACCCTGAGTTGCAGGCGTTCATCGCCGAATGCAAAGGCGGTAGCGTGGCCGAGGCCGACGTCGCCACCCAGGAGAAAAAAGGCCTGCCGACCGGCCTGTTCGTCGAGCACCCACTCACCGGTGAAAAGCTGCCGGTGTGGGTGGCCAACTACGTGCTGATGCACTACGGCGATGGCGCTGTCATGGCTGTGCCGGCTCACGACGAGCGCGATTTCGAATTCGCCACCAAGTACAGCCTGCCGATCAAGTCCGTGGTGCGTACCAGCTCGGGCGACACCAACCCGGCCCCGTGGCAGGACGCCTACGGCGAGCACGGTGAGCTGATCAATTCCGGCGAGTTTGATGGCCTGGACTTCCAGGGCGCCTTCGACGCCATTGAAGTCGCCCTGATCAAGAAAAACCTCGGTGCCTCGCGCACCCAGTTCCGCCTGCGCGACTGGGGTATCAGCCGCCAGCGCTACTGGGGCTGCCCGATCCCGATCATCCACTGCGAAAGCTGTGGCGACGTGCCAGTACCGGAAGATCAACTGCCAGTCGTCCTGCCGGAAGACGTGGTGCCGGACGGCGCCGGTTCGCCATTGGCGCGCATGCCCGAATTCTACGAATGCAGTTGCCCCAAATGCGGCGCGCCTGCCAAACGTGAAACCGACACCATGGACACCTTCGTGGAGTCCTCGTGGTATTACGCCCGCTACGCCTCGCCGCACTATGAAGGCGGCCTGGTAGAGAAATCCGCGGCCGACCACTGGTTGCCGGTTGACCAGTATATCGGCGGTATCGAACACGCCATCCTTCACCTGTTGTACGCGCGCTTCTTCCACAAGCTGATGCGTGACGAAGGCCTGGTGAGCTCCGATGAGCCGTTCAAGAACCTGCTGACCCAGGGCATGGTGGTCGCCGAGACCTACTATCGCCGTGAAGCCAATGGCGCCTACACCTGGTTCAACCCGGCAGACGTCGAGCTTGAGCGCGACAGCAAAGCCAAGGTCATCAGCGCCAAGCTGATCGCCGACGGCCTGCCGGTGGAAATCGGCGGCACCGAGAAGATGGCCAAGTCCAAGAACAATGGCGTTGACCCGCAGTCGATGATCGATCAGTTCGGCGCGGACACCTGCCGCCTGTTCATGATGTTCGCCTCGCCGCCTGACATGAGCGCCGAATGGTCCGACTCCGGCGTCGAAGGCTCGCACCGTTTCCTCAAGCGCGTCTGGCGCCTGGCGCACGCTCACATCAGCCAGGGCCTGCCGGGCAAACTGGACGTGGCCGCCTTGAGCGACGAGCAGAAACTCATTCGCCGCAGCACCCACCTGGCCATCAAGCAAGCCAGCCAGGACGTGGGCCAGAACCACAAGTTCAACACCGCCATCGCCCAGGTGATGACGCTGATGAATGTGCTGGAAAAAGCCCCACAAGTGACTGAGCAGGATCGCGCACTGGTACAGGAAGGCCTGGAAACGGTCACCCTGCTGCTGGCGCCGATCACGCCGCACATCAGCCACGACCTGTGGAACCGCCTGGGCCACAGCGACGCCGTCATCGATGCGCGCTGGCCGGTGCAGGATGACAGCGCCCTGGTACAGGACACGCTGCAACTGGTGATCCAGGTCAACGGTAAACTGCGTGGCCAGATCGACATGCCAGCCACCGCCAGCCGCGAAGACGTTGAAGCGGCTGCCCGCGTCAACGAAAACGTGCTGCGCTTTACCGAAGGCCTGACGATTCGCAAAGTGATCGTGGTGCCTGGCAAACTGGTCAATATCGTCGCGAGCTAATCGGATCGGGCGCAGGGCTTGGGCCCTGCGTCGAACAAAGCCTTCAGGGCCTCGATAAGGCCCACATGGTTTCAAGGGGAGCAACAAAATGATCAAACGCAATTTGCTGGTGATGGGCCTTGCCGTGCTGCTGAGCGCATGCGGCTTCCAGCTGCGCGGTACTGCCACCAATGACCTGACGATCAAGGAACTCGACGTCAGCGCCCGCAACGCCTACGGCGATACGGTGACGCAATTGCGTCAGGTGCTGGAAAACAGCGGCGTGCACGTCTACACCGGCGCGACGTACAAACTGTTCCTGGTGGATGAAAGAGAAACCCAGCGTAACCTGAGCTACGCCAGCGCCGGGCGTGCCTCCGACATCGAACTGAGCACTGCGCTCAACTTCGAAATCCAGGGCCGCGATCATCTGCCGCTGATGGGTGACAAGATCCAGGTGCAGAAAGTGGTCAGCCACGATGGCAACAACCTGGTGGGTTCGGACTCCGAAATCCAGCAGGTGCGCAAGGAAATGCGTCGCGAACTGGTACAGCGCATTGTGCTGCGCCTGTCGATGCTGACTCCGGAACAACTGGAGACCCTGCAGCAACAGGCTGACAACAAGGCCAAGGCCGAGGCCGACGCGCTGAAAGCTGCCAAAGAGTACGAAGACAACACACCGAAACAGTCGCCTGTTGAAGTCCCTGTCGAGTAAGCCGGACGGGGCGCCCCAAGCGCCCCGTTTACCCCGCCTATGAAACTCGCCCCTGCCCAACTCGCGAAACACCTGCAAGGTGGCCTTGCGCCTGTCTACATTGTCAGCGGTGATGATCCGCTGCTGTGTCAGGAAGCCGCCGACGCCATTCGCACGGCGGCACGCCAGCAAGGTTTCGACGAACGCCAGGTCTTCAGCGCCGACGCCAGCTTCGACTGGGGCACGCTGCTGCAGGCCGGTGCGAGCATGTCGCTGTTTGCCGAGAAGCGCCTGCTGGAACTGCGCCTGCCTTCGGGCAAGCCTGGCGACAAAGGCGCGGCCGCCCTGATGGAATACTGCTCGCGCCCCGCCGAAGACACCGTGCTGTTGATCAGCCTGCCCAAGCTTGATGGCAGCGCGCAGAAAACCAAGTGGGGCAAGGCCCTGGTGGAAGGGGCGCAGACCCAGTTCATCCAGATCTGGCCGGTGGATAGCAGCCAGTTGCCGCAATGGATTCGCCAGCGGCTGTCGCAGTCGGGACTGTCGGCGACCCAGGACGCAGTGGAGTTGATCGCCGCCCGGGTTGAAGGCAATTTGCTGGCCGCTGCCCAGGAGATCGAAAAGCTCAAGCTGATGGCCGAAGACGGGCAGATTACCGTCGAAACCGTCCAGGGCGCCGTGGCCGATAGCGCGCGCTTCGATGTGTTCGGGCTGGTGGATGCGATCCTCAACGGTGAACCCGCCCACGCTTTGCGTATGCTTGAAGGCCTGCGCGGCGAAGGCGTGGAACCGCCGGTGATTCTCTGGGCCCTGGCCCGGGAACTGCGGGTGCTGGCCAATATTGCCCTGCAATACAGCCAGGGTACGCCGCTGGACAAATGCTTCAGCCAGGCCAAGCCACCGGTGTGGGACAAGCGCAAACCCTTGATGAGCAAAGCACTGCAGCGGCACTCGGCGCAACGCTGGGCGCAATTGCTGCTGGAAGCGCAACGCATCGACGCGCAGATCAAGGGCCAGGCGGCGGGTTCGCCGTGGATGAGCCTGAGCCGTTTATCATTGTTGATGGCCGGCCAGCGCCTGACATTGCCGGCAGAATAGTCCTACCTCTCGAAGGGCTTTACAGCGGCGCAACATCGGCAGATGATTTGCACCGCTTCAACCACCCAACGAGAGTAACGACCATGAGCAAAAAGCCATCCAAGCATGGCCCCAACAAGGCCAAATCCATCATCGCCCAGCCACTGTTCCGTAGCCGTCAGGAACGCGCCGGCAAGGGCAAAGGCAGCTACCGCCGCGAAGCCTTCCAGTCTAATAGCTGGGAGGCTTCTTACTTTCTGGCTGCCTGAAGGCAAGCAGCCCTCTGGCATGATAAGGTCTGCACCTGATTTGCAATCCCTGGACCTGTGCATGCCCTCTAGTCTTTCCCGTCGTTGGCACTTTCGCCAGCTGATCGCTGCCTCCAGCCTCATCCTGCTCGTCGCCTGTGCGGAGAAACCCACCGCCGCCGACGCTCAACCGCTGCCCAAGCTCCAGACCGCCCCTGTGGTTGCGCCCGCTGTCGTGGCCCCGCTGGCTGTGGATAATCTTGATATCCAGCCGACCCAGACCTTCGCCGAATGGCAGGCGGCCTTTCGCGTGCAAGCCCTGCAGGCCGGCATCACCGCCACCGTGTTCGACAACGCATTCGCCAACGTCACACCCGACATGGCGGTGATCCGCGCCGACCGCAGCCAGCCGGAATTTTCCCGCCCGGTGTGGGAATACCTCGACGGCGCCCTGTCGCCCGTGCGCGTGCGCAACGGCCAGGCGTTGCTGGTCAAGTACGCCGACATCCTGCAAAGCATCGAACAACGTTATGGCGTCGACCGCCAGGCGCTGGTGTCGGTATGGGGCATGGAAAGTAACTTCGGCCAGTTCCAGGGCAACAACTCGGTGATCCGCTCCCTGGCGACCCTGGCCTACGAAGGCCGCCGCCCGGCATTTGCCCAGGCGCAATTGCTGGCGGCGCTGCAGATCATCCAGCACGGCGATATCCAGGCCGACCAGATGAAAGGTTCCTGGGCCGGCGCCATGGGCCAGACCCAATTTATCCCAACCACCTACAACACCCACGCCGTCGACTTCGATGGCGACGGTCGCCGCGATATCTGGAACAGCCCGTCAGACGCCCTCGCCTCCACCGCACACTACCTGCAGAGCTCCGGCTGGCAGAAAGGCCAACCGTGGGGTTTCGAAGTGAAACAACTGCCGGCGAACTTCGATTACGCCCTGGCCGATGGCGGCATCCGCAAGACGGTCGCAGATTGGCTGAAACTGGGTATCCAACTGCCGCCCGGCGCAAGCATGCCGCCCAACGTCGACCAACTCTCCGCTGCGCTGCTGTTGCCGGCCGGTTACCGTGGCCCGGCGTTCCTGGTGCTGGATAACTTCCGCGCGATCCTCAAGTACAACAACTCCTCGTCCTATGCACTGGCGGTTGGCTTGTTGTCGGAACGCTTTGGTGGCGGTGGAGTGATCCGTGGCGATTGGCCGAAGGATGAGCTGCCATTGAGCCGCTCACAGCGCATCGACTTGCAGACGGCCTTGAGTGCCAACGGCTATGACGCGGGCAACCCGGATGGGATTATCGGCGCCAATACGCGCAAGGCGATTCGTGCGGCGCAGCAGGCCTTGGGCTGGCCGGCGGATGGGTATCCGACCGTGAAGCTGCTGGAGTCGTTGCAGAATCGATAGAGCTGCCTATGGCGGCTATCGCTATCGGGGGCAAGCCCCCTCCCACATTTCGACAGCATTCCATTGTGGGAGGGGGCTTGCCCCCGATGACGGACTGACAGACTAAAAAGCTCAGGCTTTGAACACCACATCCTGCTCCAACACCACCCGCTGCTCCCCCGCATCCAACCGCACCAATGCGCCCATCGGCAACGTCAGGTTCGGGTCGCAATGACCACTGCGCCAACCGGACAACACCGGGATGCGCAATGGCTCGAAGGTCTGCTTGAGCAAGCGCTCCAGCGCAACCTGATCCACACCCGCCACGTCCCCTACCAGTACGCCGGCGACCTGCTCCAGCTTGCCCGCCAGGCGCAGGTGCGTCAGCAGGCGGTCGATACGGTAGATCGGCTCGTTGACGTCCTCGATCAACAGGATGATGCCATCTGCGTCGATCTCAAAGGGTGTGCCCATGACTGCCGCGATCATCGACAGATTGCCACCCAGCAAGCGCCCACAGGCAATGCCAGGCTCGATTGTGGTCAGCGGGTACGCCACGGGGTGCGTCAACTCGCTGCCAGCGCCCAACTGGCCGCGCAGCATGCTGAACAATGAAGACTCGGTAGGTGGTTGCTTGTCGCCCAAGAGATCGGCGTTGAGCATCGGCCCATGGAAGGTCACGAAGCCGGCGTAACGGCTGATTGCCAGGTGCAGCGCGGTGATGTCGCTGTAACCCACGAAGGGTTTGGCATTGGCGCGTAGCAGGTCGAAGTCCAGGCTATCGAGCAGGCGCGGCGTGCCGTAGCCGCCACGCAGGCAGAAGATGGCGTCGATTTCAGGGTCGGCGAAAGCTGTGTGCAGGTCGTTGAGGCGGGTTTTATCGCTGCCGGCGAGGTAGCCGTCGCGTTCATAGACACCCGGGAAGATGCGCAGGTCGTAGCCGCGGGTGCGCATCCATTGGCCGGCTTTTTCAACGTCCAGGGTGGCGGGGCCGGCGGGGGCGATCAGGGCGATGGTGCCTTCGCTACGGAGGGCAGGTACTGCAGCGGTCATCCACGACTCTCCTTGGCTAACGCGAAACAACTGTGGGAGGAGGCTTGTCCCCGATGGCGGTGTATCAGTATCAGAAGTGCTGACTGACAGTCCGCTATCGGGGGCAAGCCCCCTCCCACATTAACCTGCGGTGCCGCTCACAGCGCTATCAGGAAACCAGGCTTGCCTTGACCAGCTTGGCCTGCTCGTCCGCATGGTACGAAGAACGCACCAGCGGGCCGGACGCCACGTTCTTGAAGCCCATCTTGTAGCCTTCCTCGGCGAACCAGGCGAAGGTGTCCGGGTGCACGAAACGCTGCACCGGCAAGTGGCTGCGGGACGGTTGCAGGTACTGGCCGAGGGTCAGCATGTCGATGTCGTGTTCGCGCATGCGCTTCATGACTTCGATGACTTCTTCGTCGGTCTCGCCCAGGCCCAGCATCAAGCCGGACTTGGTCGGGATGTGCGGCATCATCTGCTTGAATTTCTGCAGCAGGGTCAGCGACCACTGGTAGTCCGAACCGGGGCGGGCAGCCTTGTACAGGCGCGGCACGGTTTCCAGGTTGTGGTTGAACACATCCGGCGGCTCGGCTGCGGTGATTTCCAGCGCCACGTCCATGCGACCGCGGTAGTCCGGCACCAGGGTTTCGAGCATCACGTTCGGCGACAGCTTGCGGATTTCGCGGATGCAGTCGGCAAAGTGCTGGGCACCGCCGTCACGCAGGTCGTCGCGGTCTACCGAGGTGATCACCACGTACTTGAGGCGCAGGTCGGCGATGGCGATGGCCAGGCTTTCCGGCTCGTTGACGTCAAGTGGCTTCGGACGGCCGTGGCCAACGTCGCAGAACGGGCAACGACGGGTGCAGATATCCCCCATGATCATGAAGGTGGCGGTGCCGCCGGAAAAGCACTCGCCCAGGTTCGGGCAGGAGGCCTCTTCGCAGACGCTGTGCAGCTTGTGTTTGCGCAGCAGCGCCTTGATACGGTCGACTTCCGGCGAAACCGGGATGCGCACGCGGATCCAGTCGGGTTTCTTCGGCAGTTCGGTGGTCGGAATGATCTTCACCGGGATGCGTGCAACCTTTTCGGCGCCGCGCAGCTTGACGCCGGCTTCCACCTTGGCACGCGGGGCCGGGGCTGGGCGTTCGGTAACGTCCACCGTCGGGATCATGGTTTGCACTGCATCAGTAGTCATAATCAGTCGATTCCGCCCGTAAGGGTCGTCTGCTCAGCATAGTCGAGGTGTTTGACGAGCTGCGCACGCAGCCGGGCACTTACCTCGGCAAATTTAATCGGTGTGGCGTGGTCGCTCAGTTGCGTCATCGCCAACCCGGCATAGCCACACGGGTTGATCCGCCGGAACGGTGCCAGGTCCATGTCCACGTTCAGGGCCAGGCCATGAAAGGAACAGCCGTGGCGAATCCGCAGCCCCAGGGAGGCGATCTTCGCGCCATCAACGTACACACCCGGCGCATCCGGCTTGGCCGCAGCAGTCACTCCGTAACTGGCCAGCAGCTCGATCAGGCAAGCCTCCATGCGGCTGACCAGGTCGCGCACGCCAAACCCCAGCTTGCGCACATCCAGCAGCAAATAAGCCACGAGTTGGCCGGGCCCATGGTAAGTCACTTGGCCACCTCGGTCGACCTGCACCACCGGAATTTCCCCCGGCAGCAGCAGATGCTCGGCCTTGCCGGCCTGGCCCTGGGTGAACACGGGCGGGTGTTCCACCAGCCAGATCTCATCGGGGGCCGACGTGCCGCGCTCGTTAGTGAAGCGCTGCATGGCGTGCCAGACGGGCTCGTAGTCCATCCGGCCGAGCTCGCGAAAGCCCAGGACCTGTGACATCACAGCACCATGTGCACGAAGCCGGTGGCCCGCAGTTCGCTGTTGATGTTGTAGAGCTGGTCCTGATCCGTCGCAACGATGTGCAACTGGATCGTGGTGTATTTGCCGGTGGAGCTTTGACGCTCGTCCACGCGGTTGTCATTGATCGTCGCGTATTTGCGAACGATCGCGAGAATCGTGTCCTTACGGCCCACGCCGGTATCGCTGATCACCTTGACGGGATAATCCGTCACTGGGAATTCGATCTTGGGCGCCTTTACTTCTGCTTCTTTATCGGTCATGGCGTAACGGCCTCGTAAGCGTAAGCCGTGGCGACGGGCAAAGCCCCGCGTCGGATCAACACGGGGCCTTGCAGGTGCACACAATCAGTTGAACAGGCTGTAGAAGAATAGACGGATGCTATCCCACACGCGGCGGAAGATACCACCTTCGTCGACGGCGTCCAGGGCGATCAGGTCGGCGCTGTGCACCACCTTGTCGTCCAGCTTCACTTCGACTTTACCGATCACGTCGCCCTTGGCGATGGGCGCAACCAGTTGCGGGTTCATGGTCATGCTGGCAGCGAGCTTCTTCAGCTGGCCTTTAGGCATGGTCAGGGTCAGGTCTTCAGCCAGGCCGGCCTTGACTTGGGAGGTAGCGCCCTTCCACACCGGCGCGGTCGCCAGCTCAGTACCCTTCTGGTAGAAGGTCTGGGTTTCGAAGAAACGGAAACCGTAGGTCAGCAGTTTCTGCGTCTCGGCCGCACGGGCCTGCTCGCTGTTGGTGCCGAAGACTACGGCGATCAGGCGTTGGCCGTCGCGCACAGCGGACGACACCATGCAGTAGCCGGCTTCTTCGGTGTGGCCGGTTTTCAGACCGTCGACGGTCTTGTCGCGCCACAGCAGCAGGTTGCGGTTAGGCTGCTTGATGTTGTTCCAGAAGAACTCCTTCTGGGAGTAGATCGCGTAGTGCACCGGGTCGACACGAATGATCGCGCGCGCCAGGATCGCCATGTCGTGCGCCGACGAGTAGTGCTCCGGGTTCGGCAGGCCGGTCGGGTTCATGAAGTGGCTGTTGGTCATGCCCAGGTCGGCCACGGTTTTGTTCATCATGTCGGCGAACGCGTCTTCGCTGCCGGCGATGTGCTCGGCCAGGGCGACGCTGGCGTCGTTACCGGACTGGATGATGATGCCGTGCAGCAGGTCGCTCACAGTCACCTGCGAACCCACTTTGATGAACATCCGCGAACCGCCGGTACGCCAGGCGTTTTCACTGACGGTAACCGGGTCGTTCTCGCCGATCTGGCCGCGACGGATTTCCAGGGTCGCGATGTAGGCGGTCATCAGTTTGGTCAGGCTGGCCGGTGGCAGGCGCTGGTCACCGTTGTTCTCGACCAGCACATTGCCGCTGGCGGCATCCATGAGGACCCAGGCCTTGGCAGCCAGTTGCGGGGAAGCCGGCACCATTTCAACCGCCCAGGCGGCCGGGGTGATGATCAGCGAAAGAAGCAGGCACGTGCGTTTGGCTAAGGTGGTGATGTTCATCCGTCTCTCGAAATTGCTTATGGAAACTTGCCCTCGCGGGCAAAACTTATTCAGACAGTCCGCTACCAGACTGTCACGTGTTCGGTTGCCCGCTCACCCCTTGCCCCCGGGTTTTTATTGTTCAACGAGCCAACAACCACAGCCCTGCCCCGCGCACGGGCCAGAACCATCAATTCTGTTTATTCAGCGGTGACCACGCTGGGTTGCCCCAGGTTGGCCAGGCGCACGCTGTTCTGCACTTGCGCCACTTCGCTCGGCGAGCCGATCGGGCCCATGCGCACACGGTGCAATGTTTGCTGGTTACGCACGATGGAACTGATGAAGACCGGCGCGTTGACCATGCTGCTGAGCTTGGACCTTAACAGTTCTGCCGCATCCGGGTTGGCGAAAGCGCCCACCTGCAAGTATTGGCCGCCAGCCAGCGAAGCGCCCTGGGCAGCCTGCGGCACAGCCACGGTGTCCGGGGCGTGCTGCTGTGGCGGCGGTGTCCACTGCTCGACCTTGCCGGCCGATGCGGTGATTTGCGGTTGTGGTGTCTGCGGCTCGTTGAGCATCAACGGTGCCGGCTTGCCGCGCTGGGCCCAGTACTGCGCCGGATCGATGCCTTCGACCTTGACCCGCGCAGTGCCGGTTTCGGCGTAGCCGAGTTTCTTCGCGGCGGCGTAGGACAGGTCGATGATACGGTCCGAGTAAAACGGGCCGCGGTCGTTGACGCGCAGGATCACCGTGCGGTTGTTGTCCAGGTTGGTCACCCGCACATAGCTCGGCAGCGGCAGGGTCTTGTGCGCTGCACTCATGCCATACAGGTCATACACTTCGCCGTTGGCAGTGTTCTGGCCATGGAACTTGGTGCCGTACCAGGAAGCCGTGCCCGATTGCACGTAGGTCTTGGAGTCCTGCAACGGGAAATAGGTCTTGCCCAGCACGGTGTACGGGTTGGCCTTGTAGGCACCGGTGTGCAGGGTGGGCGTGGCGTCCGGGATCTTCGACACATCGACATCCCACCACGGCGCGCCGTCTTTGTGCGCACGGTTGATGTCCAGGCCCGGCTGGGAACGAACTGCGGTGCCCCCGGACTTCTGCGCCGGACCGCGGCTGGTGGAGCAACTGACGACCAGCAGGGACAACGCGACGAACGCCACCAGCTTGAGCGGTTGATTGAACGGCGATGCCCGCATTACTTAGTGCCCCGTGCTTGGACCAGCATGTCTGACAGCTGATGCACGGCCATGGCGTACATCACACTGCGGTTATAACGCGTGATTGCGTAGAAATTCTTCAGGCCCATCCAGTATTCCGGGCCGTTTTCGCCCTCAAGGCGGAATGCCGTGACCGGCATATCGTCAGGCAGCGCATTCTGACTCGACCAGCCCAGCGCCCGCAACTCCCCGACCGTCTTGGCCGGCTCGATGCCCTGAGTCAGACCTTCATCGACGCGGTCCCCACTGACATCGGCGCGGATCACCACCGGCTCGCCGGCGACCCAGCCATGGCGCTTGAAGTAGCTGGCCACGCTGCCGACGGCGTCGTCGGGGTTGCTCCAGATATTGATATGCCCGTCGCCGTCGAAGTCCACTGCATAGGCGCGGAAGCTGCTCGGCATGAACTGCGGCAAGCCCATCGCACCGGCATAGGAACCCTTGAGGCTCAGCGGGTCGACCTGCTCTTCGCGGGCCAGCAGCAGGAACTCGCGCAGTTCCTTGCGGAAGAACTCGGCGCGGGGCGGATAATCGAAGCCCAGGGTCGACAAGGCGTCGATCACCCGATAGCTGCCGGTATTGCGCCCGTAGAAGGTTTCAATGCCAATGATCGCAACGATGACCTGGGCCGGCACGCCGTACTCCTGCTCGGCGCGAGCCAGCACGGCCTCGTGCTGGCGCCAGAAGTCCACACCACGGGCCACGCGGGCGTCGGTGAGGAACATCGGGCGATATTCCTTCCACTGCTTCACACGTTCGGCGGGGCGCGAGATGGCGTCGAGGATCGCCTGCTTTTTCTGCGCTTCGCGGAACACGCCCATCAGCTGTTCACCGGCGAAACCATAGTCGCGGGTCATCTCACCGACAAATTCGGCGACCTGGGGTGAACCATCATAGTCACCGGCCTGCGCCTCCTGCGTTGCGCCCAGCAGCCCAATCAGGCCCATCCAGGACGCGTGCCGAGTCGCCCAGCCGCGCATTACTTGCATTGACATCTTCACCTTATTCAAACCTGTGCGATCCATTTGCGATGCGTATGAATCGACATCAAAACCCCAAACGCTGACAGCAATGTCACCAGCGAAGTTCCGCCGTAGCTAATGAATGGCAACGGCACCCCAACCACCGGCAACAGGCCACTGACCATACCGATGTTGACGAAAACGTAAACAAAAAAAGTCATGGTCAGGGCGCCGGCGAGCAATTTGCCGAACAGCGTCTGCGCCTGCGCGGTGATCACCAGGCCGCGACCAATCAATAGCAGATAGATCAGCAACAACGCGCAAATGCCCACCAGGCCGAACTCTTCGCCCATCACCGCAATAATGAAGTCGGTGTGGCTCTCGGGCAAAAAGTCCAGGTGCGACTGGGTGCCCAGTAACCAACCCTTACCAAATACCCCGCCGGAGCCGATGGCGGCCTTCGACTGGATGATGTTCCAGCCGGTACCCAGCGGATCGCTTTCCGGGTCGAGGAACGTGAGGATCCGCTGCTTCTGGTAGTCGTGCATAAAGAAGAACCACATGGCCACGGCCACCGGCACGGCAGCGGCAAGCACGCTGAGGATCCAGCGCCAGCGCAAGCCGCCCATGAACAGCACGAACGCGCCACCCGCCAGGATCAGCAGCGAGGTGCCGAGGTCGGGCTGGCGCACGATCAGGATAAACGGCACGCCAATCAGGATCAGGCTGATCCCCACGTGCTTGAGCTGCGGCGGCAAGGTGCGCTTGGACAGGTACCAGGCAATGGTCGCGGGCATCAGGATTTTCATGAATTCCGACGGCTGGAAGCGAATCACCCCCGGAATGTTGATCCAGCGGGTGGCACCCATGGCGTTGTGGCCCATCACGTCGACCACCACCAGCAACAACACCCCGGCGACGTAGCCCAACGGCACCCAGCGCGCCATGAAACGCGGCTCGAGCTGGGCGATCACCACCATCGACAACAAGCCCAGGCCGAACGACGACGCCTGCTTGATCAGCAGGTCCCAGTTCTTGCCGCTGGCCGAATACAGCACGAACAGGCTGCCGGCCGCCAGGGTCAGCAGCAGGATCAGCAGCGGGCCATCAATGTGCATGCGTTGCAGCAACGTCGCACGGCGACGCATCACATCCTCACTGGAGAGGATGCGGTCAAAATTACTCTTCACGGGCCGTAACCTCGGTGCTTGAAGGGGGGCCGCCATATTCGGGCTTGAGCCTGCCGTCGTCGGCCAGCAGCCAGGCGTCCATCACCTGGCGCACCACGGGAGCCGCGACGCCGGAGCCGGACTCGCCGTTCTCGACCATCACCGCGACCACGATCTTCGGATCGTCCGCCGGGGCAAAGCCGACAAACAAGGCGTGGTCGCGGTGGCGTTCCTGAACCTTGGAGCGGTCGTATTTTTCGCCCTGCTTGATCGCCACCACCTGGGCGGTACCGCTCTTGCCGGCAATGCGGTACTGCGCACCAATGGCCGCCTTGCGTGCGGTGCCGCGTGCACCGTGCATCACTTGCTGCATGCCATGGTTGACCTTGGTCCAGTCGGACGGATCGCGCAGCACGATGTTCGGGATCGGGTTTTCATCCAGGGGCTTCTCGCCCTCGATGGTCTTGGCCAGGTGCGGACGGTTCCAGATGCCTTTGTTGGCGACCAACGCCGTGGCCTGGGCCAGTTGCAGCGGCGTGGCCTGCATGTAGCCCTGGCCGATACCGAGGATCAGGGTTTCGCCCGGGAACCACGCCTGGCGGCGGGTTGCGCGCTTCCACTCCCGCGACGGCATCAGGCCGGGGGACTCTTCGAACATGTCCAGGGAGACTTTCTGGCCGAGACCGAACTTGCCCATGTAGGCAGACAGGCGATCGATCCCGAGCTTATGGGCCAGGTCGTAAAAATAGGTGTCGTTGGAGCGCATGATTGCGGTGTCCAGGTCGACAAAGCCGTCGCCGGTGCGGTTCCAGTTACGGTATTTGTGATCGTAGTTGGGCAGCATGTAGTAGCCCGGGTCGAACACGCGGCTGGAAGCGGTAACCACACCCGCGTCCAGGCCGGCAATCGCCACCGCCGGCTTGATGGTCGAACCCGGCGGGTACAGGCCGCGCAGCACGCGGTTGAACAGCGGACGATCAATGGAATCGCGCAACTCGGCGTAGGCCTTGAAGCTGATCCCGGTCACAAACAGGTTGGGGTCGAAACTCGGCTGGCTGACCATCGCCAGGACTTCACCGGTAGCCGGGTCCAGGGCAACCACCGCGCCGCGACGCCCGCCCAGGGCCATCTCCGCCGCTTCCTGCAACTTGATGTCCAGGCTCAGTACGATGTCCTTGCCCGGCACCGGGTCGGTGCGCTTGAGCACCCGCAGCACGCGGCCACGGGCGTTGGTCTCGACTTCCTCGTAACCCACCTGGCCGTGCAGCTCGGGCTCATAAAAACGCTCGATGCCGGTCTTGCCGATATGGTGGGTGCCGCTGTAATTCACCGGATCGAGGGTTTTCAGCTCTTTCTCGTTAATCCGCCCCATATAGCCGACGGAGTGAGCAAAGTGCGGCCCCTGCGGGTAATGCCGCACCAACTGCGCCACCACTTCCACACCCGGCAGGCGGAACTGGTTCACCGCGATCCGCGCGATCTGCTCTTCGGTCAGCTCGAACAGGATCGGCACCGGCTCGAAAGGCCGGCGCCCCTGCTTCATGCGTTTCTCGAAGATCACCCGGTCTTCCGGCGTCAGCTGCAGCACCTCGACGATCACATCGAGGATCTGCTGCCAGTCGCCAGAGCGCTCGCGGGTCATGCTCAGGCTGAAGCTGGGCCGGTTGTCCGCCACCACCACGCCATTACGGTCGAAAATCAGCCCACGGGTCGGCGGGATCGGCTGCACATGCACCCGGTTGTTTTCCGACAGCGTGGAGTGATAGTCGTACTGGATCACCTGCAGGAAATACAGACGGGCGATCAGCACGCCCAACAACGCCACCACCATGATCGCGCCAAACACCACGCGTGCGCGTACGAGACGTGCGTCTTTCTCGTGGTCCTTGATGCGGATCGGTTGGGTCATCGGGAGGGGCGCAGATTATTTGTGGTAAGGGTGCCCGGACAGGACTGTCCAGGCGCGATACAGCTGTTCACCGATCAGGATCCTTACCAACGGGTGCGGCAGCGTCAGCGCCGACAGCGACCAGCGCTGGTCCGCCCGCGCACAGACTTCCGGCGCCAGCCCTTCGGGACCGCCGACCATGAAGTTGACCGTACGCGAGTCGAGGCGCCAGCGATCCAGTTCCACCGCCAGCTGCTCGGTGCTCCAGGGCTTGCCGTGCACTTCGAGGGTGACGATGCGCTCGTTGGGGCCGACCTTGGCCAGCATGGCTTCGCCTTCCTGACGGATAAAGCGCGCCACGTCGGCATTCTTGCCCCGGGTATTGAGCGGTATCTCTACCAGTTCCAGCGACAGCTCGGCGGGCAGACGCTTGGCATACTCGTGCCAGCCTTCTTCCACCCACTTGGGCATGCGTGAACCGACAGCAATCAGACGCAGGCGCACAGCCGTTCCTTATTCCTGGTCTTTGTTCAGCTTGTCGAAGTGCGCGTGGCCCACTTCCGGGCTGTGGTGCTTGCCATCGGCGGCACGGCTCTGCTCGGCGCCTTTCCACAGACGCTCCAGGTCGTAGAACTGGCGAGCGTTGGAG
Source organism: Pseudomonas sp. NFPP04 (assembly GCF_900113815.1). NCBI lineage: Bacteria > Pseudomonadati > Pseudomonadota > Gammaproteobacteria > Pseudomonadales > Pseudomonadaceae > Pseudomonas > Pseudomonas sp. NFPP04. The sequence continues at coordinate 25,265 of NZ_FOQS01000011.1, read as the reverse complement.
GTCATCATGTGAACGATCACATCGTCCATGTCCAGCAGCACCCAGTCGCTGTCGCCCTTGCCTTCTTCACCCAGCGGCTTCACGCCTTGGGCTTTGACGGCTTCGCGGACCTTGTCGAGCATCGCGCCGATCTGGCGGTTCGAGGTACCGGTGGCGATGATCATGAAGTCGGTGATGCTCTGCTTGTCGCGCACGTCCAGCACCTGGATATCCTGGGCCTTGACGTCCTCCAGGGCAGCCACGGCAACCTTTACCAGCTCTTCGCCGGCCAGTTCCGGGCCTACGTGGGCTTCAACCGGCAACGGCGCGCTTTTGAAAGTGCCTTTGCGCTTAACTTTGCTTACGTCTTTGTTCGTCATATAAAACTCGTTTTGCTCGTATGTTCGGGCGCCTGCCGTACGATTTTTCGTGCGTTCAAGCGCGCCTTTTCAGTTCGACGCACGGTAAAGCCCGTGCGCATCGATGTAGGCCAGGACCGCGTCAGGCACCAGGAAACGTACCGACTTCCCGCTGGCCAGCAGTTGACGGATCTGGGTGGCGGACACCGCAAGCGGGGTCTGCCAGACGAATGCAATATTCCCGTTCGGCCCGGTCAGGGCCAAGGGGTCACTTACCGACCGCGCGGCCAGCAGGTTGCGCAAGGCATCCGGCGGTTCGCTGTCGGCATCCGGGCGTTGCAGAACCAGGATGTGGCAATGCTGGAGGAGTTCCTCCCAGCGATGCCAAGAGGGCAGGCCGCAAAAAGCGTCCCAGCCCAGAAGCAAAAACAACTGGTCATCCGCGGCCAACTCGGCGCGCATCAGCTCCAGGGTGTCAACAGTGTAGGACGGTTTATCGCGCTTGAGCTCGCGGTCGTCCACCACCAGCGGCGTTATGCCTTCCACCGCCAGGCGCACCATTTCCAGGCGTTGCTGCGGCGATACCTGCGGCGTATCGCGATGGGGCGGCCGCGCATTGGGCATCACACGCAGCTCGTCCAGCGCGAGGGCATCCGCAACTTCCAGGGCACTGCGCAAATGGCCGATGTGCACGGGGTCGAAGGTACCGCCGAGCAGCCCGATGCGTTTACCCATCAAGTGCGCACATGACCGTCGCCGAACACCACGTACTTCTCGCTGGTCAGGCCTTCCAGCCCGACCGGGCCACGGGCGTGGAGCTTGTCGGTGGAAATCCCGATCTCTGCGCCCAGGCCGTATTCGAAGCCGTCGGCAAAGCGTGTCGAAGCGTTGATCATCACCGAGGCGGAATCCACTTCGTTGAGGAAGCGTCGCGCATCGCTGAAATGCTCGGAGACAATGGCGTCGGTGTGCTTGGAGCCGTAGGTGTTGATGTGTTCGATGGCTTCGTCGAGGTCATCGACGATCTTGATCGATAGGATCGGCGCGGTGTATTCGGTGTACCAGTCCAGCTCGGTCGCCTCGATCACGTCCGCGCCCAGCAGCGCACGGGTGCGCTCGCAACCGCGCAGTTCAACGCCCTTGTCGCGGTAGATGGCAGCCAGCGGCGGTAGCACGCGCTCGGCAATGCCGACGTGCACCAGCAGGGTTTCCATGGTGTTGCACGGGGCGTAGCGGTGGGTCTTGGCGTTGTCGGCGATGCGGATCGCCTTGTCGATGTCGGCGGCGATGTCGATGTACACGTGGCACACGCCGTCCAGGTGCTTGATCACTGGCACCTTGGCATCGCGGCTGACGCGCTCGATCAGGCTCTTGCCGCCACGCGGCACGATCACGTCGACGAATTCCGGCATGGTGATCAGCGCACCCACGGCGGCGCGGTCGGTGGTTTCCACCACTTGCACCACTTCGGCGGGCAACTCGGCCACGGCCAGGCCCTGCTGGATGCAGGCCGCGATGGCACGGTTGGAATTGATCGCCTCGGAACCGCCGCGCAGGATGGTGGCGTTGCCAGACTTCAGGCACAGGCTCGCGGCGTCGATGGTCACGTTCGGACGCGACTCGTAAATGATACCGATCACGCCCAGGGGCACGCGCATCTTGCCGACCTGAATGCCGGACGGCAGGTAACGCATGTCGCGAATTTCACCGATGGGGTCAGGCAGCTTGGCCACCTGACGCAGGCCTTCGATCATGTCGTCGATACGTGCCGGGGTCAGTGCCAGGCGGTCCAGCAGGGCCGGCTCCAGGCCACTGGCGCGGCCGTTGGCCAGGTCTTGCTCGTTGGCGGCGCTGAGCTCGGAGCGCGAAGCATCCAGGGCATCGGCGGCGGCCAGCAGGGCACGGTTCTTCTGCGCAGTGCTCGCACGGGCGATCAACCGCGAGGCCTGACGGGCAGCGCGACCCAGGCGGGTCATGTAGTCAAGAACGGACTCAGTCATGGTCAGGGAGTCTTGGCAGGGAGGAAAGCGGCAGATTATAGCTGTGACGCCGCCCGACTGACAGCGGTGAGGGGCGGATGGTCGAAATGAACTGTAAAAACCTGGGGTTCAGCGGTAATTAAGGTGGGAGTTGTTATGATTCCGTCACATTTAGCCGTATTTACCCTGACCGCCATGCCCAGTTCATCGCCGCAACTCCCCGCCAGCGCCCTGCCCGACTGCTTCTTCGACCGTGACGCGCAACTGCTTGCGCAGGAATTGCTCGGCAAAGTCATCCGCCATCGCGTCGGTGAAACCTGGCTTTCGGCGCGGATTATTGAAACCGAAGCCTATTACGTGGCGGAAAAAGGCAGTCACGCCTCATTGGGCTACACAGAAAAGCGTAAGGCTTTGTTTCTGGATGGCGGGCATATCTACATGTACTACGCCCGGGGTGGCGATTCGCTGAACTTCAGCGCCCATGGACCAGGCAATGCCGTGTTGATCAAATCGGCCTATCCATGGGTCGATGAGGTATCAGGCCCGGCCAGCCTGGCACAGATGTTGTTGAACAACCCGACCCCCGACGGCAGTCCCCGCGCCTCGCAAAAACTGTGCGCCGGCCAGACCCTGCTGTGTAAGGCCTTGGGTCTGAAGGTGCCGATGTGGGATGCCAAGCGCTTCGATCAGGAACGGCTCTACGTGGAAGATGTGGGGCAGACCCCGACCCAGATCATCCAGACCACCCGCCTGGGGATTCCCAGCGGGCGTGATGAACACCTGATGTACCGCTTCGTCGATGCTGGCTACGCGCCTTATTGCACGCGGAACCCGCTGCGCAGGGGCCAGGTCGAAGGCCGCGATTATTTTTTGATTTGAGCATGGAGTGGATTGTATGGGCCAATGGCTCGATAGCATTACCGGCTGGTTGACCCTGAACCCCGAATGGCTGGCGGTCGCGGTGTTTATCGTCGCCTGCGTGGAGTGCCTGGCCATCGCCGGGCTGATCGTGCCGGGCACGGTATTGTTGTTTGCCATTGCCGCCCTCGCCGGCAGCGGTGCGCTGTCACTGAGCGAGACCCTGCTGCTGGGCTTCCTCGGCGGATTGTTGGGTGACGGGGTTTCCTACTACTTGGGGCGACATTTCCACCAGAACATCCGGCGCTTGCCCGGCTTGCGTCATCACCCGGAATGGATGAACGGCGCCGAAACCTACTTCCACAAGTACGGCATTGCCAGCCTGCTGGTCGGGCGCTTCATCGGCCCGCTGCGGCCCATGCTGCCGATGGTGGCCGGGATGTGCGACATGCCCTTCCCGCGTTTTGCGATTGTCAGCCTCGTGGCGGCGGCGGGCTGGTCGGTGGCGTACCTGCTGCCAGGCTGGGCGACCGGCGCCGCGTTCCGCCTGCCATTGCCGGAGGGTTTCTGGCCTGAAGCGGGAGTGGTAGCAGCCTGTATCGCGGTGGTGGTGGGCCTGAGCCTGAACAGCAGCCTGCGTGGCCATCGTCGCGCTACCCTTTGGATCGGTTGCGCCAGCCTGACGATGTTGATCGCCTTGTTTATCGGCTACCCCCACCTCAATGACTTTGACCAGGGCCTGAGCGCCCTGGTACAGGAGCACCGCAGCCCCTGGCTGGACGAAGTGATGGTGCGCATCACCCAACTGGGCGAATTCAAGAAGATGTTCGTCGCCAGCGCCGTGTTTACCGGCTTGCTGCTAGTGGCTCGGCAATGGCGCCATGCGGTGTTTGTCGGCGCGACCCTCGCCGGTGCGGCGGTGATCAACACCGGAACCAAGTTGTTTTTCGCCCGTGGCCGCCCGGAAATCCTCACAGACCCACTGACCAGTTTCAGTATGCCCAGCGGCCATGCATCCGGCGCGTTTGCGTTTTTCCTGGCCCTCGCGGTCCTGGCCGGGCGCGGGCAACCCATCCGGCTACGCCTGACCTGGATGCTGCTGGGCTGCATTCCCGCCGCCTTTATCGCATTGTCGCGGGTCTACCTGGGCGCGCATTGGCCCACAGACATCCTGGCCGGCACGCTGCTGGCGATGACGGTATGTGCGTTCAGCCTGGGGGTCAGCCAGTACCGCAGCCCGCTGCCGGCGATGCCGCAAAAAGCCTGGTGGCTGTTGCTGCCAGCATTGGTGGCGGTGCTCAGCTTTATCGCCCTCACCGGCACGCCCCACGCCCTGCTGCGTTATGCCTATTAAGTGAACAACTCGCCCTGCAACTCATCGAGCAGCATCTGGATCGCATCCAGGCGCTGCTGCGGGTCGTCGAGTTGCAGCAGGTCGATCTTGTCGGCCTCGGTGAATGGCAGCAGATACGCCAGTTGATTGCCCAAGGCTTGCTGCCCGTCGGCGTGGGCGTCCATGTCCAGCGAGGCCACCATCGGATGCTCGGCCAACGCCTGGAGCAATGCCAGCAGGTCGGCGTCCTCTTCTTCCAGCGGTTGATCCGGCAGTTCTTCGAGCCACTGCACATCAGCCACCAGCAGTTGGTCTTTCTGCACGCCCGCGTCACGCACCCGGAACCGGCGACCGCCTTCGACACGAATCCCCAGCAGGCCATTGTCCTGCTGCTTGAAGTCGCGGATCAGCGCTTCACAGCCGATCAGCGCGTAGCCGTCCGGGGCCAGGCCCACTTCCTTGCCGTCGAGGATGCACACCACGCCGAAGCTTTCGCCCTTTTTCATGCAGCGGGCGACCATGTCCAGATAGCGCGCCTCGAACAATTGCAGGTCGAGGGTGCAGCCTGGGAATAGCACGGTATTGAGTGGGAACAGCGCCAGACTCATAAAGGTTTCCTTAAACCCGGTTTAAACGATCACCGACACAGCCAGCGGCAGGAACACTGCCGTGGCCACGCCCATCAGACTCATGGCCAGCGCCGCAAAGGCGCCGCACTCTTCGCTTTCCTGCAACGCCACTGAGGTGCCGACCGCGTGAGCGGTCATGCCCAGGGCCATGCCCCGCGCCTCAGGGCTGTGCACGCCCAGGCGCGACAGGTATGCCGGGCCGATCATCGCGCCGATCACCCCGGTGATCAGCACAAACACCGCCGCCAATGCCGCCACACCGCCAATCTGCTCGGCCACCAGCATGGCGATCGGCGAGGTCACCGACTTGGGCGCCATGGTCATCAACATCCTGTGTTCGGCGCCAAACCACCAGCCCAGCAGTACACACAGGCCGGTGGCCAACACTCCGCCTATCACCAGCGTAGTAAAAATCGGCCAGAACAATTGGCGAATGCGCCGCAGGTTCAAGTAGAGCGGCACCGCCAGGGCCACCGTCGCCGGGCCCAGCAGGATGCCCATGATCTCGGTGCTCTTGCGGTACTCGGCGTAGCTCAGGCCACAGCTGATCAGTACGCCGATCACCAGCAGCATGGAAACCAGTACAGGCTGCAGGAAGATCCAGCGGGTTTTCTCGAAACCGGCCAGTACCAGTTGATAGGCACCCAGGGTGATGCCGATGCCGAACAACGGGTGATGGATCACCGCCGCCCAGGCGCCCTGCCAGTCGAAGGTCATTGATCCTTCTCCTTGCGCTTGACCATCTGCTGCATCAACACGCCGACAAAGCCCATGGCAATCACCAGTGACAACACCAGCGCACCGACAATGGCCCAGAAGTCCGCGGCGATGTCCTTGGCATACACCATCACGCCTACCGCCGGCGGCACCAGCAGCAACGGCAGGTACCGTAACAGGCTGCTGGCGGCCAGGCTCAATGGCTCGCCGACTTCGCCACGCCAGACCAGGAAACCCAGCATCAGCAGCAGCCCGATGATCGGCCCCGGCAGTACCGGCAACAGCAAATGATTGATCGCGGTGCCGATCAATTGAAACAGCACCAGCCAGGTCAGGCCCCGTAACAGCATCCGTTCTTCCCCCTCGAAACTCGCCCGCATTATAAGCATGCCCGCCCTATGCACCGGCATTCGCCAAAAGCATGGTGGGTTGACCGGGCCGATTGGCCATGATGATCTACATTGGTTCTCTGTAATCGATAAAAACAGCACCGATGAACCAAGGAGAGACGCAATGCCCCATGTACCCGTAGCGCAGCTCAAAGACTATGTCGGCAAGGAACTGGGACGTTCCGAATGGCTCACCATCGACCAGGCACGCATCAACCTGTTCGCCGAGGCCACGGGCGATCATCAGTTCATCCACGTCGACCCGGTCAAGGCCGCGCAAACGCCATTCGGCAGCACCATCGCCCACGGCTTCCTGTCGTTGTCGCTGATTCCCAAGCTGATCGAAGACATCCTGATCATGCCCGAAGGCCTGAAGATGGCAGTCAATTATGGTTTGGACAGCGTGCGCTTCATCCAGCCGGTGAAGGTCAACTCCAACGTGCGCCTGGCGGTCACCCTCACCGACGTGTCCGAGAAAAAGCCCGGCCACTGGTTGCTCAAGGCAACCTGCACCCTGGAAATCGAAGGCCAGGAAAAACCGGCTTACATTGCCGAGTCGTTGTCACTCTGCTTTGTATAAGGCCGTGCCTGTGGTGGGGAAATAAACCTCACCACAGGGTATGTAAATTTATGTATGAAACTCGCAGCTGCGGCATACTCGGCGCTCAATTATCCGGATCCCGCTATGCGCCCACTCGCTCCCCTCGCCCTTGCCCTGTTGCTCACCGCTTGCGGAGATGGCGAATCGCTGTTGCCGCCCGATGCGCGCCTGCCTGATGGCGGCCGCTACCGGGGTGATGTGGTCGATGGCTTGCTGCAGGGCCAGGGCCGCGTGGACTACCCCAATGGCAGCTGGTACGCCGGGCAGTTCGACAAGGGCCAGTGGCACGGCCAGGGCGAATGGCATGGCAGCAACGGCGAAGTCTATAAAGGCCGGTTCCAGCAAGGCCTGTTCGATGGCCAGGGCAGCCTGACCACGGCGGGCAGCCACTATGTGGGCGGCTTCAAGAACGGACGACGCAATGGCGAAGGCACCCTCAAAGAGGGGCAGATGACCTATCGCGGCGAATTCAAGGACGACCAGTATTCCGGCCTTGGTCGCCTGGAGCTGGCGGACGGCAGCCAGTACCAGGGCCAGTTCGCCCACGGCAAGCCCAATGGCGAAGGCCAGCGTAACGACGACAGCGGCAACCAGTTCAGCGGCCATTTCGTCGATGGCCAGTTGGAAGGCAACGGCACCTTCAACAGCGCCGACGGTGACATCTATGTCGGCCAGTTCAAGCAGAACCAACTCAACGGCAAGGGCCGCTACGAGAACGCCGATGGCGACGTGTGGATCGGCCAATTCAAGGAAGGCGCGCTCAGCGGCAAGGGCGAGTTGATCGGTGTGGATGGCAGCCACTACGTCGGCCAGTTCGCTGATTGGCGCTTTAGCGGCGAAGGTCGCCTCAACCTCACCGATGGCAGCTTCTATATCGGCGGTTTCGACGGCGACAACTATCAAGGCAAAGGTACCCTGGTCCTCACCGACGGCACCGTGCAGGCCGGTACCTGGGTCAATGGCATGCGCGTGCGTGACGCCGACGGCAAGCTGCTGCCCGACCCCCTGGAAATCGGCGTGCTGGCCCAAGGCCGCCTGCTGGATGCAGCCCTCGCCGCCGTGCCCGCCTCCACCCCCGCCGTGGAGCTGTACACCCTGGCCGTGGCTGGCGACGGTAAACAAAGCGTGTTCCTGCGCGAAGCCGATTACGTCAGTAATATGCTCGCCACCCGCTTCGGCGCACGCGGGCAGATTCGCCTGGTCAATCACCGCGACCACATCACCGATCGCCCCCTGGCCACCCGCGAAAGCTTGCGTCGCGCCGTGCAAACCCTGGCCGAGCGCACCGGCCCGGAAGACTTGGTGTTCATCTACATGACCAGCCACGGTACCCACGAACACGAACTGGTGCTGGACCAGCCGCGCATGGAGCTGGCCGACCTGCCAGCCGATGAGCTGGCGGCCGTGCTGGCACCGCTGAAGAACCGCGACAAGATCGTGGTGATTTCGGCCTGCTACTCCGGCGGCTTCATCCCGGCCTTGAAGGATGAGCACACGCTGATCATGACCGCCTCCCGGGCCGACCGCGTGTCCTTCGGCTGCTCCGAGGAAGCCGACTTCACCTATTTCGGCGACGCCCTCTTCGCCCAAGCCCTCAACCAGACCGACGACTTGCAGCAAGCCTTCAAGCTGGCGCAACTGCATGTGGCCGAACGCGAACAGGCGGACAACTTCGAAGCCTCCGAACCGCAGATCTGGGCCCCCAAGGGTGTGATCGCCCACTGGCAATTATTACGCAAACAGCAGGCACGAAAGGCGCTGGAAAGCGTCTCAATGAATAGCAAGGAAGCCAAAGGCAACTAAGCTGTAACGTGTAACAAGGGGGAAACACCATGTACCTGACGCCTCAGCATATCTTGCTCGCCGGAGCCACCGGCCTTACCGGCGAACACCTGCTCGACCGCCTGCTCAACGAACCCACCGTGACCCGCGTGCTTGCGCCCAGCCGCAAGCCGCTGGCCGAACACCCGCATTTGGAAAACCCGGTGGGCGACCCGGCGGTGCTCCTGCCACAACTGAGCGGCCGGGTGGATATCGCCTTCTGCTGCCTGGGCACCACCCTCAAACAAGCTGGTTCCGAAGCCGCCTTTCGCGCGGTTGACCTGGACATGGTCGTGGCGTTCGCCAAGCGTGCGCGGGAAATGGGCGCGCGGCACCTGATCGTGATCAGCGCGATTGGCGCCGACCCGAAATCCTCGGTGTTCTACAACCGCGTCAAGGGGGAAATGGAACAAGCCTTGAGGGCCCAGGACTGGCCACAGCTGACCATCGTGCGGCCTTCGTTGTTGCTGGGGGAACGCTTGCAACCGCGCTTGGCGGAGCAATTGGCCGGGCCGCTGTCGCGGTTGATTCCGGGCAAATACCACGGCATTGAAGTGTGCGAACTGGCCCGCGCCATGTGGCGCCTGGCGCTGGAAGAGCAGGATGGGGTGCGGGTGGTGGAGTCGGACGAGTTGCGCAAGCTCGGCAAATAACCGGTCCCTTCCCACTGAAGGGCTTTTTCGTGGCGAGCTGGCTTGCCCCAGGGTTACAGGCCGCCCGTGGCGTTGAAACCAACGCCCAACACCGTCAACACCGACAGTGGCAACAACAAGGTATCGAGCAACGCACTCGCCGGCAGATCCACCCCAGGATAACCCGGCGCCTCGGCACCAAACCTGTCCTTGGCGCAGCAGCCACCATTCATCGCATACAAATCCAACCGCGTGCCGGCATACACCACCGGCGCACCCGGTTGCGCCGCGTCCAACGTGCGCGCGGTGGCGCAGCCCGTCAGTTGCAGCGCCAGCAGGACCAGCAGCGCCTTATTCATCGCTGCTCAAATGGTGCTCGCCCCAACGTGGCAGCATGTCCTGGGGAATGTTCAGCAGGTTGAGAATGCGCGCCACCACAAAGTCCACCAGGTCATCGATGGTCTGCGGCTGGTGATAGAAACCCGGCGAGGCCGGCAGAATGGTCACGCCCATGTTCGACAACTTGAGCATGTGCTCCAGGTGAATGCTCGAATACGGCGCTTCTCGTGGCACCAGGATCAACTGGCGGCGCTCCTTCAAGGTCACGTCAGCAGCCCGTTCGATCAAGTTGTTGCAGGCCCCCGTGGCAATCGCCGACAAGGTGCCCGTGGAACACGGCACCACCACCATCGCCGCCGGCGCTCCCGAGCCGGACGCCACCGGCGACATCCAGTCCTCTTTGCCGTAGACCTTGATCTGCCCCGCCGCCGCACCGGTGTATTCGGTGAGGAAGGCCTGCATGGTCTGCACCTTGGGCGGCAGCGCCACGTCGGTCTCGGTGGCCATCACCAACTGCGCGGCCTTGGAGATCAGGAAATGCACTTCGCGGTCTTCACGCACCAGGCAATCGAGCAGACGCAAGCCATAGGGTGCGCCGGATGCACCGGTCATCGCCAGGGTGACGCGCTCCGGGCCGCTCATTTCAGCGCCTCGGCCAACTTGCCATGCAGGCCGCCAAAGCCGCCGTTGCTCATGACCACTACGTGAGTGCCGGGCTTGGCCTGGTGCTTGACGTGTTCGATGATGCCTTCGATGGAGTCGCAGACGCTGGACGGCACCGTGCACAGGGCGGCAATCGCCGGCAGGTCCCAGCCGAGATTGGCCGGTGCGTACCAGACCACCTGGTCGGCATCGGTGACGCTTTCCGGCAGGCCGTCGCGGTGCGCGCCAAGCTTCATGGAGTTGGAGCGCGGCTCGACAATCGCAATGATCGGCGCATCGCCAACGCGCTTGCGCAGGCCATCCAGGGTGGTGGCAATCGCCGTCGGGTGGTGGGCAAAGTCGTCGTAGATGGTAATCCCATTCACGTCGGCGACCTTTTCCATACGCCGTTTCACGCTCTTGAATGCACTCAGCGCGGCGATACCCATGGACGGCACTACGCCTACATGCCGCGCAGCCGCCAGGGTCACCAAAGCGTTGGCGACGTTGTGCTGGCCGGTCATGTCCCACTCGACGATGCCTTGGGCCTCGCCCTCGAACAGCACTTCAAAGCGGGAACCGTCTTCGCTGAGCAACTTGACCTGCCATTGCCCGCCCGCGCCGGTGGTTTGTACCGGGGTCCAGCAGCCCATCTCGATCACGCGCTGCAAGGCAGGCTCAGTGGTCGGGTGGATCACCAGGCCTTCGCTTGGAATGGTCCGCACCAAGTGGTGGAACTGGCGCTCGATGGCCGCCAGGTCGGGGAAGATGTCGGCGTGATCGAATTCCAGGTTGTTCAGGATTGCCGTGCGCGGACGGTAGTGAACGAACTTTGAGCGCTTGTCGAAGAAGGCGCTGTCGTATTCATCCGCCTCGATCACGAAGAACGGCGTGTCGCCCAAGCGCGCCGACACCGAGAAATTCTGCGGCACGCCGCCAATCAGGAAGCCCGGGCTCATGCCCGCATGCTCAAGCACCCAGGCCAGCATGCTGCTGGTGGTGGTCTTGCCGTGAGTGCCGGCGACAGCAAGTACCCAGCGGCCTTGCAGCACGTGGTCGGCCAGCCACTGCGGGCCAGACACATAAGGCAAACCTTTGTTGAGCACATATTCGACCGCTGGGTTGCCACGGGACATGGCGTTGCCGATCACCACCAGGTCAGGGACCGGGTCGAATTGCTCCGGGTCGTAGCCTTGGGTCAGCTCGATGCCCTGGGCCTCGAGTTGCGTGCTCATGGGCGGATAGACGTTGGCGTCGGAGCCGGTGACATGGTGGCCCAGCTCTTTGGCCAGCACCGCCATCGAGCCCATGAACGTGCCGCAGATACCGAGAATATGAATGTGCATAGTCGACCTCGTAAAACATCGAGGCAGGTTAGCGCAGGGGGGCGAAAATCGCACTCTTTAGCTGTCAGGAAGCGGCCCCGGAGGGCCGCCCGGGGACTCAGACGGTCGCCGTATCAGCTGTTGTTTCGACGGGTAACTCGGTGGCCTTGAGTACGATGAGTTTGCCGATGAACTTGTTCACCGCCTCAAAACGCTTGTCCAGGCTGTCCAGCCGGCTGCTGTCGGTACCGGTCGTTGCGCCGGAAGCTTCTTTGTAAGGTCGAAAGATCATGTCGTTTTCATCACCGATCATCTTGAGTTGATTTTCGGCGACGTCGTACAAGGCCTCAAGCGCGGCCAGTCGCTCACCCGGAGACTGTGAATCACGTTCAACCAATTTGAGGGCCGTCGCATCCGTCCCCTCCCGTATTGCCATGATGTTATTCGCCACGACCTCGATACGCAGTTCGGCCAGGGCCAATCGCGTGTCTACATTGGCATTCTGCGTCGAAATACTGCCCGTGGGCGTCGTCCCCTGAGTGCTGGGGGCCGGTTGGTGCACCGGTGGCAGTACCGGGGTCTGTGCGGCGTACTGGCCTTTGATCGCCTCTCCTGTCCAAGCGGACCCTGCGTAGGTTGCAATACTGAGTGGCGCACTGACGAGCCCATTGACACCCGCATTTACAAAGGCATCACGGGCCACCGTGCCGAGTTTGGGGGAAGTGGAAAACACACCGGCCTTGTGCAATCGATCCGCAACGATCAGGTTTTGCGTCACCTCGGCCAAGGTCTTGGGAGCAGCATGGGTCTGGGACGGAATCACATTGGCCACCGGCTGGCCAGTGATCTTTGGCAAAATACTCTTGAAGGCACTTCCCGCAGACCCCGTCGGCGGCGCTGGGCTTGCAGGCGGGGGATTGAGGCGTGGCCGTGAGCCTCCAACGCTGCTTCCCCGTGTCGGTGGTGATGGCGGACGCCGCCTGAACGGGTTGAAAAACAAGTCTCTCTTGCGACGACTGTGTACCTCTTGCCCGTTTTGGGCTTCATCACTGGGATAATTAATGGGCGGTGCCGTGGGCTCTTTTGATGACTCGGTGGACGGTTGTTCAGTTTGCATAGGTGTTGCCGGAGTCTGACCTGTTATACGCATAACCTTCACCCTGATAACTTCTGAAACGGATGGTTGTTGAGACAGGCAAGGCCAAATTGCACATTGGCCTTATCCTTTGCGTCTTGAAAAACCAACCACCAGTTCCAGAAAACCAATGCCGCGCAAACAAAGCCGACCCCTCGGACGGTGAGCGATAACCGTTACTTACACGCCGCAGTTAATAAGCGACCGGCAACTAACATTCCTGGCGCAATTGACGAGCGATTCCGTACTTGCGCAACTTTCTATATAACGTATTTCGACTGATGCCCAATAAAACCGCGGTCTGGCTCATGTGCCAGTGTTGCTGCGCCAAGGCGGCCAGCAACGCTCCACGTTCGGCGACATCAAGCGATGAATCAACCGATGGCATGACACTGTTTGCCTGTGCGGTCTGCGAACCACGAACACGGGCGGGCACGTCTTCAAGCCGAACAAGACCGTCCGTACATAGCGCGATCAGCGTGCGCAGCACCATGCGCATCTGACGCACATTGCCTGGCCAGGCAAACGCCAACAACACCCGGCGTGCAGCAGGATCCAGCGCGACCTGTTGCTCACCCGCCTCCTGGCCCAGCAGAAAATCCAGCAACTGGGATTTGTCCGCGCGATCACGCAGTGCCGGCAGGGAAATTTCCAGACCATTGAGCCGGTAGTACAAGTCTTCGCGAAAGGTGCCGTCCTGCACACGCGCCAGCAAATTGCGATGGGTGGCGCTGATAATTCGTACGTTTACCGCCTGGGGCTCACCGCCGAGCGGCACCACCAGCCGGTCCTCCAGCACTCTTAGCAGACGGGTTTGCAGCGCCAGGGGCATATCGCCGATTTCATCGAGAAACAGGGTGCCGCCATCGGCTTGCTGCAACTTGCCTTGCATGCCTTCTTTGCGCGCACCGGTAAAGCTGCCTCCCCGATAGCCGAACAATTCACTTTCGATCAGGCTTTCCGGGATGGCGGCACAGTTGAGTGCCACAAATGCCTTGTCGGCCCGCCGGCTGGCCTGATGCACGGCCTTGGCAAAGGCCTCTTTACCGGAACCGGTTTCGCCATTGATCAGCAACGGCACATCGCGCTCGAAAACCCGCAACGCCTTGCTGAAGTCCTGTTGCAGGGCCGGATCGCCCAGGCAGATGCCGGGCAGGCGCGGCCGTTCCACTACCGCAGGTTTGGCAACGGGTGTGGGAATACTGCGCACCTGACCGCGCAGCGCCGCGAACAAATGCCGACCATCGCGGGTACGCAACGGCCAACTGGCGGTGGCATTGGCGCTGGCGCGGCCGAGCAACTGATCGAGGGTGCATTCGAAAAATGCCTCCACCGGCTGGCCCAGCAGACCGCCACGCAACTGCCCCAACAGGTTCAGCGCACTTTGGTTCACCGCGCAGATGCGCCCGTCGCCATCGAACGCCAGCAATCCTTCACTGAACAACCCCACCGACTCAGCCTGCAGGTGAAAGCGCAGCAACCAGTGGTTTTCAAAGTGGCGCAAGAAATAGCAACTCTCGATCATCTTCGCCGACAGATTGACCAGCGCCATGGTGTGAAACTGGCTCTGACGCGACACCGCCTCGCGGGCCGAGGACACATCCAGCACAGCCAGCAGATCGCCATGGGGATCGAACACCGGGCTAGCCGAACAGGTCAGCCCGGTATGCCGGCCACGGAAGTGTTCATCACGATGAATGGTCAGGGACTGGCGCTCCACCAGGCAGGTGCCGATGCCGTTGGTGCCCTCGCACGCTTCGCTCCAGTCAGCGCCCAGCCAAAGCCCGGCGCGTTCGAAGATCTTGCGCTCGGACGGCGCGGTGACACAGTTGAGGATCACGCCTCGCGCATCGGTCAGCAGTACCGCATGCCCGGCGCCGGACAGCTGCTGGTGCAGGCTGTTCATCTCACTGCCGGCAATGTGCAGCACCTGCTGCAGGCGCTCGCGGCTTTCCAGCAGGCGCCCGTGTTCAAGCACGGTGGGGGCAATGGTTTGCGCAGGGTCGAGGTGATAGTCCTCCAGGCAGCGCAGCCAGGAGCGGGCGATGGACGGATCGCTGGACGGGTCGCGGCCATGCGCCACGGTGAGCACTTGCTGGGCATGGCGACTGAAATGATCGTTGTGCATTTCTTATTATTCTCCCTGCGTGAGAACCCCCAGCATCCCCCAGCCATCCAGGCAATGCAATCCCGTGCCGACCCGCCGGTCACGGGCTGTACCGTTTACGGCACAAACTGTCACACAGGCTGTATCAACCCTGCCACAGCAACGCCTTGCAACAATGCCCAACCCCTTGATTTAGCTGGCTCACACAGCGGTGGCCCAACCTTTGCTCTACGCTTATCAAGCGCTCGTTGCGCTGCGCTCCCAATAAACATAAAAGCCAGGAGATACCCACCATGCGTTACGCACACCCCGGTACTAAAGGCGCCATCGTTTCGTTCAAGGCCAAGTACGGCAACTACATCGGTGGCGAGTTCGTTGCACCGGTCGATGGCAACTATTTCACCAACACTTCGCCGGTCAACGGCAAGGCAATTGCTGAATTCCCGCGTTCCACCGCCAAAGACATCGACAAAGCCCTGGACGCCGCCCACGCCGCCGCCGACGCCTGGGGCAAGACCTCGGCCCAGGACCGTTCGCTGGTCCTGTTGAAAATCGCCGACCGCATCGAACAGAACCTCGAACTGCTGGCCATCACCGAAACCTGGGACAACGGCAAGGCCGTGCGTGAAACCCTCAACGCCGACATCCCGCTGGCGGCCGACCACTTCCGCTACTTCGCCGGCTGCATTCGCGCCCAGGAAGGCACCAGCGCCGAGATCAACGAACACACCGCCTCCTACCACTTCCACGAACCGCTGGGCGTGGTTGGCCAGATCATCCCGTGGAACTTCCCGCTGCTGATGGCCGCGTGGAAACTCGCCCCGGCGCTGGCCGCCGGTAACTGTGTGGTGCTCAAGCCTGCCGAGCAAACGCCGCTGGGCATCAACGTGCTGCTGGAAGTGATCGGCGACCTGCTGCCACCGGGCGTGCTGAACGTGGTGCACGGTTTCGGCAAGGAAGCCGGCGAAGCCCTGGCGACCAGCAAGCGCATCGCCAAGATTGCCTTCACCGGCTCCACCCCGGTGGGTTCGCACATCATGCATGCGGCGGCCGAGAACATTATTCCGTCGACTGTTGAGCTGGGCGGCAAGTCGCCGAACATCTTCTTCGCCGACATCATGAAAGCCGAACCTTCGTTCATCGATAAAGCAGCCGAAGGCCTGGTGCTGGCGTTCTTCAACCAGGGCGAAGTGTGCACCTGCCCTTCCCGTGCACTGGTGGAAGAATCGATCTACGACGACTTCATGAAAGTGGTGATGAAGAAGATCGAGTCGATCAAACGCGGCGACCCGCTGGATACCGACACCATGGTCGGCGCCCAGGCGTCCGAGCAGCAGTTCGACAAGATCCTGTCCTACCTGGAAATCGCCAAGGGCGAAGGCGCGCAGTTGCTGACCGGCGGCAAGGTCGAGAAGCTTAGCGGCGACATGGCCGGCGGCTATTACATCCAGCCGACCCTGCTCAAGGGCACCAACGAGATGCGTGTGTTCCAGGAAGAAATCTTCGGCCCGGTGGTGAGCATCACCACTTTCAAGGACGAAGCCGAAGCCCTGGCGATTGCCAACGACACCGAGTTCGGCCTGGGCGCCGGTGTGTGGACCCGCGACATCAACCGCGCCTACCGCATGGGCCGCGCGATCAAGGCGGGCCGCGTGTGGACCAACTGCTACCACCTGTACCCGGCCCATGCCGCGTTCGGTGGTTACAAGAAGTCCGGCGTTGGCCGTGAAACCCACAAGATGATGTTGGATCACTACCAGCAGACCAAGAACTTGCTGGTGAGCTACGACATTAATCCGCTGGGCTTCTTCTAATTACCCCCTCGCACATTTGAAATGCAATCAAATGTGGGAGGGGCTTATCTCCTCCCACATTTTGCATTCGACACAAAGACGCCAAATTAAAAACAATAAGAATGAAAGGTACTTTCCCATGCCTAGCGAACCGACTGGATCTTCTGTCGACTTCGAAAAAGTCGACTCCCAATACTTCCAACAACGCGAACTGAAAAAAGGCGCCGCCGGCTGGGTACTGCTGGTCGGCCTTGGCGTTGCCTACGTGATCTCCGGCGACTACGCCGGCTGGAACTTCGGCCTGGCCCAAGGTGGCTGGGGCGGGATGTTCCTGGCCACATTGCTGATGGCCACCATGTACCTGTGCATGTGTTTTTCCCTGGCCGAGCTGTCTTCCATGATCCCCACCGCCGGCGGTGGCTACGGCTTCGCCCGCAGCGCCTTTGGTCCCTGGGGCGGGTTTCTCACCGGCACCGCGATCCTGATCGAATACGCCATCGCCCCCGCCGCCATCGCGGTGTTTATCGGCGCGTATTGCGAGTCGCTGTTCGGCATTGGCGGCTGGATGATTTACCTGGCGTTCTACATCATCTTTATCGGCATCCACATCTTGGGTGTCGGCGAAGCCTTGAAGCTGATGTTCGTGATTACCGCCGTGGCTGCGATTGCCCTGGGCGTGTTCCTGGTGTCGATGGTGCCGCACTTCAGTGTCGCCAACCTGCTGGACATCCCGGTGACCGAGGCCAAGGGTGCCAGCACCTTCCTGCCGTTCGGCTATGTGGGTGTGTGGGCGGCAATCCCCTATGCCATCTGGTTTTTCCTGGCCGTCGAGGGCGTGCCGCTGGCCGCCGAAGAAACCAAGAACCCCAAGCGCGACCTGCCGCGCGGCCTGATTGGCGCCATTGTGGTGCTGACCAGTTTTGCCCTGCTGATCCTGGTAATAGCACCGGGCGGCGCCGGCACGTACGCGTTGATCAAGTCCGGCAACCCGCTGGTGGAGGCGCTGGCCTTGTCCTATGGCGGCTCGACCTGGATGGGCAGCTTCGTCAATCTGGTAGGCCTGGCGGGCCTGATCGCCAGCTTTTTCTCGATCATCTACGCCTATTCGCGACAAATCTTCGCGCTGTCGCGTGCCGGCTACCTGCCACGCAAACTGTCCGAGACCAACAAAAGCAAGGCGCCCGTGCTGGCGTTGGTGATCCCCGGCATCATCGGCTTTGGCCTGTCGCTGACCGGCCAGGGTGACCTGCTGATCCTGGTGGCGGTGTTTGGCGCGACCATTTCCTACGTGCTGATGATGGCCGCGCACATCACCCTGCGCATCCGTCGCCCCAAAATGGACCGTCCGTACCGCACGCCGGGCGGCGTCTTCACCTCCGGCGTTGCCCTCGTGCTGGCCTGCGTGGCCGTGGTAGCGGGCTTTCTGGTGGATCCACGGGTGGTGATTGGCGCCGCGATCATCTATGGAGTATTAATTGCTTACTTTGCTTTCTACAGCCGGCATCACTTGGTAGCGGGCACGCCCGAAGAGGAATTCGCGGCGATCCAGGCCGCAGAGGCCGCCTTGCACTGATAGCCGTAAACCTCGACGCAGGCGCGTGCCTGCGTCGCCAAGGAGACACTGTATGGCAAGTTTTTCCCACACGGTGGGTGCACAGA
The DNA here is from genome assembly GCF_900113815.1 of Pseudomonas sp. NFPP04. Classification (NCBI taxonomy): domain Bacteria; kingdom Pseudomonadati; phylum Pseudomonadota; class Gammaproteobacteria; order Pseudomonadales; family Pseudomonadaceae; genus Pseudomonas; species Pseudomonas sp. NFPP04. The sequence continues at coordinate 6,968 of NZ_FOQS01000011.1, read as the reverse complement.
CCTACCGCTTCGACAGCCTCAAGGACGTGATGGCCAAGGCCAGCCCCGCACGCTCCGGTGACTTTCTCGCCGGCGTCGCCGCACAGAACGACGGTGAACGCGTGGCGGCGCAGATGGCGTTGGCGAATATCCCGCTCAAACACTTCCTCGACGAAGTGCTGATCCCCTATGAAAGCGATGAAGTCACCCGACTGATCATCGACACCCACGATAAACAGGCGTTTAGCGTGGTCAGCCACCTGACCGTCGGCGGCTTGCGCGACTGGCTGCTCAGCGACGCGGCCGATGAACATTCCCTACGCGCCCTGGCGCCAGGGCTGACACCGGAAATGGCCGCCGCCGTGTCGAAGATCATGCGTGTGCAGGACCTGGTGCTGGTGGCGCAGAAGATCCGCGTGGTCACGCAGTTTCGCGGCACCCTGGGCCTGCGCGGGCGCTTGTCCACGCGGCTGCAGCCCAACCATCCTACAGATGAGCCGGCCGGCATCGCCGCGAGCATTCTCGATGGCCTGTTGTACGGCAACGGCGACGCCATGATCGGCATCAACCCGGCCACCGACAGCATCGCCTCGATCTGCGCCATGCTGGAGATGCTCGACGCGATCATCCAACGCTATGAAATCCCCACCCAGGCCTGCGTGCTGACCCACGTCACCACCTCCATCGAAGCGATCAACCGTGGCGTGCCGCTGGACCTGGTGTTCCAGTCGATTGCCGGCACCGAGGCGGCCAACGCCAGCTTCGGCATCAGCCTGAGTGTGCTGCAGGAAGGTTACGAAGCAGGCCTGAGCCTCAATCGCGGCACATTGGGCCAGAACCTGATGTACTTCGAAACCGGCCAGGGCAGTGCCCTGTCGGCCAACGCGCACTTTGGCGTCGACCAGCAAACCTGCGAAACCCGCGCCTACGCGGTGGCGCGACATTTCAAACCATTTTTGGTGAATACCGTCGTAGGCTTTATCGGCCCCGAGTACCTGTACAACGGCAAGCAGATCATCCGCGCCGGCCTCGAAGACCACTTCTGCGGCAAGCTGCTCGGCGTGCCGATGGGTTGCGACATCTGTTACACCAACCACGCCGAAGCCGACCAGGACGACATGGACACTCTGCTGACCCTGCTGGGAGTGGCCGGGATCAACTTCATCATGGGCATTCCCGGCTCCGACGACATCATGCTCAACTACCAGACCACCTCATTCCACGACGCCTTGTACGCCCGCCAGACCCTGGGCTTGAAGCCAGCGCCGGAGTTTGAGCAGTGGCTGGCGAAAATGGGCATCTTTACGCAAGCCGACGGCAAGGTGCACTTCGGCAACAGCCTGCCACCGGCGTTTCGCCAAGCCTTGGCGCAATTGGGATGAAGGAGCCGCCTGTGCAACTCGACCTGCCTGACAACCCTTGGCTGGAACTGCGCCGCCTGACGCCAGCCCGAATAGCCCTGGGCCGCACCGGCACCAGCATCCCCACTAACGCGCAGCTGGATTTCCAGTTTGCCCACGCCCAGGCGCGGGATGCGGTGCACTTGCCCTTCGACCATGCGGGCCTGCGCGGTCAGTTGGCCGAACGCGGGCGTGACAGCCTGTTGCTGCACAGTGCTGCCACTGACCGTCACCTCTACCTGCAACGCCCGGACCTGGGGCGGCGCCTGAGCGATGAGTCAGCCCAGTTGCTGCGCGATCATGCATCGGCCAACCCCGGCGGCGTGGACTTGGCGGTGGTGGTCGCTGATGGCCTGTCGGCACTGGCGGTGCATAAACACACCTTGCCGTTTCTGACGCGCCTGGAAGAACAGAGCAGCGCAGACGGTTGGTCCTTGTCGCCGGTCATCCTGGTGGAACAGGGCCGCGTGGCGGTGGCGGATGAAGTGGGCCAGTTGCTCGGGGCCAAGATGACCGTCATTCTGATCGGCGAACGGCCCGGCCTCAGCTCGCCGGACAGCCTGGGCCTGTATTTCACCTACAACCCCAAGGTCGGCCTCACCGACGCCTACCGCAACTGCATCTCCAATGTGCGCCTGGAAGGCCTGAGCTACGGCATGGCCGCCCACCGCCTGCTTTACTTGATGCGAGAGGCGTGTCGCCGGCAGCTGTCGGGGGTCAATCTCAAGGATGAGGCGCAGGTGCAGACCCTCGAGTCGGATGATCCTGACCTGATGAAAGGCAATTTCCTGCTCAGTTCACCGGATGACTGAACGCTGCACGATTGCGCTTTTTCGCGCCATTAGGCAGCATCGAGTCACGGCCGCTTGTGTGGTCATCCCCCATTTGGAAGTTGAGGCCTGGCATGCGGATTACTCAAGCGACCCTGGAACACCTGGACCTGTTGACCCCGCTGTTCGTCAAATACCGTGAGTTCTACGGGGCGTTGCCGTTCCCGGATTCGTCGCGGGCCTTCCTGGAGAAGCGCCTGCGGCGCAAGGAGTCGGTGATCTACCTGGCCCTGGCGGATGATGATGACAAGAAGCTGCTGGGGTTTTGCCAGCTGTACCCGAGCTTTTCGTCGCTGTCGCTCAAGCGGGTGTGGATCCTCAATGACATCTATGTGGCTGAAGACGCCCGCCGGCAATTGGTGGCGGACAACCTGATGCGCACGGCGAAGAAAATGGCCAAGGAGACCCACGCGGTGCGACTGCGCGTGTCGACCAGCAGCGACAACGAAGTGGCGCAGAAGACCTATGAGTCCATTGGGTTTCGGGAAGACACGGAGTTCAAGAACTACACGCTGCCGATCAGCGAGGATTGATCATCGCTATCAAAAACACCACAAATCCGCTGTGGGAGGGGGCTTTCCCCCGATTGCGTTGGGTCAGTATCAGATGTGTTGACTGACACTACCCCATCGGGGCAAGCCCCCTCCCACGTTCAGACTGGATGTTTGCCTGAAGCTACCACGACATCCTTCGCTACAAAACCAACACGCTTTTCACCTCTCAATCCGTATAATGCGGACCTTTCAGGGTTGTAAGAAATGCGGCATACACTTGTAGCCTTATTACCCGAGCTTCCGCACAGGCCTGCTGAGCCGGGCCATTCACACAGGTGCCATCCATGGATTTCAACCCGCTCGACCTTATCCTGCATCTCGACGTCTACCTCGACCTGCTGGTAACCAATTACGGTCCGTGGATCTACGCCATTCTGTTCCTTGTCATCTTTTGCGAAACCGGCCTGGTGGTCATGCCGTTCCTGCCAGGCGATTCATTGCTGTTCATCGCCGGCGCAGTCGCTGCGGGTGGTGGCATGGACCCGGTGCTGTTGGCCGGCCTGCTGATGCTGGCGGCAATCCTCGGCGACAGCACCAACTATGTGATCGGGCGAACGGCCGGGGAGCGCTTGTTCAGCAACCCGAACTCGAAGATCTTCCGTCGCGACTACCTGCAAAAGACCCACGACTTCTACGACAAACATGGCGGCAAAACCGTGACCCTGGCGCGCTTCCTGCCGATCCTGCGCACGTTCGCGCCGTTCGTTGCCGGCATCGCGAAAATGCCCTACCCGCGCTTCTTCGGTTTCAGCGTATTCGGCACCATCCTCTGGGTCGGCGGCCTGGTAACCCTGGGCTATTTCTTCGGCAATGTGCCGTTCATCAAGAAAAATCTGTCGCTGCTGGTGGTGTTCATCATCCTGCTGTCGCTCGTGCCGATGATCATTGGGGTGTTCCGCAGCCGGTTTGGCCGCACATCCTCCGAAGCCAAGCCGCAGTAACCTGCGATGTGGTCCCTCAGCGCCTGGCGTCGCCGGCGCTTGCTGGCCAAACACCCGATTGCCGATGACACCTGGCAACGGGTGCGCCATCACCTGACCTTCCTCGACGGCATCAGCACCGAGCAGGACCAGTGGCTGCGCGAAGCCTGCGTGCTGTTCCTCGCCGAAAAACACCTGACCGCCCTGCCCGGCGTCGAATTGCATCAGGAACAACGCCTGCTGCTCGCCGCCCAGGCGCAATTGCCGCTGATGAACCTGGGCGACCTCGACTGGTACCAGGGCTTCCACGAAATCGTGCTGTACCCCGACGACTTCCTCAGCCCCCAGCGTCACCGCGACAGCAGCGGCGTCGAACACGAGTGGGACGGCGAACACAGCGGCGAAGCCTGGCAACAAGGCCCCGTGATCCTCGCCTGGCCCGGCGTGCTGGCCAGCGGTCAGTGGGAAGGCTACAACCTGGTCATCCACGAACTGGCCCACAAGCTCGACATGCTCAACGGCGACGCCAACGGCCTGCCGCCACTGCACCATGACATGCGCGTGCAGGAGTGGGCCAACGTGATGCAGAGCGCCTACGACGATCTCAATCGCCAACTCGATGCCAACCCGGATGCCGAGACCGAGATCGACCCCTACGCCGCCGAAAACCCCGCTGAATTCTTTGCCGTCACCAGCGAATATTTTTTCAGCGCCCCGGATTTGCTGGTCAGCAGTTATCCACAGGTGTACGCCCAACTCAGCCGCTTTTATCGCCAGGATCCCCTGGCCCGCCTCAGTCAACTGCAAGCCAGCGACCCGCGCTATCAGCCACCGGGCGAATGACCGTACGACGTCTGGCGCATGGCATCGGCGTCAGAATGTGCCTATAATCGCCGCCACTTTTAGGCCAATCCGGCCATGTTTCATGGCCAATTAACGGGGGCAACGCCCAATGAGCTACAGCAAGATTCCGGCTGGCAAAGACCTGCCGAACGACATCTACGTCGCCATCGAGATTCCGGCCAACCACGCGCCGATCAAATACGAAATCGACAAAGACAGCGACTGCCTGTTCGTTGACCGTTTCATGGCCACCCCGATGTTCTACCCGGCCAACTACGGTTTTATCCCCAACACGCTGGCTGACGACGGTGACCCCCTCGACGTGCTGGTGGTAACCCCTTACCCGGTTACCCCAGGCTCGGTTATCCGTGCGCGTCCAGTCGGCATCCTGAACATGACCGACGACGGCGGCGGCGACGCTAAAGTGATCGCGGTTCCACACGACAAGCTGTCCCAGCTCTACGTGGACGTGAAGGAATACACCGACCTGCCGCCACTGTTGCTGGAGCAGATCAAACACTTCTTCGAGAACTACAAAGACCTCGAAAAAGGCAAATGGGTGAAGATCGACGGTTGGGGCAACGCAGACGCCGCCCGCGCCGAGATCCTGAAGTCGGTTGCCGCCTACAAAGGCTGATACCCGCTCCTCATTGCCCCGGCAATTGAAAAAGCCCCGATTATTCGGGGCTTTTTTTGTGGGAAAAATTAAACGGAAAGTTCAATGTTTTATAAATAACGTTTAATTTAAATCAAAATCCGAAGTATCAGGCTACAACTAAGTAAATCCCTACAAGCGCAACTCAACGCATGGTTTATTTGATCTGTAATTCCGGCCAGTAAACTCTGCGTTTATGAATACATCAGGTGATCGTTTAAAAGCGCTACTACAGGAAGTTCATCTTTCCGCCTCCGACTTCGCCAAGAACCGCGGTGTCACGCCCCAGCACGTGAACAACTGGTTCAAGCGCGGTGTACCCATGGGCCGACTCAACGAGATCGCAGAACTGCTGTGCATCTCCAGCCGTTGGCTGCGCACCGGCGAAGGCCCCAAACACCCACCGGCCAACTTCCTGCTGGATGGCCCGAGCTCACGAAAAGGACTGCCCACCACCCGCGAAGCCAGCGGCAAATACCTCACAGGCCCCGCCTGCCTCCCGGAAAAAACCGACGTGGAGATCGATCTCCACCCTTCATTCACCTCCAACGAGCGCATCCGCCTCTCGCAGCACACCCTTCAGGCCCTGAACGTAAACCCCGACCGCGCTTTGGGCGCCTACATGGTCGACAACAGCATGATCGACATCATCCAACAAGGCGCCACCCTCGCCATCGACCGAGGCCGCACGCAAATCATCGACGGCGAGATCTACGCGGTAGAACACGACGGCATGCTGCGCATCAAATACCTCTACAACAGGCCCGGCGGAGGTTTGCGCATGCGCAGTCACAATGCCGGCGAGCATCCCGACGAATACCTCACCTACGAACAACGCTTTGAGCAGAACTTCCAGATTGTGGGGTGGGTTTTCTGGTGGTCCACCCTGAATAACCGCCGCCCGCCCGTGCCACTGGATGAGCATCTGTTGGGCTGGGAAGGCTCTAAATCGGATCCGGAGGTGGGCAACTGAGGTGAATATGGGTATCATGCGCCGCACATTTGGCAGGGGGTGGCTTTACGCTATCCACCTTGCCTGGCGAAGCGGAGGAGTTACCGCGGATGCCCCTACTATTCAGCCAGACGTGTTGTGGGCTGAGCGATTTGAAGGCTGGTGAGGTTTGTCAAAAACAAGCTGAGGCAGTCCCCGAGAAGCCGGCCACAAGCCGGCTTTTTAATGCCCGTGAAAATCCCAATTCAATTGTCCAACAAGCTGCTGGACAATTGAATGACCAAAAGCGGGCGGCTTACAGTCCGATTCGCCATCCTGTTCGCCATCTCCATCAAATACATCACCGCCCTCTGCGGCGCACCCAGCGGCTCCCCAAGCACCTTCGACGCAGCCACCATTGTCCCCTGTGAGTTGACGGTATTACCGGTTTCACCCGATTTATCCCCTACTGCCCACCCATTAATCTGTGCCCATGTTGAACGCAACGTCCAACCAACCTGAACAAAAAAGGATTCAACCATGAGCACTGCAACCTACAACCGCTTGAACAAAGACGACGCCGTCGTCCTGCTGGTCGACCACCAGACCGGCCTGATTTCCCTGGTACAGGACTTCTCGCCCAACGAGTTCAAGAACAACGTGCTCGCCCTGGCTGACCTGGCCAAGTTCTTCAACCTGCCGACCATCCTCACCACCAGCTTCGAGCAAGGCCCCAATGGCCCGCTGGTGCCGGAACTGAAAGAGATGTTCCCGGACGCGCCCTACATCGCCCGCCCTGGTCAGATCAATGCGTGGGATAACGAAGACTTCGTCAAGGCAATCAAGGCCACCGGTC